>CAUZBP010000004.1:0-146923 GCA_963578105.1 Planctomycetota bacterium
TCTATTGAGGGATCTATTGACGGTGCGGTGTACTTTTGACGACCGGCGGGAATGGATCGTCAGGGCCTGACGGTCGAGCTCTGACAAGGGGCAAATTAAGGTTTCCGAAGAAAACGTGTGTCCCTGCGTCCGGGAGCCGTTCATGTCCGGATTTTCCGGGAATCAGGGCCAGCGACCGAACCAATCTTTGAGAGATGAGACGAAATTGATAAAAATAGTCAAATGTTCAAACCAATCACAACTTGGCAGATGCTACCAGTCATGCGATTCGTCACCAGCTGGATCCCCAGATAAATAAACACTCCCGAACAGATTGTTAGTTGCCAGGGCAACGGAGGTAGACGTGGCTTACACATTCTTGATTCTGGCCGAAGCGGTTGCGCAGCAGCCGGTCACCTCGATTCCCTGGTGGCAGATCCTGTTGGACAACGCACTGGCGCTCACGCTCGTGATGATTTTTTTAGCTGCGATCATCGGAGCCTTGTTCAATGCGTGGCGTCTGGACAAGTGCTTGAAATTGATGCACGACTATCACGTAACCTACCTCACCACGGTGGGGCCACCCGCCTGGGGCGACCTGGTGGTCTACAGCCGGGGGATTGAATTGCGTTACGACGCGCCCTACATGACCCGGCATGGCATGGCTAAGTCCAGTTCGTTGATCTACGACGACGAACTGGGCCACTGCCTGGCTCTCTGCAGGATCGATGCGGCGTTGACAAAGAAAGAATCCCGGGCCCGCACCCGACAGATAACACGCACGTTTAATCCGGGCCCGGTGCGACGTGCGATGCGTCTGGTGCGCACCGTTGCCAACACACTTCGCGACGCGACCGGGAAATCGATCAGCGCGATCCTCGGCCAGTTGTCCAAAACCAAGCCCAGCCTGGCGGGTGGCAAGGGCGAGGTTGAACAGTTGGGAAAGACGCTGTTGGGAGCGAACAAAAATGCGTATGAACCGATGCTCGAAAGGCATATCGGCCGCCCGGTCATTCTGAGACTCACTCACCCGGTGAACAAGGACCTTCCGCCACTCGAGTTGCCCGGGTACCTGGTGGACTATACGGACGAATACCTGGCCGTGTTTAATGAGGACCACGGGGTGGAAGAGTCGCTGGACGTGGAAGTCAACGGACCGGTGCAACGGCAAGGTTTCAGGGTCGAGTTGGACGAGAACGAAGTGAAAATTCACTCGTCGGGACCGGATGTCCTGGTGGTGCGCAGGGCACGGGTTGGCGAGCAGGAGTACGAGCTTGACGCCGTTTTGCTGCCGGGATGTTGCCTGAGGCTGAGCCGTCATTCAGCGGGGTCGGTGACGCTGAAACTGGAAAGGACCAGGAGGATCGATATCGTCTGCCCGCGGGCAATTGCCAAGGTGTGTTTTGGTTCGGACCAGTCTGCGAGCGCCGACGCGGATGCCACCCGGTCTGGACTGGCACCACGAGAGGCCGTGAGCAATGCGGACGTGTAGGGCGAGTACGGTGGACGTTATTTCCAGCGGACGAATACT
Source organism: Planctomycetota bacterium (assembly GCA_963578105.1). Taxonomy (GTDB): domain Bacteria; phylum Planctomycetota; class Planctomycetia; order Pirellulales; family Pirellulaceae. The sequence continues at coordinate 1,511 of CAUZBP010000004.1, forward strand.
TCCCCATCCTTGGAAAGACCTTCGGTCCTGACCTTGCCATCTAGTGATTGATTGTAGCCGCAGTGGACACAAATGACGGCGCTTTGGGGAAACTCGGCCCCACATTCTGGACAATAATGTTTGGAAATGATGTTTTCATCGTCGGGGTGGATCAGGTTTGACCAGACCTGAGGGTCAATCGTCAATGCGATGGTGCGCACGCTTCCGTCCATGATGGCCACATTGGTGAGATTGTTGTGGTGGGTGCTGGCGCGGAAGGGTTGGGCGTGGCGGGTGGGACGCAACTCGGCTTCTAGGGACACTTTGTGCCAGTAGGGATAGGGATGGTCCCCCGACTTGTGCTTTTTCGGGACGACGTGGGCGAACATGGCCGCATCGAGTTGCGGATAGCACATGGCACCCTGCGTCCAGTCCGTCGCCGACATCTCCGCCAGTCCCAGGGTGTGGGACGACCCGTCCGGTATGCTTTCCAGGGTGTAAAAGCTCTTCCATTGGCGGGATCCGTCGCACCACCCGTAACACCAGCCGAGGAACGTTTCGTCTGCCCGATTGGTTCCAAATAACAGGTAGTTGGCACCGTAGCTGGAATACTTTTTGGGCCAGAACCTGGGATGATCGTTGCGCAACCCGAGAGAGAAAGGGTCGGAAGGACAGTTGTAGGCGGCGATCGGTCCTTTCGCGTACTGTTCGTAGATCTCCCAGATGAGTGGCCAGCCATTCTCCGCAGCCCTGTCGTAGAGTTCCTTTTGCTCCAGAAACGGTAACAGAATGAACTGGAAACTTGCTGTATAAGGAGTGATCCGGGCCAATTCTGGAAACGTGGCATAGTTTACATTGCAGAAGTGATGGACCGCTTTGATTTGCTGGGTGACGTTGTTGGCGCAATGGGTACGTTTTGCTGCTTGACGAACCGCCTGAACTGCGGGCAACAGCAGCGCGATCAGGATGGCGATGATGAAGATGACAACAAGGAGTTCGACGAGAGTAAAACCAGGCCGGCTGGTTTGCTTGGACATACGGGTCTCCGGAATCATCGGCGAAGATCGACGTTTTAGCAAGAAGTTTCAGTGTAACAAATTGCTGTAATTGCGGCAAGAACGAAGGCGCCAGGACCGGCGTTCCTTGGTTGGTCCGCACCTGCCCGGGCAACTCGACATAAACTGTTTTGCAACGCGGAACTCTGGCTTGAAACAACAACAGTAGTCCGCGGTAGGAACTTCAGTGGCATCAATTCCTGCCTGCAAGTTCTGCTCAGCGGAAGATGGCATCCCGGTCGGCAACGGGGCGGAATGTTTCCATGATCTTGGTTTCATTCGGCAGCGTGGCTCGTTTATAGGTGTCAATGTTTTCCCTGGCCTGGCGACCATCACCGGCAAAGCCGGGTTCCAACAGCAACCGCTGCGAAGCGAACGCCGATTGAAGGGAGTGGCGGTTGTCTGAGTAAGGTCGCAGCTTCCCCGGCAGGACGAACAGGTGGCAGTTTCCGTGCGGTGATGGCAGGGGGAGAGATGTTTAATGTTATCGGGGAGGACGCTCCGAATTTTCGCTGGGCGGGTTTGCTCGCCCAACCCGGTAAGTTAGACTGGCGTCCCGATGGATCAGCCACGCTGAATTGGCGGGGACGGAACCGTCGCGATGATTTTCGGAGGTTGCTGCTCAACAACTGTCTGCCCCATGTCAGACCACGTTGTTAGAGGGCACCGTCATCGATGGAACGCGGCCACGCCACGTTCTGCGGCAACAATAAGTCGCGTTGCGGTAACAGCCGGTGGTCGAGTCACCGTTGCAGCATTTCCCAGACGATCCATCAGAATCCACTTTTAGAAACCGAACTGTCATGCCAAGTATTAAAGGACCAGCTGTTTTCCTGGCACAATTTTTGCGCGACGAGCCTCCTTACGACAACCTTGAAAATATCGGTGCCTGGGTCGCCGGACTGGGGTACAAGGGTGTCCAGATTCCCGCCTGGGATTCGCGGGTGATCGACTTGGATCAAGCGTCCCAGTCGAAGGACTATTGCGATGAATATCGCGGAAAACTGAACGAAATGGGACTGGAACCGACGGAAATGGCACCCTTTCTACAGGGGCAGGTGCTGGCCATGCACCCCGCCTATGAAGTCGGGTTCGAGGCGTTTCATCCTCCCGGACTTAGCGGTGCGGCGCTCACCGAATGGGCCACCGACGAAATAAAAAAATGCATCGTCGTTTCGGAAAGACTCGGATTGAACAACATCGCCGTGCTTTCGGGGGGATTCGCCTGGCACATGGTTTATCCCTGGCCCCAGCGTCCTGCGGGGGTGATTGAGGAGGCCTTTGACGAACTGGCACGCCGCTGGCGACCGCTGCTGGACATGGCCCACGAACATGGCTGCAGGATCGGTTATGAACTGCATCCCGGCTCTGACCTCTACGATGGTGCCACCTTCGAAATGTTCCTGGATCGAACGGATCAGCATCCGGCGGCGGGAATCAACTACGACCCGAGTCACCTGCTGCTGCAGCAACTGGATTACTTGCAGTTTATTGAAATTTACGGTGACCGCATTTCCGGCTTTCACGTCAAGGATGCCGAGTTCCTGCCCACCGGACGCGTCGGCGTCTACGGTGGATACCAACCCTGGAAACAGCGCGCCGGCCGGTTTCGTTCACCCGGGGACGGGCAGGTCGATTTCCGCCGGGTCTTCACGTTGTTGACCGAGAAGGGATATGATGGCTGGGCCGTGCTGGAATGGGAATGCTGTATCAAAAGTCCCGAGCAAGGTGCGGCGGAAGGAGCCGGTTTCATCGAGCGGCACCTGATCGATGTGGCCCAGGTTGCGTTCGACGATTTTGCTGTCGGCCAACCCGACCAGGAAAAAAACCGGGCCATGCTGGGATTGTAAACGACTTCCAGATATCGCCATCCACGTGGAGGCGGATCAATTTCAAGGAAAGGGTCGACGTTCGATGGACTCGTGGAAACGCAAGTTGAGAATGGGCATGGTGGGTGGTGGCGAGGGTGCATTTATCGGTGGGGTGCATCGTATGGCGGCCGCGCTCGACCAGCAGATCGAACTGGTAGCGGGCTGTTTTTCCCGCGACGCGGAGAATACCCGACGTACCGGTGAAGCACTCTACCTGGATCCCGCACGGTGCTATGCCAGCTACGGCCAGATGGCGACGGCGGAAGCCGCTTTGCCGGCCGACCGGCGGATTGACTTCGTGAGTATCGTGACCCCCAATCACCTGCACCTGGACATCGCCAGGACGTTTCTGCAGTCCGGTTTTCATGTCGTGTGTGACAAACCGATGACCTATGATGTTGAGCAGGCACGGGAACTTGTCGAACTTGTCGAGGGGTCGGGCCTGGTTTTCGCCCTGACACACAACTACACCGGGCATCCCCTGATTCGGCACGCACGGCACCTGTTCCGGTCCGGACAAATGGGATCCGTGCGCAAGGTGATTGTGGAATACCTTCAAGATTTCCTGATGGTACCGCATGAGAAACTCGGACAGAAACAAGCCGCCTGGCGGGTGGATCCGGCCCAGTCAGGTGAGGGCGGAACGCTGGGTGATGTCGGCACGCACTGCGCCAATCTGCTGGAGTTCGTCACAGGGGATCCGATTGTTGAATTATGCGCTGACAAGAGCACGTTCCTGCCCGATCGTGTTCTGGACGAGGATGTGAACGCGTTGTTGCGGTTCGAAGGTGGCGGCAAGGGTGTGTTAACCATCAGCCAGGTCGCCACCGGTGAAGAAAATAATCTGAGATTACGGGTTTATGCGTCGGAAGGCGCGATTGTCTGGGAACAGGAAAATCCGAATGTGATGCAACTGTACAAGTACGGCGAGCCCAGGCAGACGTTGACGCGAGGGCAGGGTTATCTGTCGGACGCTTCGACCGCCTGCACACGAGTACCGACCGGACACCCCGAAGGTTACCTGGAGGCGTTCGCCACGATCTACTGCGGTGTCATCGATGCGATCCGTGCGCACCTTGACGGCAAACCGCTTGCCAGGGATGACTATGTGTTTCCCGGTGTGCACGACGGCCTGCGTGGAATGCAGTTTGTTCATGGCGCCGTTCAGTCGGCCAACCAGGGCGGAGTCTGGATAAAAATGTGACCCGGCCGGGCGGATGGCGGAATGACCAGGGAACAGGTCGTGCCAGGGCGCCGCATGGGTCGAGTGTTTTGTAAAGTGAATTCAAAAACATGGAGAGGGAAGTGTACATGAGTGAAACCATCCCGCCAGTCTATCGTCTTGACGGTCTGCATGCTGTTGTCACGGGTGCCGCCCAGGGGTTGGGGTTGAGCATGGCCCGCCATTTGGCGCAGTTGGGCGCAGAGGTCGTGTTGACCGACCTGCAGGCTGATAAAGTACAGCAAGCTGCAGCCGCCCTGAAGGAAGAAGGCCTGCAGACTCAGGGTCGTACTCTGGACATCGGTGATAGTGCCGCGGTTTCCAGTTTCTTTGACGAATTCGCAGCCACGGATGGTCGGCTCGATATTTTGGTGAACAACGCGGGCGTGGGACAGAACGTGGCACCCGTTGTCGCGCTGAGTGACGAAGAATGGAACCGTGTGCTGCACGTGACCTTGACCGGTACCTTCTACTGTTGCCGGGCTGCCGGCAGGATCATGGAACGGCAGGAGTCGGGGACCATTGTCAATCTGTCGTCGGTCAATGGAATCAACCCCGTGGCCCTGGTGGCGGCCTACAACGTGGCGAAGGCGGGTGTGATCAGTTTGACGCGAACGCTGGCTTGCGAACTGGCGGCCTACGGCGTGCGGGTCAACGCGGTATGTCCCGGTCCGGTGTACACCGACTTCAATAAAACGGTGATGGCTCAGCGCTGTGAATCTCTGGGGATCAGCGAGGAGCAGATGATCGAGCGAGTTCGTCAGGCGGTTCCTCTTGGTCGCTGGGGGCAGCCAGAAGACATTGCCTACCAGGTGGGGTTTTTATGCAGCGAAGCGGCGGCGTGGGTCACCGGCGAAGTATTCCGTGTTAGTGGGGGGTTGGAAGGTGTCTCGGCCACTCCTGCGAAACGCACGTTGAATGAAGACGCCGGATAGAACGGTGTTGGTGCAGCATGGCAAAGCAAAAAGTGATTCGGACCGTCGGTATCTGCGGGATCGGCCAGATGGGTGCCGCCGCCGCGGTTTGCTTTAAAAGAGGCGGGTACCAGGTTCTGCTCTGGGCTCGGAATCCAAAAAAACTTGCCGCTCTCGAGTCGACCTTAGACAGCTTGGATCGTTGGATGGACTCCCACGTCGGTGCACCCCTCCAGCCAGGCGGTGTCATCGCGCGGGTCGAACGTCTGGAGGAATTAGACGACCAGGCCGACCTGGTCATGGATTGTATTGCCGAAGACTTTACGCAAAAAGTCGACTTGTTCAAGCGGTTTCCCAAAGCAGTTTCTCGCGATGCGATTTTGATCACAACCACCAGTGGTTTGAGTATCACCAGGCTGGGAAGGGAAAGTGGAACGGCGCTGCATTTGGCGGGTACGCACTTCTGGAACCCGCCGCACCTGATGCCCCTGGTCGAGGTAATTCGTGGTGAGGACACACCGGACACCGTGCTCGACCGCGTCAGTGAAGTGGTCTCGTCCATCGGCAAAGTGCCGGTGCGTGTGAATCAGGACGTCCCCGGATTCATCGGAAACCGGCTGCTGCATGCCCTCTGGCGGGAAGCAATTCAGTTGGTACAGCGGGGGATTGCGTCGCCCGAGGATGTGGACCGGGTTGCGCGGCTGACGTTTGGTTTGCGTTTGCCGGTCATGGGGCCGTTAGAAAATATGGACCTGGTTGGATTGGACCTCGTGAAAGACATTCACGAGTATTTGCTGGCGGATTTGTCAGCTGATCAGGGGCCGTTGGAGACCCACGAGCAAATGGTGAAAGATGGAAACCTGGGCGTCAAGTCGGGCCGTGGTTTCTATGACTGGCAGCAACGGGATCCGCAGGAGTTGATAGAAAAGCGGGACCGTCAAATCGTTCGCCAATTAGCCTACCTGAGGGAAAACGACGCGTTTTGAAGTCCTCAATCGCAGTCCCCGAGTCGTCCCCGGATTTTGGTAACGGCTGATTGGTCGCCGCTGGTGAATGGTTGCCTGTGCCGATTGGGGTGGACCAACGTTCATCCGGTCCACGCTTTGCTCGCCAAAAACATGAGCCGGCAGGTGATCACTCCGGGTCAGCTGCGGTCGGGAAAATAAGGATGAGATCAAACCACGTGGTACTGTGGGTGACGGTGTTAGTGGGTCTGCTGTGCGGGCACGCGCTGGTGCAAGGGCAGGAGGTGCCCAGCCAGGTCGATGTCTTTGTCAGCGGCACCGAAGGGTATCACACTTTTCGTATCCCGGCACTGCTGGTTACCCCCGGACGGCACGTTGCTGGAAATTTGTGAAGGTCGTAAGACGAGCAGTGCCGATCACGGTGATGTCAACCTGGTGCTGAAATGCAGTCCGATGGTGGGCGGACCTGGGGACCGCTGGAACACATCGACGAGGAGGGAGGGGACAGGGAAATCACGATCGGAAATCCCTGTCCGGTGGTGGACCAGCAAACCGGTGTGATCTGGTTGCCGTTTACCCGTGACAACGACGGCGTGTTCATCACCTCCAGTGACGACGCCGGAAAAACCTGGAGGCGGCCACAGCAGATCACCAGCCAGGTAAAGCGAAAGAACTGGTCCTGGTATGCAACAGGTCCGGGAAACGGCATTCAGCTACAGAAAGGCTCGCACCGGGGCCGTCTGGTGATACCGTGCGATCATCGTATTGTCGGAATCGATGACCGACAGGCATCATCCCGTTCACACGGCTTCTTTTCGGATGATCAGGGGAAAAGTTGGAAATTGGGTGGGATGACGACTGCGCGCGTCACTGTGAACCGACGATACGTACACCCGATCACCCCACACGATCGGACTGCCCCAACCCAAACCTGGAATTTCGGCTTTCCAGGCCACGTTCGTCTTCCGGTCCCACACCTCCGGCAACCGCGAATCGTCGGCCACCACGCTGTTGCCATCCACTCCACGGAACCGCGGCCAGTTCTCCTGGGCACCTGCCAACTCAACTCCGGCGACAAGCCAAACACAGGCCAACAGCCCAGCGACGCGAAACGCAGACATGCCAACCCCCCTCTGGCGAAACGTTCAGGTCAACGGGAAGCGATATCGAGTGCCACAAGACGATTGCAGAGCGAGTCCCATTTGGCGACCACGATCCGAGTCCGCCATTGGTCGCCTCGCGACAAATCATCAACCGACCCGCCCGGCCGAACCAACACCTCGATCGACTGGTCCGTCTCGACCACGGTGCCCTGGACCGTCTGGCCGTTCTGGTAGGCATCGTCGACGACCGAACCAAACGTCGACGACACGCGATCCACCGCCACCACCACATCCAGTTCTCGTGTCGACCACGACTCCACAAGATCCTCTCGCTTGTTCCCAAACCGATCGGCCGCATTGACCTGCTCGATCAGGTCGTACAACTCCGCAGACCCCACCGCATCCCCCGCAGACCCCACCGCAGCCGCTTCGGCACTCGGTGCACCGATTCCAAAGGCTGTTTCGTCAGCCGGTTGCTGCGTCTCGGTACCGGAATCGGACTGCTCCCGATCCATCGACTCGATCTTCACCCCGTCACCGGCAGGCATCGCCAGCCGTTGGTCACCCGAAGCAGGCTCTTCTAGAAACTCGGCCGGCAACAGTTGCACCGTCTGCTTCGACTTCCAATCAGGGAACCGGGGAATGTCGATCCGCACTTCAACAGTCCAGGTGATGTTGTTGTTGCTATCGTTGAAGCTGTAGGCATCCGTTTCAGGGAATGGCAGAGCGACCCGGCGTTCAAACCGTTCGTTAGCAGCCAACTGGCCCGCCAGTTCCAGCACGTGCACCTTCTCGAAGACCGTGTGAGTCCGAGTGGTGCTGTTGGTTCCATGCCCGGAAGTCGCCGACTCGCAACACGACATCTTCACCTCGATCCCATTGACCAAGAAGTTCTTCTTCGGCGTGAACGTCAGCTCCAATGGCCAATCTTCACCAGCCCCGACCACCAGGTGAGGCGTCTTCAACTGCACGTCGCCCAATCGGCCCGATACCATCTTCTTGCGGATCCAGAATAGGATGATCGGCAGCACAAAAGCGGGTGGGAACGCCAGTACCAGCAGTAAGAATCCCGCTGTTATTAAACCGACCACCATGGCGCTCAATGCCATCTTCTTCTGGATCCAGAATATGCTGACAAAAAGCAGGATCATCTGCGGCACAATAGCGTCTGGGGACGCCACTGCAACGAGGAGGGTGGCTCCCAGTAGAGTAAAGGCGATCGCCTTGACGACCGGGCCCATCTGCCTCGCGGTTTCGTCTTGGAAATCGATGATCTCGTCCCGCTTGCCCGTCACCTCCTCGGGCGTCGCACCCGCCAACAACACGTAGTCCTCTTCCAACTTCGGGTCGATCGCCCACGGCACATCCACCTCAACCCGCACATAGTGATCGATGTTGACGTAGTGACCGTGGTAGGTCAGAGGCTGTCGGTCGGCGACAAACGAGAATGGATAGGTCCGCACTTCGCCCGCGAACAACTGGCTGTCCGTGTCGAGCATTTCCTCGACCCGCTCACCCGCATTCGTGTTGCCCTATCCGTGAGTCTGCCAGAAGTGGATCAGCTTGATGCCGTTGCTCGTCAGGTCCTTGTTCACCTCGACCAACACCCGACCCGACACCGTCCCACCGCCACGGTAGGTTCGATTCTCCGCATCAAACTCGATCGAAATATCACACTTCGACATCACTCGTGCTCGCGGACATCTTTTGAAATGTCTTGTGAAGTTCGTACTGAATCGTGCGGATGCCGGGCCCGAACCGCTCGAATAGTCCGGCGGCTGTGTCGACGGACACCGCCGGGACACCTCCATCATCACGTCGAGCCCACTCGATTCGAGCGTTCAGGATCCTGGTCAATCGCTCGGGGTTCATTCGATCGGCCACCGCCACCGTTCGCACCTGCCGACCCGCCTTGACCAGCAAGGTGTTGTACAAAGGCGGGCTTCCTATTCGTCTCTTGCTCGTTTACCGGACGGTCGTGTTGGGGTTCTCTATGAGCGTGACGGGGATCAACGAATGACTTTCAGTAGTTTCACCCTGGGGTGGCGTACCGACCTGCGCGAATGAACCCTGGAAATTGGCTCACAGGGAGGCAGGGAACAAGAGTCGAAATGCCTTGGCGCTTCCGGCCAGACGTTTGCAGCAGCAGACCGCCGTCATTCAGGAACGTAAAAGCCGAAGGAGCGTTGAGGAATCAGGTTGCTGCCTGAAAGCGACTTCCTGACAGCGGTAGTGACAGGATGACGTTCGGGAAGCGGAATGATCGAAATCATTCTTCTGTTGCTACAGGAGACTCAACAACAGGTGGCTCGTCAACCTGTTCCTTCCTCTTGCGCCGTCGCTCCCTCTTTTCTTCGGCCTTTCTTTTCTTTTCCATTTCCCTGCGGCGTTTTTCGATTGTATTTTGATTCTTTGCCATATGTGGGTTCTCGGGTTGAAGAACTTCGTCGTCCGTGCGCACACAGCCCCGTGATCCACGTCCGTGCAGAACGTGGGGTCTCTTCTGTTACAGCTAAAATAGTACGGAATTCGAGCAGTGTTTAGCGAATCAGTAACCTCGGCCCCGACCACCGCCGCCGCCGCCGCCGCCATAGCCACCTCGACCGCCACCACCGCCGCCTCGACCGCCACCACCGCCGCCTCCATAGCCACCACCACCACCACCACCACCACCACGATTTTCTCGGGGCTTGGCCTCATTGACGGTGAGTGGCCGGCCTTCGTGGTCCTTCTCGTTCAGGCCCTCAATCGCAGCCTGAGCTTCGGCGTCGTTTCCCATCTCGACGAAACCAAATCCTTTGCTGCGGCCACTGCCACGGTCAGTAATCACCTCGGCACTTTCGACCGATCCGAATTGTGAAAACAACTGTTCCAAATCGGGACTCGAAACGTCGTAACTTAAGTTTCCGCAATATAATTTTCTTCCCACCTTGAATCTCCTGTGCGCGGGAATTACAACCCGATATTTCACTTTCCGGGCCGATCAAAAAGGGGCTGTCGTAGGAGCCCACCAGGCGGGACGGACGAAGGAGTTACCGCTGAACCGAGTTCTTGGAAATCGGCGACGTTCACGCCATCGTGCGACAAACCAACCAGCCCCCTTTATATCCGGCGAACCGGTTGGTGTACACCGTACTGATCCGTGGGTTGAAGGTACTCAAGCTGCGTTGGCCTTTCAGGGAACCAATGGTAGATGGAAGGAGCCCGTTTCACGCGCATGCGTTCCCCCCCTTTTTGCCTCCCAATGACGGAAGTAGGCGAAGAGGGGTAGTCATGGAACAGGAGTCGGCACTAACTCGCACTTCAACCGCATTTTGCGGGGAATCAACCGGGCAATGGACGTTTCAGGAGAGCGTTGTATCCTGTTACGGAAAACGCCGGGGAAAAGTTCAGGGAAACCGGTCACGGGCCCGTCGGAGGGTTTCGGCCCAGTCGCCTCAGATGGTTACGACTACGTTGTCGTGCGACTTACGATTCTCCATATGCCGCGTTCATCCCGAGCCGTCCCATCACAGGCTTCGTAGAACAAACGGAAACGGGGTGGTTCACCGTCCGTTGCAGGTAGGGTCAGAAGGCCCATTTCGGAGCACTTTGCGCGGTCCAACCGGCTCTGGCCGGGAGAAATGACAGGTTCTGTCCCTTTCACCCAGTTCAAGCCGTCCTCGGAGGTTGCTGTCAGGATCGAGGCGGAAGTCGAATGACTGTATCCCGCGTAATACATACGGTAGGCGCCGTTCTCGATCCGTACAATTTCCGGCGCAAAGGCAATCAAGCTGTCATGGGTGTCGCCGTTGGGAACGCGGGTTCCGTCTTCGAGGTCAAAGGAAAGGCCGGCGTCGTTGCTGATGGCGCTGATAATTCCACGGTCCGATTGCGCAACGTACATCCTGCATCGTCCGTCCGCCAGAAGAATCAGGCGGCAGGAATTGTAATAGCAACCGGGGGTTTCCAGGCGAACGCCTGGCTCCACGGTCCAGTTCAACCCGTCTTCCGACACGGCGCTACGAATGGAATTCGGGACGGACTGGGGACCTCGACAGCACTCGTAGTACATTCTCAATCGGTCGTCCACGCCGGCCACCGGGACCACGTCCGGTGAGACGACGCGAAATTCGCCCGCGCCACCCTGCTCGGGGGACAACCGAACTCCCGACTCGGGTTTCCAGTGGATCCCGTCAGAGGAAGCGGCACTCAGGATCCGGGCCGATGCGTTCCCGAAGTCATTGGCGCCGGCTGGAAAATTTGGACGTGGCAGGATCTGGGTGTAATACATGCGGTACGTTCCGTCTGGAAATAACACGATCCGGGGTGTCACGGCGCCACAAATACCCGACCTGACGGCTGTGGTGTCCCATACCATTTGCGGGTCGGGATTTGGATCGTCATCGGGAGCAGCGTTGAGGGCGACCGTGACTTCCGTGGACCACGAGGTACCGGGGTCAACCGGTACGTGGTGAATGGCGGGCGAAGCGGCCGGGTGACCGGTAAGATCGATCATCAAAAGGACCCTTCTTGGGTGTGGCATCAGGGGTGGGTGAGCGGAACGGTGTGCAGGCAAACTTCGCGGCCGCCACCGTACCCGTTCAGGGAATTTATAACGCGCGGAGGAGCATGGTGCAGGTTTGGGTGGGCGTGTGGGGACGTCTGCCAACTCGAGGGAGGGGTTGTCCCTGAAGGGACGGGCACCGCTCATTGTCCAACGGACGTGGACCCCGGGAAAAAGGAAACGCCTCCCCCAAGGGGAGGTGTTGGTTCGGTTCAAAGTACAAAGCAACACGAAAATTCAACGAAAGTTGACCGTGCTCGTATTCCCGGCAGCTCGCTGGTAGAGCTTCACTGTCGATGAAGACGGTGGTTGGGCCCGACGGGCCTCGGCACTTGTGTCCACATCGCTGCAGCCGTGCCGGACGTCGTCCATTTTCCAGTCGTATCCGCAGGAATCGCACTTGTACGATACCTTTTTGAGAACCTTGACCGTAATGACATGCCCGTAGCGACTTCCGTTGCACTGGTCATCACAGGACGTGCAATCCGCGCCGGGGAAGCCGCCGCAGATCTTACCCAGCAAATGGTGTCCGCTGAGCAGGTGCCAGGGGAAGCAGACCTGCGGAATACAGATCTCCTGGCGCTCGACCTCGTAACAATGTTTTTTAACCGAGGTCGTGACCGGTACGGCGTGACAAGTGCTGTTCCCGCATACGGGGCAGGAACTGAAACCGTCGCAGGCGGCCGGTACGGATGGCGCCAGGGCGAAGATCACCGCGACTACCAGGAATACTCTTAGGATATGCATTCAAATCTCCCACTGTGTCGTTGGATTTAGAAGTCGACCATGAAGCGGGTGCCGACGATGTCGTAATCTCCGGAATTGCCACTGTTGTTGTCAATCGATCCGTGGATCCAGTTGAACTGCATGCGGGCATTGGATGTCCAGAACCAGTTCAGACCGAAAGTAACGCTTTCTCCGATCCCGCCCAGGATGTCCAGGTCGTTGAAATCGGCGTAGGAATAACGGACGCCAACCTGCCAGGCACCGATACCCTTCCCGCATTGGCCATCGCAGGTACGGACCATGAAGAAGTTTTCAAAAGGTTGGATGCGGCCAAGCTGTCCGGATTTTCGATTCCACGGCATGTGTTCTCCCGTCAGGAAGTAGGAGGCGTAGACGTAACCACCATGGAAATGCAGGTCGCCGCCAGCCCCGGGCTCACGGTCGAGCCACACGTTCTCGTACTCTCCTACCAATTGCAGGGGACCCACATTGAGCACGCTTTCCAGGCCGAGCAATTGGTAGTTGTCCGTACCGGCGATACGACCCGTGTCCAACCAACGCGATGCGGAACGGGCTTCGGGTCGGTGACGGAAGCGGGCCTCGTTTTGATCGGGACCGACCGGACCGTTGTCGCCACCGGTTGAACCGTCGGGATAAGCGGTGGTTCCTGAGATGGCCCAGTGGGCGTATCCGCGTCCATCCGACGCCTTGTCGTACCAGATGGTGTTGGCCAGACGGGCCGCAACCTCCAGTTGGAGGTTGTCGTTGGTGTAGTTACCTTCGTCCTGGATGAGGCGTTGGTTGAAAACACCGTAGCGCCAATTCCAACTCTGGTCTTCGGAAAGGCCCCAGGACTGGATGCCAAGTCGGCGACAGTCCTGGTTAAAGCTTTCGATGACGAAGGGTCTTTCGAGGAAAACGTTGTAACGACTGCTGTTCAAATGGTCCAGGCCGTAGGGACGCTTTTGATTTCCAATCAGGAGTTTCTGGAGGACAGGCAGGTCGTTCCAGCCGAGCCACGCATCGCGGAATTCAGTGGCGTTGCCGCCCGCGTATTCCATTTCGATGCGGTATTCCATGTTGACGGGAAGTGTTCCGCGAACACCGAAACGCACACGCCGGAAACCAAGTCGGTCTTGCGGATGTCCACCTTCCAGGGCATCGACCCCGGGAGACGTATTGGGGAAGCCCCAGTAATCCGCATGGACACGACCGACGATTTTCATGGTGGCGCCCGAAACGCCCGGGTCAAGTTTCTGTTTTAAAGCGGAGCTGAGTTCGGCGATTTCTTCTGACTGGGCATCGATCTGTTCCTGCAACTGTTCGAGGGAGGCGGTACCGGAGTGGCCCGATGTGAACTGCAGGAAGTCGTCACTTTGGGTTGCCGGAAGAGGGATAGGACCTTGTGCCTGTGAAATGGCGTTACAATAGAAAACGACGGTTGCAACAATAATGATTGAGTAAAATTTATGGATTGTCACGTTGAAAATCTCCGTGGTTTGTCGGTCCGGGCGCCGTCTTGCCCAATAGTTTGATCGGTGAGGTGGCTTTGTGGGGAATATGAAGATTTATCGTTATTAACGGATTTCGACAGTCAATTGGCTGGTTAACCCGTAATATCCGAACAAAACGTAGAAGCGTAAGGGACGGGATCCGGATTTGTCGTGGGCCATTTTCTCATCACCGCCACCCGTGGAATGAACGGGTGCACTCATCAGGGTTTGTGTTCCAGCGGCCTAATAGCCTGGCCGGCGGGTTCGAGGGAAGGCAGGGACGGAAACGTGACCGGGAACCCGTTGTTTCATCCAGGTTGTTGACGGTTGCGGGATGGTCATGTTGCGACGGACTCGACATCGCGAATGGCCCGGTTCATAATCGGCGCATGGATCTTACCCGCCGTCGATTCGTCCTGGCTGGTTCACTGCTGTTGGCCTCAGAAGGAGGTCAGCGTGCTCGCTTTGGAACGGGTTCCCGTGGTCGCGTGGAGGCATCAGAAGCGGACATCACCCGCTCCGGCCCGGTGGCCCGGTTGGCCACACGTCTTGGCCGTCTGGTGGACTGGGATCGCGACGAACTGGCCGACCTGGCCGAGCGTTACCGGGCTGGCAAGGTCATCTCCAGCGTGGAGGGGCTGGTAGCCCACCTGCGGCGTGGTCGAAACGTGGACGTGGGCTACAGCGCCGCGTACGTCAGGGCCTTGCGAGAAAGCGCCACCGGCAAGCAGAAACTGGAGGCTGAGCAGGCGATTCGCGAGGGCCTCGCGTCCGCACGCAGTCGTGGCGACTTGTTCGGCGGAGGGACCGAGTTGGGTCCGGTCGATCGTTTTCAGATCGGCCTGACAGAGGATTTGTCCAGTTCGATTTACCAATACACGCTTACCTGCCAGGAGCACTGGCACGACCTGCAGCGACACAACTTCAAAATGGTCAGCAGTACGGCCCGGTTGATCCGCGCCACCTGGCCCCTGGCCGAATGTGCGGACATGCACCTGGTGCCGCAGTTGTGCCGCCTGGTGGACCAGGCCGACGTGTTGTGGGGGCAGTGGCGGCAGGGCGGTGACCTGCTGAGCACGTCGGGCCACAACCAGTGGCTGAGCGTCATGAAAGGCCTTTACACGGCCGGATTGTTGTTTCCGGAAATTCCCGCCCTGGCTCGATTCGCCGGTCTGGGGCCGGGATTCTTCGAGCGCGAAATGGCGCTGTTGATTGCTCCCGACGGATTCACTCGCGAGCGGTCCTCCTCCTACCAGTGGGGTGTTGTGCAGCGGTTTGTGCTGCTGGCACGTTTGATGGAAGCCAACGGTGTGGACCTGTCGCCCCGCTATCACCATCGACTGCAGGCCGCGGCCGATTCGGCCTGGAAGCTGATCGCCCCTGACGGACGTGCTCCCACGCTGGGCGATAAGAAACCGGTAGCGATTCTCGCTGAACTCCGACAGCATGCGGCGCGATTCGGTATCGGCCAGGCCAAGTTCATTGCCCAGTCGCTGGAACCCGGCTGGCAACCGCCCTATCACAAGTTTTACCCCAGTCATGGACAGAATCTGTTTCCGGCTTACGAGCGTTTGCAGCCGGTGAAGCCGGACAGCCCGGACACGGCGCTCACCGACAGCGGATACTACGTGATGCGGCGCGACTGGTCACGCAGGGCGGACTACGCGTGTCTCGATGCCGGGGCGCGGGGTAACCGGGTGACCAGTCACGATCACGCGGCCATGTTCAACCTGGTCCTGTACAGTCGTGGTCGTCCGGTGCTGGTGCACCACGGTGCCGGTGGTTACGGTGATAATCCGGAACGACGTTGGCGCGTGGGAAGCAGTTCACATAACGTGTCGACCGTGGACGGGCAGGATCATCTGCCGGTCCGCAGCGAATGGCGGTTTGACGGTGCCATCCTTCCCACGATCGATGGTTGGCGTTCGGAAAAACGGTTCGCCTGGTTCAGTGGTGCGCATGAAGGCTATCAGCGCCTGCCGCAGTCGGTCATCTGCCGGCGCAAACTGTTTTACCTGCGGGGTGAATACTGGATCCTGATCGACCGTTTTCATGGTATCGGCCAGCACGACTATCAACTCCATTTCCAGGTCCGACCGCCGGCCCGTCTGGCGGGTGACGGGCGGGTGATCACCAGCGGCCGGGGAGGGAACCTGGCGATTGTTCCCGTGCCCGGGTTGCGGGGGCAGGCGGCACTGGAACCCTGTCCGTTTCCGTACGGCTCGAAAGCCCCGCAGTACTTGACGTACTCGCTGCGGGACCAGGCCAGGGCGATCATGGTCACGCTGCTCGTGCCGTTTGAGAACCAGGCCGTTCCCCGGATCGAGGTCGAAGCGGCCGAGGTCCGTTGCGGCGATCAGGTGTTGACCCCCTGGGAGGCCACGGCACTGCACATCATGATTGACGGACGTCGGGATTTTTATTACGACCATCACATGCACTGGTCACTGCCGTGGCGCAGCCCGCCCTATGCGTCCGACCAGCGTGTGTTTCACGCACGGGGTGGACCGGCAGCGGAAGTTTGAGCACCCGGTGTTGGGGTGGGGGTTCCTGTTGACGACGTGAGTTGGATAGTGCGGCGCGGGACGCCGCTTCACGGGAGACCAGTGAATGACTCTGCACTGTATTGAATCGGGAGCGTTGACGGTCACCGGGCTGGCGAGCCACTTTCGTCGGCTGAAGGCATCTGCAATTGAAATGCAAGCCCGGGGGGAGGCGACGGGTCGCGGATACTTTGTGCCAACCGAAGAAGCCGAACTGCGTCATCTTCTGGTTTCCTACTGGCAGTCGCGCAACGCGCTGATGGACGTGATCCTTTCGTTGCGGGAATCTCCGGAACTGGAGCTTGCCGAGTTCCTGGTAGGGTTTGCCGGGGCGTTGGTGTTGGTTGACGGCGCAAGATTCTTGCGGGAGGAGTTCGGAGAGAATCGCGTTGTGCGGGCCAAGTTGAACGAGCCCGATGTGCGGTTCGGGATTCCGGAAGGGACCTACGACGCCGTGCAACGGTCGCTCACGAGTCCCGCGAATGTGTGGCGACTGTACCAGGCGGCCTTGTGCTTTGAGGAGCACGAGTCAGAAATCAAAGCGGCTGCCGCAAAACGTTCCGATCTCAAGGCGGTCCTGGATGTGGTGGAAGCCCTGGACCATCGGCTGGAAATTGGCTGGGACCAGTATATCTCCGAGCGACTGCGAGTACGTACCCGCCAGTTCATTGGCCGGGTCAAACAGACGGCACTTCGCAAAATGATGTTCCGTCTGCAGAGGATTCTGTCGGAGACGGCATCGTCGATCTCGCTCAATCCGTCCCACCAGCCCGGTCTACCCGCGGCGATCTCCGGGCAGCTCAGGGATGTCATGCGGCCCGGCGACATTATCGTCACGCGGAAGGAATACGCGCTGACCAACTACTTTTTGCCCGGTTACTGGCCCCATGCGGCCTTGTATCTGGGTGAGATGGACGAACTGAACGCCGGCGGTGTTTTTGACGCGGAGCCGATGCGGGCTCGTCGGGATCGTCTGGAAACCATTGACACCTCGTTGCCGGGCCGGGTGCTGGAAGCGCTCAAGGACGGGGTCTGGCTGCGTTCGGTCGCGTCCCCCTTGGCGTCTGACTCGCTGGTGGTCATTCGGCCGGCGCTGGAGCCGTCCGTGGTGTTCGACGCTTTGGGGCGCAGCGTGGGCCACGAGGGGAAACCCTATGATTTTGACTTTGACTTCACCCGGTCGGAACGGTTGGTCTGTACGGAAGTCGTTTATCAAACCTACGACGGCGTGGGGGGGATTCGGTTCCAACTGAGCCGCCGGGCCGGTCGGATGACACTTTCGGCTAGCGACCTGTTGCGGATGGCCCTGGCCGGCCGGCAGTTTGAACTGGTCACGGCCTACATTCCGGACCGGGGTGAGGGGCTGCTCGGGCAGGGGGCGGGTGAGATCGTCGGCCAGATGCTGGGGAATGACGCGCCGGACGCTTGAGGCGAACGCGGAGTCTCTGCCGATGGGCCGCCTAGCGGAGGGTCGGGAGTTGGCGGAACCAGCTCCTCGGTAGTTCGCTTTCCGAATGGGTGGTTGTGCTCTGCACCACGTTGCCGCCGCGGGGCTGTTGCCCGGACGCAGATCACCTTCCAGGTGGACGTTCCTGCGCCGGGCGGACTCCGCGTCGAACCTTTCAAGCGGAAGTGGGGTCACGCCAGGCAGCCTGTCGGTGTTAAAATGATTGTTAACGGTAACGTGTTTTCTGCGGGAAGAAACTCGATGCGTAAGTTGGTTGTGGTGCTTGTTCTTGTGACGTTGTTTGCTGGTTCTGCTTTAGCTGTCGGTCCCGTCGTTGGCTGGGGGAACAGCAGTGATGACCGAACCTGCGGCCCGGGTTGGCTCATGCTTCTCGATTTTCAAGCCAGTCCGGCAGTACCGTTCGCCTCACGTGCCAAACTGAAACCAGACGTCTCCAAGATCTACGGAAGAATCATGTACGTCGATTCATTTCCCGACTACAAGGTACAGATCGTTTCTTCCTTTCCTGACCTGAGGGTCCAGGTAGTCAACTCATTTCCCGATAAGCCTGGTAAATGGAAAATTGTCAGTTCCTTTCCGGACTACAAGATTCAAATTGTCAACTCTTTCCCGGATTTCAGGGTCCAGTACGTCAAGTCGTTCCCTGGAATACCGTAGGTAGGTCGGGTCCCGGCCGGGGGTTTCGATGCAGCCCAGTCTGGCCGGTGGATCACGACCGGCAACGTCCATCGCAGCTTTACGGACCGGGGGCCGGGTTTGGACTTTCCCGATGGCGCAATCGTCTTGGCTTCACTTGGGCTGTTCTTTGGAGAAGCTCTTGTGGGTTGTCAAAGAGCCGTTTCAGTGAGCGCGTTTGAATTGTCTCCGCACAAGTTTGCAAGTCCCGGCGGTTGTTAGTCACGGGCAGCCTTTGACTCGTGCCGGGATTGCTGTTTTGCCATCGCCTCCATGATCGCTCTTTCGGTCACTTCTTCTCCGTTGAGTTCTGCTACTGTCGCCCCGTCCCGCAACACAAACACACGATCGCAACTTTCAACCAGCTCTTCCAGGTCCGATGAAATCAACAGGACCGCCAGCCCCGTGCTCGATAATCTCGCGATTTGTCGCCGGATCTCGTCTTTGGTCCCTACATCAATTCCCCGGGTCGGCTCGTCAAGAATGAACAATCGCAGTTGGGTACACAGCCACCGCGCCAACAATACCTTTTGCTGATTTCCTCCGGAAAGTTCACCCATCGGTTGGTCGGGACCGGAGGAGTGAATGTTCAATTTCTTCATCAAGCGGCTCACCACCTCCGATTGTCGCCCGGGTGAAACCACCCCATATCGTGACAGTTGAGGCAAGGCGGCCAAGGTGAGATTTTCCTTGAGAGACAGCACAGGAATCGCACCATCGAGATGTCGATCCTCAGGACAAAATCCCATTTGCCGTTCGATCGCATCTCGTGGAGTGCGCAAACGAATCGGCTTGCCCTGCATCAAAATCTGACCCGCTTCCAGCGGATCAGCCCCGAAAATGGCCCTGGCTGTTTCAGTTCTCCCAGAGCCCAGCAGTCCCGCCAGGCCGACAATCTCACCCGGTGCCAAGGCCACATTCACATCGGACAAGACCGGGGTTCGCCGCAAGCGGCGCGCTTCCAATAAGGGTGCATCGCTACCTTCTTGGGGCACTTCTGCAGCCTGGTCCGATAGTTGTTTTTCGGCTTGGGAAATAACCCCGGAAACCTGCTCCGCAGATCGTCCCAACATCGAGGCGACAATATCGAGTTTATTTAAATTGCGGATCGGTTGTTGGAGCACCGTGTTGCCATCGCGCAACACCGTGATGCGATCACAAATGGCTGTGATTTCATCCAGGCGATGACTGATGAACAACACGCTGGTACCCTCGGAGGTCAGTTGGCCAATCGCCTGAAAAAGGACGTCGACCTCTCGCTCGTCTAACGAAGAGGTTGGTTCGTCCATGACAACCAGCTGGCTCTCCAGAGACAGGGTGCGGGCCAGGCCCACCATCTGTTGTACGGCTGTCCCGTAGCTCCCCAGCGGCCGGGTCACATCGATCGATAACCCCAGACGCTGTAGTTGAGCCTCAGCTTCTTCGTTCATGCGCCGCCACTGAACAATCCCCCAACGATGAGGCTCGCGCCCCATTGCCACATTTTCTGCCACGGATTGGAGGGGAACCAGATTCAGTTCCTGGTGGATGGTACTGATGCCGCTTGCCTGGGCTTGTTGCGGCGAACGAAAATGGACCGGCTGTCCGCCAAACACAATACGGCCCCGGTCTCCCTGCAACGCGCCGGTGAGAATTCTAATCAGGGTCGTCTTGCCAGCGCCGTTTTCACCCACCAGTGCATGGGCTTCGCCAGGGGCAATTTCCAGGCGGGCTCCGGCCAGGGCCACAACACCCGGAAACGACTTCCAGATGTCGTCCATGGTCAAAAGCGAGTCGGCCGGTTCCTTTTGCTGGAGTTTGGACATGACCGGAGTCGTCTTCCCTAATTCTCATCAGGCTGGCATCATAGAGAACGTTGCAGGCACCATGATAAGCGTGATGTCCCAACAGGGAAACGCTGGTCTTTTTTTTTACGCACGACCTGCTGCCGTGATCTGCCCTACCCGGGCAACTGCGAAGTTTTCCCGTAAGGTGTTCCGCTCCGACTTATCAGGAGAGATAAAGTGTCCCGCTATTTGATTGCGATTACGTTGATTTCCACGTCCCTGCTGTTCGGCTGCGCTCCCCGATCTGAAACTCCGCCAGGCGATGGTGAGACGGCCACTCAGGAACCCCTGTACCGGATCGCAGTCATCCCGATGGCCACCACCGACGTTTTCTGGACTTCCGTCCACTCGGGCGCAATGCAAGCTGCTGAAGAACTGGGTAACGTGGAAATTTATTGGGAAGGTCCGCTGACAATGAACGACCGTGAGGGCCAGATCAACATCGTGCAGAACTACGTTGCCCAGGAAGTGGACGGCATTGTGCTGGCTCCCATTGATCGGACCGCTCTGGTGCGCTATGTCGCGGACGCCCGGGTGTCAGGGATTCCCGTGGTCGTCATCGATAGTGCGCTGGACGACGAATCAGCCACTGTCAGTTTTGTGGCAACGGACAATTATCACGGTGGCCAGTTAG
Source organism: Planctomycetota bacterium (assembly GCA_963578105.1). Classification (GTDB taxonomy): domain Bacteria; phylum Planctomycetota; class Planctomycetia; order Pirellulales; family Pirellulaceae. The sequence goes on from CAUZBP010000004.1 coordinate 22,531, forward strand.
GTGCCCGGACACTTGCCAGATTCATGAACAACAAAGGCGATGCGATCCTGTTGCGTTATACGGTAGGCCAGGAGAGTGCCACACAACGTGAACAAGCGTTCCTGGATACCATCGCTAAAGAGTTCCCGGATATTCATATGTTGTCAGACAATCAATATTCCGGGCCGACCGAAGTCGATGCCTACAACAAAGCGATGGATCTTCTCAACCAATTCGGTGACCGTGTCGATGGAATCTTTGTTATCTGCAATCGAACGGCAACGGGTGTTTTGCAGGCCCTGGAAGAGGAGGAATTGGTCGGAAAGGTGAAATTGATTGGTTTCGATCGCACCTCACACCTGGTCAAAGCATTGGAGGATGGAAAACTTCAGGCCCTGGTTGTTCAAGATCCTGTGAATATTGGCTACCTGGGAGTCAAAACCATAGTGGCCCATTTGCGTGGCGAACCAGTTGAAAAACGAATCTACACGGGGGAATACGTCGCCACCAAAGAAAATCTGGATGACCCGAAGATCAACCGATTACTTCATCCGCAAAAGGTAGACTGAGTGGAATCCGATTTGAACCGATCGTCGCGCCTGCTCAATTTACTCCGCACCACCCTGGGGACGCTTCTGGCCCTGATGGTGGTGATCGCCTTCTTTACGATCGCCGACAATCTTCAGAGTGGAGGCGGGCGTTTTGCGACGGTCAAAAACGCACAAAACATTATCGTTCAATCCGCCACGGTCGGTGTCGCCGCGTTGGGAATGACGGTCATTATTGTCTCAGGTGGAATCGACCTCTCTGCTGGAACTGGCATGGCGCTCTGCGCGGTCGTTTTGGCCTGGTGTTTGAAGGCAGACTATGCGCCATCCTGGGCAATTACAGCGGGAATCCTTGCCGGCGGTCTGATCGGGGCGGTCAATGGACTGTTAATCAGCATTCTACGTGTCGTTCCGTTCATCGTTACCTTGGGCACAATGACAATCTTTTTGGGGCTTTCCAAAGTCATCGCCGAAAACCGGACCATACGTCCTGCTCCGGAACAGGTGCCTGAATGGATTCCACAGTTGCTCAATCCCAGAATCGATACGCCGTGGATGTTGTTTCCGGCCGGCGTCTGGTTTCTTGTCGGTTTATCGATCGTGGTGGCACTGTGGTTGAAGTTCACCGTTCTTGGTCGCCATGTCACGTCGATGGGTGCCAATCAGCGTGCGGCCTGGCTCTGCGGAATCAACCTCTTCCGCACCCGGATGATTGTTTACATACTTGGTGGATTAACCGTCGGAATCGCCGGAGTGTTTCAATTCTCGCGGCTGACCTCAGCCAATCCAACCTCGGGTACCGGCAAGGAACTGCTCATCATCGCCGCGGTGATCATCGGTGGAGGCAGTTTAAACGGTGGTCGCGGGTCGATCCTCGGCACGCTGGCTGGCGCCCTGCTGATGCAGGTCATCTCCAGTGGATGTACGGCGCTGAAGCTACCCAACCCGATTCAAGAGATCATCATTGGAACCATCATTGTCGCGGCGGTCACCTTGGACCAGTGGCGCCAAGGACGCGTGTTCGCACGCCATGCAAAGAACTGACCATGTCACCACCAAGGACTCTTCCCACAGCACCGCTTACCCGTGATCCGCCCATTGACCAACCCCTCCCGACCTTATGCCAGTAAGATCTCTGCGGGGCGCGGTGTTTTTGTGCGGGTAATCTGCACGCGTCCGATGGATTGCGGTACGCCCTGGTGGCGTTGAAATCGGGCCATGTCTGCCGTTGACCCTTGTTACAAGGCCAGGTCCTCCGCTGCATCGGCCCATTCCCCCGGTGCCAACTTCTTTACCTCAGCCACTTCCTCGACGACTCCAGCAGCCGCCTCGGCCACCTCGTCAGCCACTGCTTTTACCTCGTCAACAATCTCCTCCATCTGGACGACGGTGTACTTTCCCCTGCCTTTATCCGGGTTTTGATATTCCACGCCCCCGAGTATCCGCGTCGGACGGTACCTCGTATTCTGTGCCTGTAGCAACTCGAACTCTCCTTCGATGACAACCGCATCAACATACACGCCCGATTTCGCGCGAATTTCAAAAAGTATCGAGCTGTCGACTTCACCAGTAAAACCAGACGATATCTCGGGGTTGAAGCTGGTGGATGTGTACCCCTTGAACTGGACTGTATCACCGGTGGCCACTGCGGCTTGAAGGTTCGACAGTAGCTCGTCCCGCTGTTGCCGACTGTCGAGACGCAGGCCCCTGTAGACATTGACTTCTTTCTGTATTCCACCAGCATCAAGTGCCGTGTCGAGTTCCTTGACCAACTCTTTCTGCAGGGGGTCTAGTTCGGTCCCATCCCGCAACGCCCTATTCAGCTTACTGAACCCGCGGTGCTTGTAGAACTTCACGGCGTCAATCGTGTTGTCACTCGCATCCTTGACCCATCTGGAGTTCTCGGTAACCCACTTTGCAGAAGGCTGTGACTTTGCCCTGATCGCATCGTCAGCCTTGAATTTTCCAGCATGGTGCGTAGGACTGCGAGCAATGTCGCTCACACCCAGCTCAGGTTGCCCCTGCGCGAGAATTCTACGACTTGGAAAAGGCGGCTGGGCTGGTCGAAGGAGTCGTTCTGTCTTTAGATGGAGATGTGCGCATATGCCCACGATGTACCCCCATCCAAGGGTGGTCATGAGCGTCAGGACAACAATCGCGGTCAATTTTGTTTTGAACTTCATCCCGATGTTTTCTTCAAATCCATTTGTCCACGCGCGAAGCAGAGGACTTTTATCGTTGCTGCTAGTCTAACAAAGTCTGAAGTCGGAACCATTGGAGAAAATGGAGACCCGTTTAGCTCCGGGTGGTTACGGCCCCGCAGCCGTACCCGAACCGACCAGCCTCTTCCGGTTGCTATCCGCTCTGTTGTTGCTGGCCCGCGTAAGGTTTAAGTTGTCAAAAACGGTTGAGGCGATCACGCTGGGTGCACTAGCCACGTGGTCTGCCAATGGATCGGAAACAGCCCGCGCGTGGCGGCAAAACATTACCTGCAGACCACACCCGAACACGTCGCCGGGGCAGTCCGTGGTGCGCTCACCATTTTTGTAGCCAGTAGGGCGCCGCAAATGAAAAAAGCGACGCCTGCAAAACTGTAAATACAAGCAGTCCGGCGCAACGCGTCGCATTGGCAAGGGGCGTTACTGGATTCGAACACGCCTCGGGAAAACGGGGAAAACGTGATCCATCTTCTGCACGCACCGTTTGTGTGGCGACGGGACATGCAGTAAAGACACCTGAAAAACGTTCTTGGTAGTGATCCGCATTTCAGACGGTAAAGACCTGTGGAAAGAAGATCTGCCGTCAACGCCGTCAAGGACGGGGCAGCCGTGGATGCTGCCGGTATCCTTTTTGTTACACTGGAAAACGGTGAATTGATATGTTTCCGAAAGGAAAATGTCCGGCCTCTCACATTTTCACAGTTCTGATGGTTTAAAAATACTGTAATCACTGGTGGTAACAATCCAATGCGTAAAAGTGTTTATGTCCTGGCGTTTGGTATCTCGAGTTTAACGTTGACAGTAGGTTCCGGTTATGGCGCGGACCGTGTAAGAATTGACCAGCCGATGTCACCGCCAAACTGGGCACTTCTGGAGCGTGAGCTGCTGCGTGCGAACACGGCAGCCTGTCGTGAATTTTTCCACCAGTATTTCGACGAGCGTGGGTTCCTGCTTTGCATTGAACGCTGGGGTGGTGATGACGGTCCCGACGATGCGATCGAAAATTTGATTCACTGGCCTGTTCTGCACGCTCTCGGTGCACCGGATTCAATTTTGAAAATGTACAAGAAAGGATGGGAGGGACATTTGCGGCAATACACGCTGGCTAAAACGGTTGAAGTCCCGTTTGCCCGCGATGGAATGTATTACAAGGAATTTCCCGTCATGTGCGACTGGCTGCACCATGCTGAAGGATTGACAGTCTTCTGCCTGCAGGGGCTTTCCGATCCCTATGATGCGGCACTTCGAAAACGTGCGAGGCGATTTGCTGGTTTTTACATGGGCGAAGATCCACAGGCACGGAATTATGATCCACAGCACAAAATAATTCGCAGTATGTTCAACGGGAGTCGAGGACCGTTGTTGCGAAAAGCAACGGCTTTGGACTGGGCGGGCGATCCGATCGAGGTCGAACATCGTTTTCTTCTGGCCCATGGTGAAAAGAACTATGCGGAAATGCTTGCGCATTTCAAAGACTACAACGATGTTGCCGGGGACCATCCGTCGAATTTGCTTTCCACAGCACTTGCACTCAATGCGTATATGCTTGATCACGATCCCAAATACAAACAGTGGATTCTGGAGTATGTCGGGGCGTGGCGGGATCGCATGATCGAAAATGGTAATATCATTCCCAGTAACATTGGTCTGGACGGTAAAATCGGGGGTGCCGCAGATGGTAAATGGTACGGCGGCGTTTATGGCTGGGGTTTCACGGTAGAGGGAGTGGGTGAAGCGTCCGGGCCGTCTGATCGCCAGACATTCGATCGCGGATTTCACGGGTTCATGAATGCGGTTCTGTTGACCGGCGATCAAAGCCTGCTGGATCCCTGGCGGAAACAGATGGACATCGTCAATTCGAATAAGCGAGTTGTGAACGGCAGGACGCTGTATCCGCACAAGTACGGCGACGATGGCTGGTACAGTTATACGCCGCAACCCTACGGCGCTGGCTCCGAGGGAATTTACTACGTGACGATGCGCGACGACGATTTTCGTCGTCTTGGTGAGAATCCGTGGTACGATTATCTGAAAGGTGGGAATCCTCAATACCCCGAGGAGGTTCTGCGGAGTGATTTATCCCGCATCCGCACGCGGGTTGCCGGAATGCGGGCTGACACGACAACTCCCGACACACGGCTTTCCGATGATCCACTGAAATATAATCCGGTAGCCGTTAAATCGCTGAGTGAGTTGATGCTGGGTGGACCGCAACTGAGTCGAACCGGGCTGGTGATGCACTGCCGGCTGCGCTATTTTGACCCGATCCGACGGAGAGCCGGTGTTCCCGAAGACGTGGCTGCGCTGGTTGAAAAAATGACCGATGACGAAGTCGTCGTGACTTTGGTTAATACCAGCCAGCTCGATGCACACAAAGTCGTCGTGCAGGCCGGTGGCTATGCGGAGCATCAATTTGTGTCGGTGGAAAATGGCGGGCGGGAACAGGATGTCGACGCATCACACTTTTCTGTCGAGCTTGCTCCGGGTGCAGGCGGACGTCTTACACTGAAGATGCAGCGCTACGTTAACCAGCCCACGTTGATTTTTCCCTGGGATCGGGATTAGTTGAACGGGACAAAATGGCAGGTTGTTTCTAAAGAGCCGCAAGACATAAATCGGTTTCTGTCGGTGTTACTGCTGGTGTCCTGTTTTATCCGGTCGGCACCAGCCGATACTGGTCCGCGTGGCGCAGGGCGTCCGGGACCGGCTGCCGCACTTCTTGCACTGCTAAGCATGCTGTTATTTGTTGTATTTGGCAGGCTGTCAAATAGCGGGTGAGGCGATCACGCTTGGTGCATCCTTACCGTTGGCGTCAGAAATATGGAGGTATGTAGCCGGAGATGGCGAAGGAACTGAAAGCCCTTCAAAAAGAGAATGCTCGGCTGAAGAAGATGGTGGCGGAGCAGGCTCTTGATATGGAGATTGTGAAGGGAGCCGCGCAGGGAAACTGGTAAGCTCCGAACGTCGTCGACGTACAGTCGTTGAAGTTCGTCACCGTTTGGGTCCTGAGAAAGTGTCAGAGCGACGAGCTTGCCGTGTTCTCGATCAACCGCGCAGTACTCAGCGATACGCGTCACGGCGACCGGAAGATGACCATCGTTTGCTTCGTGAAATGCGATCCTTAGCCAGGCAGCGTCCCCGCTTTGGAGCAGACCGTATTTATCGTTGATTGGTGAAGCGACATTGGCACGTCAATCACAAACGCGTTCACCGTCTTTGGCAGCAAGAGAACATGCAAGTCCCGAGAAAACAGCATCACCGCCGTCGTTTTTCTGGTGGCAGCGAGAATAGCTGTGTACGTCATCGCCCTGTCTGGTCGTACGACTTTGTGTCGGATCGGACCGAAGGTGGTCGTCAACTACGGCTGTTGGTGGTGGTCAATGAGACCACTCGCGAATTCTTGGCGCTGGAAGTGGCACGCTCATTTACTTCCCGGGACGTGCCTGGCGTGTTGTAATACCTGTTTGCCGATCGGGGCAGGCCCGAATATATCCGCAGCTGACCAACGCTGCGCGTCGGTGCTCGCGGTCCAGAGTTCGTAGCGAAAGCCGTTCGCTGGCCCAAGCGGAGGTTGGAACGTTGTTCATCGCCAAAGCCAGCCCTTGGGAGAATGGCTATGTCGAGTCGGCGGGCGGCAAGCTGGCGACGAATTCTTGAATCGAGAGTTGTTCTTGAGCTTGGAGGAGGCTTGCTGGGTGATCGACCGTTGGCGACTGGATTACAACCACTGCCGCATCCACAGTGCATTGAACTATCAGACCCCCGCCGCATTTGCAGCTAACTGTGTTCTGCCGGCTTCGGCTATGCCTCAGCCTCCAGAACACAGTCACATTAACTAACCCCCATTCTCTTACTCAGACTGGAACAAACTATGGGGGGTGTTCACCACCACATTGTTATATTACCAACAGGAACTCGCCTAGTAGGTCAGGTTCACCTGCTTTGACAAAAGAGACGGAATTCATCTATGGCACGATCGAGTGCATTAGCGGATAGCTTGAAGCAGCGGCGGTGGCAGATCATCATCTTGCTGACGATGTATCTGGGCTATGTTGGGTTCATGCTGTGTCGAAACACCTTGATTGCTTCTAGTGTGACGATGATTGATGATCCGAATTTGCAGATAGACAAAGAGAGTTACGGGCGGCTGATGTCTTATCATCACGCCGGAGCAATCGCAGGGAAATGTGTTACGGGAATCGCTGCAGATGTGATTGGTGGTCGGCGAATGTTCTTGGCGATGCTTGGGCTCACCGCTGCGGCGACAGCGGCATTTGGTGCTGTTTCTTCAAATCTACTGTTTGGCGTTTTCAACTTCTTCGGCCAATTGTTTAAAGCAGGTGGCTGGCCTTCCATGGCGAAGATCATCGGTAACTGGTATCCGAAAGACAAATACGGAACCGTTTGGAGTATCATCTCGACCAGCTCACGCGTTGGCACAATGTTAGCTGGTTTCGCAGTCTTCCAGTTGCTGCAATACACCAGCTGGCGCTCCGCGTTTTACATGTTTGCCGGTGTGACAGCTTTGATTGTCATCGTCGGGTACTTCCTGCTCAAAGAACGACCAAGCGACATTGGTGTCTCCATAGATCTGAACGAAGAACCAGAAAGGAACGTTGGGACAACGGAGGAATTGGAAAGCGTAAACCAAGCACCTCATCCGATGGATGCGCTGTCAATAGGTCAGGCTTGTCTAGCGTTTGCAAAATCGGGACGCGTGTGGTTGATCTCATTGAGTATTGCGCTGTTAACGATCTTGATGGACTTTATCATTTTCATTCCTCTCTACTTGGACGAAGCCGTGGGGCTCGATTCCAAGCAAGCGCCATTGGGCTTGATTGCATTTGCGGGAGGAATGTTTTGTGCTCTGATTGCGACCAGTCTGTTTTATGACCAATTAAACAAGAAGCAACTCATCGCCGCGTTAGGTGGACTCTTGACATTAAGTTGCTGCAGCGTTGTGGCGCTGTGGAGCTTAGGTTCAATCGGCTTGCCAGAAGAATCAAAGTTTCCTGTTGCGATGATTGTGATCTTCGTGTTTGGGTTTAGTATTTCCCCAGCTTACTATGTGCCGATGTCTGTGTTTTCCGTCGCGTATGGTGGCAAGCATTCCGGTTTGTTAATCAACAATATTGATATTTTCGGCTACGCTGCGGCGATGATCTTCACCTACTTCGGCGGTTCAATCGCTATGAGTGTCGGCTGGAATGTTCTACTTTCGATACTGCTCGGGTTCACTGTGTTAGCACTCGTGACGATGACCAGTTTCTTGGTTTTGGATTATCGCGGAGTGATCACCCCCCAAAGTTTGTACGAGGTTGAGTGAGAGAACCGGGGTTCAGTATGAGCACCCCTCACCTCCGCCGTGGCACGAAGTTCATCGAACCCAACAGAATCACGGCCAGTGATGCCAAGACTAAAGCAGATGGTTCCGGCGCAGCAACCGTTCCATCGCCGCTCGACGTAAGCTGGAGATAATCGGGTCCGCACGATGACGTTTCTGTGCCATCGGAAAGAGTCCTTTCTGGGACTTCGGCCCGACAAAAATCTCTCACCTCTGCTGGACCAATTTTAGGGGGGAGGTCAATGTTTGATTCTCATCGATCCCTGGGCCACGGACAGTGTCGGGGCCGGGGGGTAGATATTCTCCCCATCGGTTCCTGTAGCGGCAGCGGCCACAGGAGGCGACATGACATCGGCCAGTCCCTTCCTGGGAACATCATGTCACCGTGAATCTCGTCTTCAAGACCCAGGCGGACATCTTATCTTTTCTGGAACTTAAAGGCGCCAGGCAACTCATGGCGCATCGTCCTGCGAATGAACGGAGAGTCGCACTAGCAGGGAGACCGCGGATCTCGCACCGTCGATTTTGTAAGCTGCTCGCCGCAATCGACGCAGTACTTGTTTGGGTTCCTCCGCGCTCTGGCATGTGATTGTCCGCTGCATTGCTTGGTAGGGATTCTTTAATTGACAACCTTGCCGCAGTTGGGACAGAAACGCACGGGAGGATTTCTTTCTGGATGGTTGAAGTTGGGGCAGGGTTTGATGTTCGTCGTAACTCCCGTAGGACTGGTAGCCGGACTGAACTTCGAGTCGCTCTAATTCGGTGCATCCGCCTTGCGAAGGCAATGAATGCCTCCCGCCGCGAACGACGCCAGATAAGTGAGAACAAACGATGCTGCGACAACTGGGGCCACAGAGGGCAACAGCCAAGCCACAAGTAATGCGACGTTGACCATGCCGATCGCGACGGCTGACTTGGTCAGACTTCGAATCAAGTAAGGCATCTTGAATGGGATGAGCATCGACACGGCATGCAGAATACAGGCGGCAATCAAGTACGGCGTCGGATCGAATGCGAAGATCTGCGCCACGAGTAAGACGAAGAAAATATGCCGGATCAATTCGTTCGTTGGCGAGCCTGTACCGGTAGCAGAAGTCGGATTGATCCGGGTAACAACGCGCAGGGTCATCGCGCCGGTGGCCAGCAAGCTGCTCCCTAGGCAGATCCAGCCCAGGTATGAATGCCCCGATTCGTGGGCGAAGTGCATCCCCACCGCCATCACAAAAGCCGTGTGAGCGATCGCATCACAAACGTTGTCCAAGAGAGCTCCGAAGTTGCTCCTGATGTTCAACTTGGCCGCCAACACGCCGTCTAAATCGTCCATGACGTTGTTGTAGATGATCAAGGGAATCAAGTACTTGTATCCGTGTTCTCCAAATAGAATGCAGATCGGAAGCACACCAAGAAGCGACACAATGTTTGCCAGGTTCCTGAGAAGAATGTTTCGCGGTCGTTCTTGCATCGATATTCTGGAAGTGTGCTTCCAACTGCCTTTCTACGCGACCTGGGCGCCTGTCGCGTTGTTGGATGTCGGCTGAGCATCTGAATGCAGCAAAAAGAAGTGATTGGTCAATTCTGGGTATGCGAAGCCCAGAGCCTTGGGAATGCCTGTAATCCACGGATAGCCAAGCCTCAATCCCCAATAGGCCAGATGTCCCACCACCGGAAGGCAGTGAAGTGGCGCTGGCATGAGCGTCTTCCACTTCTTGACGAATTCGCAACCCATCTGCATCAGAACGTAGGGTGCGTTCATTCTCACGTCACGGACGGAAAGCGCGCACTCCGCAAAGATCCGCTCGTAGTCGACAACGTTTCGGTAAACGGCCTGATAGTCACCTTGGCGTGTCGTGGTACCCTTCCGGACGGTGGTCTCGCGACACAGGATGACCCCTCCCGGCTGAAGAGCCGGGATCAACTTCTCCAGCAAGCAGATAACGTCCTGCTCGTCGAGGTACATCAGCATGCCACCGAGGAAAACCACGTCGTAATGGTCCTCGGGCTGAAAGAGCAACACGTTACCGCGAATCGTTTTGACATTCGGATTTGACGCACACCGTTCTTCCAATGCCTCATACAGTGGTTGGCTTGCCTCGACAGCGACCACTCGCGAGAACCGTTCGGCAAAGTACTCTGTCCAGAAACCTATCCCACTGCCCAGGTCGAGCACGCAGCCATCTCGGTTTGCCCCGTGAATCAGGCGATTGACGATCTTGCATTCGGCACGGAAGCGGAAGCGGCCCGCGCCGGCCGGAAATCCGAAGCCATCCATCATGTACGGGCCCAAGATCGACGCATCGGCCGTGCTCCAATAACGGCGGACGGTTTCGTAATCGAGGGAGGTCATGGACCGACCAACCCGGCAGTCCGCCGTCGGTCACTTCTCCGAAAGAGCCTTTCCGCCTCGCGAAGATCTTCGAGCGTGTCAATCTCGTACCAACGTTGGTGGTTAAAGAAGACAGCCTCGAACGAGAGATCTCCCTCTGCTACCATTTCCGCGAAAACAGACTCGTAGTATTCGTTCACACGTCCAGCCGAAATGTGACGTTCCAACCGTTGTGTGACGCTATGCCAGGACCGTCGCGAAAAGCTGTACATGTTCACCGTCTTGTGGGTGAGTTCATCTGGAAGCTGATCTCTGCCGCCCTGGTAAAAACGTGTCACTCGGCTCGCATGATCCAGCGAAACCGTTGTTCCATTCATCCAGGGCTGGGTGTGCGAGACGGCGATCCGGTCAGGTTCCAGCATCTCGCCCAGAAGCACGTCGTCAAAGACCAGGTCGCACTCAAGAAGCAGGAAAGGCTCCTGAATGGCGTGGCGAGCTGCCCATAACGAGTAGATGTTGTTTGTCGTGCGGTATCTCGCGCTGCGGACGTACTGGATGTCCAGTCCGCTCGCCGAACGATCCAGAAAGTCACGCACGCAGCCGTCAAGATATCCCACGACAACAACCAGACGTTCGAATTCCCACGCGCGGAGGCCATGAACCAAACGTTCGAGAATCGTTGTTCCGTTGACTTCAGTCAGGCACTTGGGCGAATCCTCTGTGAGTGGCTGGAGGCGGCTGCCCGTTCCAGCTGCAAGCAATAGTGCGGTTTTAATTCGATCTGATCCGTTGCGTGACGGTTCCATGGACCCTCCCAGGGTTTAAGCGTAAGTTGCTTCCTAACAGGTCGGCGACAATCGGGTCGCAAGTTAGTTTTTCTGCTATCTTGACATTTGATTGACAGAAAAGATAGAAATGCTAACATGACATGTCGTCAAGGTCAATCGCCCTTACTCGGCGTTCGACGCTCCCAGATATCAGATCCCCTTCGGGAAACCCTGGCATCCTGAAAGCAGTGACTTATGTCTGAGATCGGTAAACAGCTGCGAACAGTCCGGCAATCCAGCGGAAAGACTCAGGCCGAAGTCGCCGCCCATTTGAATCTGTCACGTTCGACGGTTGTCCAGATGGAATGCGGCAAGCGACGCGTGACCGCCGACGATGTCGAAAGGCTTGCATTGCTCTATCAATGTAGCCCGACCGCGTTGCTGTCCGGGGCGCAAGTCGCTGAGACGGATTGCGCCGGTGATGTGATGACCGATTTAGTTCAGGCGTTTCCCGACATCCGCGACAATGACGAACAGTTGACGGAAACCCGACGTGTTCTGGCCATTGCCAGGACGCTAACGGATCTGGAACAGAGACTCTGTCTTGATTCGAACTCGCTTGGTTCGCACGCATACAACGTCGGGGCGCCGAATATTGCATGGGAAGCCATGGAGCAGGGATTTCAGGCCGCTGATGAAGAACGGCGCCGATTGAATCTTGGCGATGCTCCGATTCGTGACCTGGACCACACGCTTGTCGTGAAACGGATTCGCATGACGAAGATCGACTTGCCCAGGGATGTGACAGCCATTTTTGTGAATTCGCAAGAGACGGGCTTCCTCGTCATCGTCAACCGACGATTGCCGATTGAGGCCCGGCGGTTTCACTACGCGCATGGTTTCGGTCATTCGCTGTTCGACCGTTGTCATCGCAGTTTCATTTGCAGCACCCAATGCCGGCAGGATTTCGTTGAGGTTCGGGCCAGCGCATTTGCGAATGGATTCCTGCTGCCGGAATCGAGCTTGCGGCGGTATCTGGAATCGCTTGGCAAGGAGGTCCGCGGTCGGACAGGCAGCGTGGAAGTGAACCTCTTTTCCGAACGCAGCGAGCGGGTTCGCGAAGCGACGGATTTGCCAGTGACCGGACGGAAGCGTCGTGGTGCCGAACCGATCAACTTGTGTGACCTGACTCAGATTGCCTCGTTCTTTGGCGTCAGCCGATCACTGGTAACGACCCGACTGCGGAATCTTCGCTACGTTACAGAGGCTCAACTCGAGTTGCTGGATGAGCTCGACGCGCAGGGGGTGGCGACGGCTGCGCACGAGGCCTTGGCACTTACCGACGCGCAGGTCGAATCGGAGCACGACGCGTTTCGTTCGCGTCTGGTAGCGTTGGCCGTGACAGCTATGGACTGTGGCGTGTGCGACAGGGACGAGTTTACTGAGATTGGCGAACTTGTGGGTTTACGTGAGGCACAACGCCAGACGCTGTTACGGACAACAGAGATGAGTTCCAAAGAAAGACGAACGGGATCGCGGCTCCCCCGATGAAGTGGGTGAGGGGTCGCGTCTTTGCAAATCAGCCGATCTCGACTGGTCGGAGGTGGCGTCAGAAGAGACAGGAGCGGATGCAGTTGATTCAGTCGCTGTACACAAGAGCTTCTGCTGCTAGGTCTCGGTGCCGCGTTGCTGGCGCACATCTTTGGCCGCGAATCGCTCACGACGTAGATTTAAACAGGACGCCCTGACTGCTACGACGCTTTTGCCGATTGATCGAGTTGCCACACGGGTCTCGTCCTCATGGAAACTCAGGTCACCGACGATGGTGTTGCCGCATTAAAGAAGTCGCTGCCGAACTGCGAGATAAGCCACTAACCGCACGAGGCAAAACGGGCGATTGGGCTACACAACCGGGGGAGAAAAACATGAAACGTTTACTGGGGCTATTGCTGGTACTGGGAATGGTGGGCTGTGGGTCGCAGGATAGTGCGGTCAATGAGATTGAAAATCTCGTTACTCCTGACGAAGCCGTAGCCGCGTTGGAGAAGCTGGGAGTTAAAGTCATGCGGAATGACCAGGATGAAGTGGTTTTTGTCGGTGGTAGCCAAATCACTGACGCGGGGCTGATGCGCCTCAAGGGGTTGACCAATCTACAGACACTCTACCTCTCCGGCACCAAGATCACCGACGCGGGGCTGGTGCACCTGGCGGGAATGACCAACCTTCACGTTCTCGACCTCAGAAACACACAGATTACCGACGAGGGACTAGTAAATCTTAAGGGACTCACCAACCTGACGGGGCTTGTTCTTCACCTCACCGAGGTCACCGACGCTGGGCTAGCGCATCTGGCGGGGCTGATCAACCTGGAGCATCTCGACCTCTCCGACGCCCAGATCACCGACGCGGGGTTGGTGCACCTCAAGAAAATGACCAAGCTGGAGTATCTTTACCTCGTTCGCACCCAGATCACCGACGCGGGGTTTGTGTACCTCAAAAGTCTGAGCGAGCTGAAGCAACTCCGCCTCATCGACACCCAGATCACCGACGCGGGGCTGAAGCACCTCAAGGGGCTGAATAAGCTGGAGGGACTCTACCTCTCCAAAACCCAGGTCACCGACGTGGGGCTAGCGCATCTGGCGGGGCTGACCAACCTGGTGTCGCTCTACCTCAGCGACACCCAGATCACCGACGCGGGGCTAGTGCATCTGCAGGGACTGACCAAGCTGGCGTCTCTCTCTCTCCCATTCATCCAGGTGACCGATGCGGGCATTGCTGAACTACAAAAGACGCTGCCAAAGTGCGAAATATATTAAGCCCGCTAGCCTCACGAGGCAAAACGGGTGGGCGGAGATGATTCTTAGACGTATACGACCAATGAATTTCCGTGCGATGCGCGCCCTTGTTTCTTTTGAGAGTGCGGCGTGTGTTTTCGATTTTGTTTACGTCTAGAGGTCGTCGGGGGTCCCACGCCCTTCCAGCCGAACCCCTACCCCACCCCCTCGCTCCTCCCACCTATAATAGTAATCTTCCCCTCCGGCGCAAGGTGTTTTTCACTGGTCAACGGGGATAACTGGCTCTTTCTTGGTGCGAATGGTGTTAGACTAATTGCTTACCGCTACCGTGTTTTTCTGCGGAGAACTCGATGCGTAAGCTGGCCCTGGCAGTTGTTCTAGTGGCGTGGGTTGCTCCAGCCTGGGCAACCGTGATCACTACCGGTGATGTGGATCCCGGTGGCGCTGCCACACAACCTGACCCGTGGAGCACTGAGGGCAGCCTGAAAGTTGGTGACACTGGCGAGGGCACACTCAACATCGAGGCAGGAGGCCAAGTTTCCAATGAGCAGGGTTACATTGGTAGAGAATCCGGCTCAACAGGCGAGGCGACGGTCACCGGGGGGGGTTCGAAGTGGACCAACTCGCTCGGGCTAGTTGTGGGAAGATTTGGCGACGGCACACTCAGCATCGAGGCAGGTGGCGTGGTTTCCAATACTCGTGGCTACATTAGTTCTAACTCCGGCTCGACGGGAGTTGTGACGGTCAGCGGTGCGGGGTCAAAGTGGACCAACTTGGACAATCTGTATGTGGGCCTTGGGGGGCGTGCCGCACTGAACATCACTGATGGCGGGTTGGTGGAAGTAGGCAGTGACACTTGGGTAGGGGAGGGTTTCTATTCCTTGCCCGATGACGACCTAATCCATTTTGATAACGGAACGCTTACTACTGAAAGTCTCTACAGTGCGGTAGCTGACCTGGACGGCACAGGGACGATCCACACCCATGGGTTGGTCAGTGATGTCGATCTGGTCTTTGATGCCACGCACGGCTTGATGCAGTCTTTCACGCTTGCTAACCCGGGACAAAATATAAGTGTCCATCTTGACGTGGATGGAACCGGTGCGATCGGAGCAGGTCACAGTGGTAGTGGCACCTTGCGAATTGCGGACGGAGTGATTGTCTCCTCCCCGAGAGGGGGTTACATCGGTTATAAATCCGGTTCAACGGGCGCAGCGACGGTCACCGGCGCCGGTTCGATGTGGAACAACTCTTACAGCTTGTTTGTGGGCTACTATGGCGAGGGCGCGCTTAACATCGAGGCTGGGGGTGAGGTCTCTAGTTCCGGGGATTTTGTTGGGTACGGCGGTGGTTACATCGGTTTCTATTCCGGTTCAACGGGCGCGGCTACAGTCAGCGGCGCGGGTTCGAAATGGAACAATTCGGAAAACCTGTTTGTGGGCTATTATGGCGACGGCACCCTGGACGTCGCCGATGGCGGGGTGGTATCCGATACATGGGGTTACATCGGTTTCTATTCCGATTCAACGGGCACCGCGACGGTGACCGGGGCCGATTCGCAGTGGACCAGCGCGGATGACCTGTATGTGGGCTATGAAGGCGAGGGCGCGCTTAACATCGAGGCTGGGGGTGAGGTAAGCAATATGTACGGTTCCATCGGCGACGAATCCGGCTCAACAGGCATTGCGACGGTCAGTGGTGCGGGTTCGAAGTGGACCAACTGGTACCAGCTGGTTGTGGGCGACGAGGGTAACGGCACGTTGAACGTCGAGGCAGGGGGCGAGGTATCCAATACGACGGGTGCCATCGGTTCTTACAACAGGGTAACGGGGATTGCGACGGTCACCGGCGCAAATTCGAAGTGGATCAACTCGGGCTGGCTGTATGTGGGGGAGCGTGGCTCTGGAACGCTGAATGTCGAGGCTGGGGGCGAGGTATTCAGTGGTAATAGTTACATCGGTTACGACTCCTACGGAACGGGCATAGCGACCGTAAGCGGCGCCGGTTCGATGTGGAACAACTCGGGCCTGTATGTGGGCTATGAAGGCGAGGGCGCGCTTAACATCGAGGCTGGGGGCGAGGTCTCTAGTTTCTGGGGTTACATCGGCGACGACTCCGGCTCAACAGGAGTTGTGACGGTCACTGGTGCGGGTTCGAAGTGGAACTCGAGCAGCCTGGGTGTGGGCAGCGAAGGCGACGGAACGCTGAACGTCGAGGCAGGGGGCGAGGTATTCAGTTACTCTGGTTACATCGGTCGCTACTCCGGCTCAACGGGAGTTGCGACGGTCACAGGCAGCGGTTCCAAGTGGACCGCTTCTAGTAGTTCCCTCAAGGTGGGCAGCGAAGGCGACGGAACGCTGAACGTAGCGGCGGGTGGCGAGGTTTCCAGTTCCAGTGGTTACATCGGCGACGAATCCGGCTCAACGGGCATAGTAACGGTCACTGGCACCGGTTCGAAGTGGACCAACTCAGAGAATCTGTTTGTGGGCGGTTCTGGCAATGGCACACTGAACATCGAAGCGGGTGGTATGGTTTCCAATACGAATGGTTACATCGGCGGCTACCGGTTCCCAGTGGGGTCATTTCCAACCTTCTCTGGCGTGGGAATTGTGACGGTTACAGGCGCAGGGTCGCGGTGGACCAACTCGTCGAAACTGCACCTCGGCGGAGCATGGTGGGGATCCGGCGGCAGCGGAACATTGAACATTCACGACAGTGGGCTGGTTACTGTGTCGGATACCACCAAGCTGTGGGACGAGGGAACCATTCACCTCGACGGTGGAACACTTGATACGGGCACGCTGGACCTAACGGTAGGCACATTTAATATGCTCGATGGTCTGCTTCGTGCCGACAGTGTGATTGGCGACATCACCATTCAAGGAGGGATCGTGGCACCTGGCCACAGCCCAGCGGTTGTGTCAATTACCGGCGACTATGCACAAGGTGCTGACGCCACACTGGAGATCGAAGTCACCGGAACCAGCGTGGGTGAAGCCGGTTATGACCAATTAAGTGTCAGCGGAACAGCTGCTCTCGATGGCACGCTCGATATCCAGACCGACGCCAGTTTTACTCCGAGTGTGGGAGCCACCGCTGGGGTGATCGGCGATTTGTTTGTTATCGTCTCGGCGGGAAGCGTGACCGGAACGTTTGCCGCTATCAACGGCAGGCATGTGGGTGACGGTAAATTCTACTTGCCGCAGTACCATGCTACTCGGGTCACGCTGGGTGCGTTCCAAGCGGCACCGGGGGATACCGACGGTGATATGGATGTAGACCTGAGCGACTACAACTCACTGACGACCAACTTTGATCCCATCGGCACCTACGGTCCCTACCTGTGGGGGGACGGTAACTCTGACGGCGACAACGACGTCGATCTGGCAGACTACAACGCTCTGGCGAGTAACTTTTCTCCTGCCGGTTACGGAGCCGCAGCGGTGCCAGAACCGAGTTCGCTCGTTCTATTTATCGGGGGGATTCTAGCTGTCGCAGGCGCCGGCGGTTGGCGTTATTGAGCCAAGAGGGGTGAGAAGAGTACTTCGCCGGCGCAAGGTATTTTTCGCTTGCAATCCACGCTTGAGCTTCACCGATTCATCACCAGAAACGCCAAACAGATCTTATTTATCCGGTTCAAGTTCCTTGGCCTTGGCGAAGTCGGCGTCAGCTTTGCCCTTTTCCCCAATCTTTTGATAAGCGTTGCCCCGGTCGTTGTACGCCCTAACATCGTTCGGATCGCCTCGGTGTAACAGGCAATTGCATTGTCCCAATCTTGGCGGGCTAAGAAGGCGTTGCCCTTCTCAAGTTCGGTATTGGCGTTCGCTCCACACCCAGCAAGGCACAACAGCAACAGACAAACAGTCAGTTGTTTCATGGCGTTACCTTCTCGGCAGTAAATGGATTCGATTCAGATCCCTCGATTTTAGGCGACGGCGAATGGGCAGGCTACTGGTCAGAGGGTGGGTTGTGGGTGCATCTAGCCACGTCGTCTGCCAATGGATCGGAAACAGCCCGCGAGTGGCGGCAAAACATTACCTCCAGACCACACCCGAACACTACGCCGATGCGGTCAGTGGTGCGCGCACCATTTTTGTAGCCAGTAGGGCGCCGCAGGGGGTCGCCAATGAAAAAAGCGACACACACGAAACTGCAGAAACAAGCAGTCTGGCGCAATGTGTCGCATTGGCAATGGGCGATGAGGGACTCGAACCCCCGACATCCACGGTGTAAACGTGGCGCTCTAGCCAACTGAGCTAATCGCCCGACAGACTCATGGTAATTCCTTGCACCAAATGGTGTCAATCCATCCAGGTAGCAGTTGGTGGTTCGTTGTCATCTGCCGGTCCGAATCAGGTTCTTTGCGACAACCATTTCAGGGTCGAAAGCGAGGGCGGGCTGCGAAGGCACACCTGGCCAGCATGTTCCGGCGCGAAATGAAACTGCTCGAGCCCGGGTGATCGTTCAGCCGCAGATGGATTACAATCTCGGTGGGCCGTGTCCGTTGCCGGCGTACGGTAGGTGTGGCTGGTGGTTTTTCAGGCGGGGCGAGACCCGGGGTTTCGGGAGTCGGACCGGTCAGATTCCCGCGCACGCCAGGGCGTGTTGGAATCCGGAGGCCGGCCTGAGAACAACGCCCGGTGTTCCGGGAGGGACCATCACGGACTCTTGAAACCATTGGGATTTTCGGATGTGGTTTTTGGAAACGGTCTTATTGGCCTCTCACCTGGTCTGTTTCAACATCAGTGCCGCGGTGCCCTTGCTTTGTATCTGGCTGGCCTGGAGCGGTTCGGCCCGGGAAGACGGTGACAGGTCGCGGGCCGGACGGCAGTTGGCGGGCGACGCCGTCGCCGCGCTGCTGCTGGGAGGCTTGCTCGGGGGCGGACTGGTCGGGTTACATTGGCAGGTTGGTCGTACACGTTTGTTTGAAGTTGCCGGCCAGTTAAATTCCCGGGTGGTGTTTGGCGCGTGGGAATTTCTGTTTTCGCTTGTCTTGATGACGATTTATTTTCTGTGGTGGCCCTCGCTGACACGTGGCCGATGGTGGCACCGCGTCTGCCACGCCTTGCTGGCCGTGTTGGCCACGACCAATTTGCTCTACCATTTTCCGCCCCTGTTTACGATCCTGTCGCAGTTGCGGACAACCGGCTTCGTTCCCGAACGGGTCGTCGATAACGCCGCATTCCGCTCGTTGTTGGTTTCTCCCGAGGTCGCGGCCCCCACGATACACTATTGGCTGGCGTCCTTAGCAACCGCCTGTGTGTATGTTCAATGCCGCTGCGTCGGACTGGTTCGGTCCCGGGCGATGACGCGGGAGAATGAGCAGCAGATCGTGGTGACGGCACGAGTGGCTCTGGTAGTGACGCTGTTACAGATTCCCAGTGGCGTGTGGTTGGTGATGGTGCTGCACCCCAGTCAACAAGCTTTGCTGTTGGGGGAAAACCTGTGGAGCGGGGCCGCGTTTGTCACGGCGTTGGTGGCGGTGTTTGCCCTGCTGCACCGGTTGGCTGCAATCGCCGGCGGAGAAGTCCGGAGAGCGGCGATTTTAAAGGCAGCCGGGTTGCTGCTGGTGGTGATTGGGTTCATGGCCTTGACGCTGGTCAGTATCCGCGCAGAGATCTGATGGTCGATCGGGCGGTCTCCGGGTTCAAACACAAAAAAAGCCGGACGTTCTGTCCGGCTTGGTTCTTGATTCTTCCCCGCGTTGGATGCGGGCCAGCTATTGTGGTGGGCACCTTGACTCCTCGTCAGGGGGCGACTGGCAGGTTTCCTCCGTGAATGCGGTCGCCAAATGTCTCTTCCGAGTCGGGCGATTTTTCTTTTTCAATGTCCTTCAAGGCCTGCGCAATTTTTTCCTTGTTTTTTTTGTCTTCCTTTCCCAGTAGGTTGTCCAGGGCCTGGCCGTAGGCGTTTCTGAATTTTTTGCTGGACTTCCCTTCGTCCGTTTTCTTGTTGGGGTCATGGCACAAATTACACTTGGCGTCGGTCACAGCCTGTTTGAATTCTTCCGAGGCATTTTCCAGATAGAGTGTCTTGAAACCCTTGTGGAATTGCGGAAACGCGTGAAGAACCTGAGTCATTAAAATCATGACGGCCAAACTGCTGAGAGCCAATGCAAAGTTTCTCTTCATGTGATCTGTCCTTTCGCGAAATCTCTCTGTTCCTGTACGATATCGGTATCAAGTAAACGGCCAAGGTCGCTGCTGGCAAAAGGTGAGGGAGCCGAAGCGATTGTTTGTAATCCTAGGCATCATGGCTTTGACGTGTCAAGTGCTTCCCGGCGAGGATCGCGCCGCCACGACTGACATGACAGCGTGCTTTAGTGGTTGTTGTTGCACAACATAGAGGTCAGCGATGTCCGGCTATCGCACGGTTCCCGAGGCGACACAACGAATTCCCGGTGGCATTCCGTACATTGTAGGGAACGAGTTTGCCGAGCGTTTCAGCTTTTACGGAATGCAGGGGATTCTGACGATCTACATGACCCGACATCTGGTGGATGGTGCGGGCAATCCTGATCCGATGAACGACGAGCAGGCCAAGACCGTCTTCCATCTGTTCACAGCTGCTGTTTACGCTTTTCCTCTGATGGGTTCGATCCTTTCAGATGTTCTGCTGGGGAAATACAGGACGATTCTGCTGTTGTCTCTGGGTTACTGCATAGGGCACGCGGTCCTGGCAATCGGAGATGCGGAATTTGGAAGTGTGCTGTTCTCGCCGCGCGGCTGGCTTTTTTTGGGGATGGCCTGCATTGCCTGTGGGGCCGGGGGTATCAAACCTTGTGTTTCGGCACATGTCGGAGATCAATTTGGTTTGCGGAACCAGCATTTGCTGTCGAAAGTATTCGGCTGGTTTTATTTCTTCATCAACGTAGGTGCGGCGCTCAGCAACCTTGTGACCCCGTTACTGCTGGAAAAGGTCGGGCCGTGGTTGGCGTTCGGTTTGCCAGGTGTCCTGATGATGGTCGCCACGGGTCTGTTCTGGCTGGGACGCTATCGGTTTGTTCACATTCCTCCGGCCGGCGCCGCGGGAGTGTGGGCCACCGTACGAAGTCCTGCGGGCCGGCAGGCCCTGTTGAATCTGACACCCATTTTTCTGGTGTTTATTCCCGTGTTCTGGGCTATTTTTGGCCAGACAGGCTCAGCATGGGTCCTGCAAGCGGCGCACATGGATCGACAGTTCCTGGGGTTCCAGTGGTACGAGGCCCAGATTCAGGTGGCCAACCCGATTCTGATTCTGTTGTTGATTCCCCTCTTCTCGTACGTCGTGTACCCGCTGGTTGGCCAGTTCTGCAAAATCACACCTTTACGGAAGATGTCTGTGGGACTGCTGTTGGCTGCTGCCGCCTTCGCGATTTCCGGCTGGCTGGAAGTCAGGATACAGTCAGGTGAACAACCAAGTATTGGCTGGCAACTCGTGGCCTACGTGGTGCTGACGGCTGCCGAGGTGCTCGTGTCGATTACCTCCCTGGAATTTGCCTACACGCAGGCTCCACCGGTAATGAAATCCGTGGTGATGGGAATCTATTTCGGCGGTGTTGCTCTGGGGAACCTGTTGACTTCCGGTGTTAACTGGATGATTCAACGTTCTGTTGGTGAAAGTCTGCTCGCGGGAGCCAATTACTATTGGTTTTTCACGGGACTGATGACGGTAGCTGCTGTCGGTTTTGTGCTGTTCACTCAGTTCTACCGGGGGAACACTTTTGTGCAGGGAGGTCGGGAGTCAGGTAGCGAATGACAGGATCGCTCGACAGGTACCGCGGCAGGGGGTGCAGCCGCTTGGCAGTTGGCAGTGGACGCCGTAGAGGTAACCGGCTTGCGTTTTGTCAGCAGTCAGAATCGCTGAATCATGAGCCGGGCGTTTTGATTTTCTCGCGGCCTGCGGTCGACGGAGCGTCCCGGATTTGTGTTTCGACTTCCAACTCCGGTAGTTCCTGCAGGTGGAACCCTGCCGGGGTCAAATTGCGACGCAGCCAGAAGTTCAAGAGCAGTGACTTGTGTTTTTCGCTCGTCAAGCGGTCCAGTTGATAATGTTTTGCTGACAACTTGTGAGCCGGTTGACCGGAAAAGTGCATACCCGCAGTCGATTTGGGGACCTCCTGCCAACTCCAGTCGCTTTCGCCTGCGAGTTGGAGCCACTCGGAAAAATTCCAGGAACGCGGTTCGGGCGACTCGTCTTCGGTTGCCACTGTCCAATAGGCCCGTGGGCCAGGGTGTCCGGGTTGCGTCATGAAAAGATTGTTTTTACCGCGCAGGGAGAACTTGTCCGGAGAGAAGGTGATTTCCTGAAGGACGGTTTGCTGGATGTGGGCCCACCTGGGTGCCGACAGCAAAATCATTCCGTCGCACTGAAAACTTGTCGGGGGCAGGTGGGGGCCACGTTTTTCTTGAGAAAGATAGCATAATCCCTTGTCAGCAACGACGGTCACGGCGCTCAGTCGCACGTTCAGGTTGCTGTCGGGTTGTGGTGGTCGGGTGCTTCCGGTTGCCAGTAAAAGTCTTTCGGTACTGACGAACAGACCATTGTCCCACGAGAACTCCAGCGGTCGGGCCTCGACTGCCCAGATCAAGGTGGCCTCTCCCCGGAGGATGCAGTTTTTCAAGCGAATTGTCGGGCAGGAAGAAGACGCGGGTGAACTCGCCGTTTCGTTAAAAGACGTTTCGTCTGGTTCAATGTGAAAAAATGCCACCCCTTCCCAGTTGGTTGTTCTTCCCTGGTTGCCGTTTCGGATGGTCACTGTACTGCGCTCAAGTTCAATCCCCGCATTGTGCCTCACATCAAACAGTGACCAGTGTTCCACCGGTTGTCCCAATTCAAACTCCACCTGGAGGTTAACGATCTTCAGTTGCTTGGATGTTACCGTCAGCATCGATGTCTGTTCGTAATCCTGCGGCTGGAATCTCAGGACCGGCCTGAATCCGTCTGCTGCCCGAATGGTGACGCGGGGATGCGTGATCACAAGAGGTGTTTCGGTTAGTACTCCGTTGTAGCGCAGTTCGATGATCTGACTGGTGGACATGCGCTCTTTGTCGACACGCAGTTTGTTGAGAGCTTCGGAAAGGGACGCGTAGTGAAATGGCCGCGAGTTGTCGGCAGTCGGATCGACGATCAGTGCCTGCTGATGCGGGGGGCCGGGGAGTGGTTCTTTTTTGACGGAGTTGTCGTCAGGAATTGACCCTTTGAATTCGTCAGAGGGTTCCGCCTGTTCTGACGATGTGACGATTTCGAGAGGGGAATCCTGGCCCGGAATTTCCACAGGTTCCTCAAGGCGCTCCTGCTGGAGCGTTCGAGGGACGGTCGAAGCTGGTTGCTGCACAACGGCTGTTGATCTGCTGTTTTCTGCGCCGTGCTCTCTGGGTGAGAGCGTCTCCGTGGGGTTGAACGTGGCAGGTGGGGATGGTGCCGGGGTACCCGGTCCGGTGGAAGGGATCTCCGGAAGAACCGTGTCGGGGCGAATCGCATCGCGTTGACCGGGAACTGGCTGTGGACTGGCCGTCGGGCTGTCGGGAATCGTAGCGACCACGTTGGGCACGTGCACAAGGTGCTCAACGAAAAAAGCTGTTGCCGTGAGCAGTAGCACGGCAGCAATCCAGGGTAACAGGCGTTCCCACGGCTTCAACCGACTGGAGCCGGGAGTGACCCACACGGCACCGGTACCGCCAGCCGGAGGCATCCCCAGTTGATCCATTAATAACAGAAGCTCACCAATGAGTTGGCTAGGCGACTGCTGGCGGTGATCCGCGCTCTTTGCCAGCATTTTGTTCAGGAGCAAGGAGACGGGAGCCGGGATGTCCGGGCGGAACTGCCGGATATCTGGCGGTTCGTCACTGGTATGGCTGAGCAACTTTTGCAGGACAGTCCCCTCCGAGAACGGAGGGCGGCTGGACAACATGAAAAACAGGGTGCAGCCGAGCGAGTAGATGTCGCTGCGCCCATCCGCATCACGAGGGTCACGGGCCTGTTCGGGGGATATGTAGTCGAAGGTACCCAGTGTGACGCCACTGACCGTGAGTTCCTCGTGACCCGATTCCACATGGTGTGGTCGAGCCAGACCCATGTCGACTAACTTTGCCCGGCCACTCGACGTTACCAACACGTTGGAAGGTTTGATGTCGCGGTGGACAACATCACGCTGTACGGCGTGATGAAGTGCCTCGGCAACCTGCAGGGTGTAGTTGAGCGCAGTTTCAAGTGACAGTGGTCCGTGTCGCACGACCTGTTCTCGAAGATCGAACCCGTCGATGTACTCGAAAACAATATAATTCCAGCCATCGTGTTCGCCCACGTAGTAGACGCGCGCGATGTTATCGTGATTGAGCCGGGCCGCGCTTTGTGCTTCCTGGCGAAACCGCTTGAGCGTGTCGTTGTCGGCACTTCTTCCCTGGGAAAGCACCTTGACAGCTACCGTGCGTCCCAGGTTCATGTCTTGTGCGCGGAAGACGGCTCCCATTCCACCCCCACCCACGAACTCGTCCAAGCGGAAATCACCCAGTAATTTTCCCTCCAGGAGGAGACCCAAATCATGGGAGCGGGTTGAAGATGGCAGGGGCCTCGTGCGTCCGGTGGGCGGGGACGAGGCTTGCGGTGAGGAAATGATTGTCGGTTGATCAGCCAACTGCCCTGGAACGGGCGTCTTGTTGATCTCGGTTGGCGAATCCTCCGGACTCACTTCCCGGGGCGGAATCGAAGAGGAATTGCTCGACGGCGGAACGGAGGGTTCGGAAGGAGAGTCTGCTGAATGTGAATCGGGTTCAAACATCGGCGCTGGTCGTCAGGCTGCCTGGTCGATCACCTTGGAACCTTACAGGATATCAGGCCAGCCTTGTTGTTTCCACAAACCGCCTGTCAGCATCCTGACACGCTGGGGTGCCCAAACACTGGCCGGCCCGGGGAACCGGTACTTGCTGGCAAGCAACCGGTGGATGCTCTTACCGAATGGCGAACAATGGTCCGGAGAAGGGATAAAGCTCTATTATAGGATAACGGCCTGCAAGGGTCAACGAATGCAAGGGGCCCGGTGCCGGGCTGCGTGGGGAACCTACTCGCCAAAAAACAGTTGGCAATAACTTTCATAACGTCGCGTATCCAGGTAACCATCTGCCACGGCATCCTTAACAGCGCATTGGTCCTCGTGCGTATGGGTGCAATTAGGGAAATGGCAGTTGTGGACGAACGACCTCAGGTCACGAAAGAAACTGGCGACCTCCTGAGGTTCTACGTCCCACAACTCGAACTGCCGAATACCTGGCGTATCGACGACGTAACCTCCCTTGCCGAGTGGAAGAAGCCGCGCATTGGTTGTTGTGTGTTTGCCTTTTTGTGTGTGCTCACTCACGCGTCCCACACGCAGATCGAGCCCGGGCTCCACGGCGTTTAACAACGAGGATTTTCCCACCCCACTTTGACCGGTAACGACGCTCTGAGCGCCTGTCAGCCATTGCCCCAAGCGGTCGATGTTCGTACCGGCAGCCGCACTGACCTGGAGGACCAGGTAGCCCATCTGCGCGTAGATGCCCACAAGAGGTTGCAGGTCGGCGGGATTCACGAGATCAATTTTGTTGATGCAGATGATAGGTCGTACTCGGCCTTTTTCAGAACTGATCAGGATCCGGTCAATCAAGTGTGGCTTGAGTGTCGGTTCAGCAGCGCTGGTAATGATGACCAGCTGGTCGATGTTGGCCACCAGGACGTGTTGTCGCCCACGGCTGTTGCGGCTCAGGATGCTGTGCCGGGGCTCGACACGTTCGATAACTCCCTGTTCATTTCCATGAGCACGAAACAATACCTGATCGCCAGTGACCACAACGTGACGCTGATCCGTCGCGAGAGTCTTCAAAAGTCCCCGTGTGGCACAACGGTATTGTTTGCCAGACTCTGTTGCCACAATGCTGTTGAGTCCGTGAACGGCAATCACTCGTCCGGGCTGGCAGGCGGAGAGGTCCACGTCGGGATGCACGGCCAGGGGCGACGCTTCGTTGTCAGCACGGTCGCCAATCACCGTTCGTTTACGAGTTAACGCTCCTCTTCCGTCGAAGGATTCTTTGGTAAGCGAATCCTCATCGGTAGATGGATCCATCTGATAACTGCGGGTGATGTCGGTCTTCCGTTGCCGGGAAGTCCGGTTCTTGCGAAAATCAGTTCGTATTTTCTCTCGTTTTCGTTTCGACATGGCGTCAGGTTTTCCGTTCGAACCAGCCGAGGCGGGGCTCGTATCCGGTAACCGGTGGAGGAGCAGCCGCTCCATGGCTTATTCAGTATGCTGAATCGCGAGCTGCCCATCCAGACGGAAGTGTACGGATTTTGAAGCCCTTTTTGCGCTGTCTGGTTCGCTGGCGCCAACTTCTAGCCCGCGACTAGGACTTGGCAACCACACCGTTTGCTGGGAGGTTGTTGGCAGATGTTGTTCCACTGGCGGGCCCAATCAGATCGGTCATCTCCGCCACATTGAGCTCCTCCTGTTCGATGAGTCCGGCGGCCAGTTTTTCGAGTTTGTCCCGGTTGGCACTGAGGAATTTGTGGGCTCGATCTTCTGCGGCGTGAAGCACTTTGGCCACTTCTTCGTCAATGGTCTGCATGGTGTGTTCGCTGAACTCCCGCAATTGGTGTATTTCACGACCCAGGAAGGGGTCTTCGTCGCTGATCTTGTAGTTCACCGGACCCAGACGCTCACTCATGCCCCATTGGGTGACCATGGTTCGAGCCAGTTTGGTAGCGCGTTCCAGGTCGTTCGCTGCACCAGCCGTGTGTTCGTCGTAAACAAGATCTTCCGCAGCGCGACCACCCAGCAGACAGATGAGCCGGTCGTGAAGTTCGGATTCAGAGATGTTCAAGCGGTCTTCCTCCGGAAGAATTTCCGTGGCGCCGAGCATCCTTCCCCGCGGCATGATCGTCACCTTGTGGACTCGATCCGGGCCGGGTGTGATCCACGCCAGCAGTGCATGTCCGGCTTCGTGATAAGCGGTCTTTTCCTTTTCGTCGTCAAGCAGAACTTCTTCTCTCTTCGGTCCCATCAGGACCTTGTCCCGGGCAAATTCGAAATCCAGCATTTCCACACACTGTTTTTCATGCCGTGCCGCCCAGATGGCTGCCTCGTTGACAATATTGCGAATGTCTGCTCCCGTTAAACCTACGGTTCCGGAAGCAAGCCGATTTAAATCGACGTCATCAGCCAGGGGCACGTCACGGACGTGCACCTTGAAAATTTCCAAACGTCCTTTTCGCGTGGGCCGGTCGACAGTCACGTGCCGATCGAAGCGACCTGGGCGAAGAAGTGCCGGGTCGAGTACATCCGGGCGATTGGTAGCGGCAATGACGATGACGGTGTCGGCCGGGGTGAAGCCGTCCATCTCACTCAGAATCTGGTTGAGTGTCTGTTCCCGCTCGTCGTGACCTCCACCCAGTCCGGCTCCTCTCTGGCGACCTACGGCATCAATTTCGTCGATGAAAACGATCGCGGGGGAGTGTTCTTTGGCCGTATTGAATAGATCACGGACACGGCTGGCACCTACGCCCACAAACATTTGGATGAACTCGGAACCATTGACGGAGTAAAAGGGGACTCCTGCTTCTCCCGCCACAGCGCGGGCCAGGAGCGTTTTGCCCGTTCCGGGAGGACCCATCAGGAGAATGCCCTGGGGAACACGGCCACCCAGGCGTTCAAATTTTTCGGGGGTCGTGAGGAAATCAACCATTTCTTGCAGATCGGTTTTGACATTTGTCAGGCCTGCCACGTCGTCGAAGGTGACAGGTTTTGCATGCCCTTCAAACTTGCGGGCAGGGCTTTTACTGAAACCAGACAGGAATCCACCTCCTAGGAACTGATCTCGCGTTTTGCGAAACATGAAATACAAAAAAAAGATCAAAAGAAGCGGCAGTAGAATACTGCTGATCAACAACAGTGAGGTGTTGTCGTGGGGTCCCAGGTCGCGAACCGTCACGTCGTTACTGTAAAGCTCCTGCAAGAGTTTGTCCTTTTCAGTTTCACTGATGAGGTTCGGCAGGCGCAAAAAGAAATCTGTGTCCAGGGTGACCGGATTATCCTGTCGATCCATGGGCCGCTTTGTCGGCGTCTCGAGAAAAGTTCCGGAAAATTCGTTGCCACGAATGTCGATCGTCTTGATGTTCGCCAGTTGGGTCCTGAAGAAATCGTAGGTAATTTCTGGCGGACGAGACGTTGTTTCATGAATGGCGAACACGACGAGCATGGATAGCAGGACCACCAGCAGCCAGGTGTTGGGTCTCGTTCGGCGCGGTTCGGCACCGTCCTTGCCTTCGGATTTGCGTTCCGGCGAAGAGTTGTCCATCGAGTCCCTTTCAGGTGTTCCGTTGTCAGGCGTTGAAGTCGCCCCATTCTATACGAAGTCGTGAATTATTTCGATGAGGTTTGACGACACTTCAGGTACAACTGAAGTTCGGCCTGCGAGAGCTCGACAGGCAGCTTGTGCAGGATGGGGTTTGCTGAGCGGGGATGGGTGTCCCGCAGGAACTCATCGAGAATTCTCAGCTTTTCAGCTGGTAATATCCAGTGAGGGTTGACTTCAAGCCCTTCTTCCATGGCCCGCAGAAGGTGGTCCAGGATCGTGTCGAACTGCGTGTACCGGATGGCAGTGCATTGGGTGGTGGAGAAGCCCGCAGCAAATAATCGCCATGTCCAGTAATAGTCGGGGCGGACTTCAGAGGGTTCCGGGACAGGGGAAGCGATCGTTTGTTCATCTGCGGTGGATACCGGGTGCGGCTTTTGAGTGGAAGCCGTCGGGCTGTCGGTCAGAGAGCGTCCCAGTTTGGCAACCAGTGTAACTGGCAAGGTGAGCTCGCCCAGTAATTCGAAATCTCCGTGCATGACGCGTTTTCCGCTGTCCGTCAATCCGAGGACCGGCTTGAAACGGTCGATCTCGGATTGACCAATGAGTCCTTCCTCCAGAAGAGCGTCCAGTAAACGGATCACTTCGTTTTGGGTTAACTGTGACAATAAACCGAAGGTGCTCAACTGCTGTAATTTCCACTTCGTGATTTTGGCCGACTTCGATCCGCACAACATTTGGGCGACGATCTGCTTGCCAAATCCCAGTTTGCGTTGGCCGAAACGCTGGGCGATTCGGGCAATTCCACTCAAAGCGATTAATACGGTTTGATGCAGGGGGTCCTCTGGGGAATCGATCGTAAAACCCACGAGGGTGTCAGATCCCGATTTTGGTGTCAGGCAATTGTCGCAATTTCCACACGGTTGGCCGCTGCTCTGACCAAAGTAGCGGAGTATCTCTAATTGCCTGCAGCGAGGGCCACGGGCATAACGGACCATGTGGTTCAATTTGGTGTATTCTGCACTTTTCCGTTGTTCAAGCGCTGTGATGTCAACATCCAGTTGTTCAAAGGGACGGTGCTTGTTGAGGATGTGGACGGCCTTCCCGCGAAATGGCGGAACGTAATCAAAAGTGTCCAAACGACTCAGTTCGCGGAGCGCGCGAATGATCGTCAACGATTGGATTTCAAGGGTCTTAGCCAGGCCGTGTGGCTGAAAGAAAACGCGTTCATGGCGGCGGCTCCCCACAATTTTCTCGACGCCACGGAGGACTTTACGCTGGACGGTGGCTTGTTTTGGTAAGAGGTCGACAAGCGTGTGCAAATTGCTGTCGATACGAACAGCTGCCATGTTCTGACGAGGTTCAAGTCGTTCAAGTGCTCCCGCCTGTTCCAGCAAGTGCTCGCAATTTCCGATGCCGTCTGTTGCCAGATCCAGTTGAAGTCGTTCTTTCAGTTCGTTCTGTGTCAGTTGGATAGGGTCAGTGTCCAGTTGTCGCAGGTATTCATAGACCCGGGCCACGGTTTCTGCGGATGGATAAGAGCTTTCAATAAAAAACTCCTGAATGTGACGATCACCCTTGCTGAACAGCAGGAGACAACGGGCCGGCTTGCCGTCGCGGCCTGCTCGCCCTGCTTCCTGGTAGTAAGCCTCCAGGGACCCGGGCATGTTGTAATGGACAACAAACCGTACGTTCGACTTGTCAATGCCCATGCCGAAGGCCACGGTAGCAACCACCACGCTGGTGTGCCCTGCCATGAAATCGTCCTGAGCTTGCTTGCGTTCGTGTTGTTCGAGCCCGGCGTGATAAATTCCCACCGGATGTCCCGTCGACTGACTTACCAATTCAGCGACTTCACCGCAGCGTTCTCGGCTGGAGGCATAAATAATTCCCGGGCCCTCGTTTTCTTTTAGGAACTGCTGCAGGGTCTGGTCTTTCTCACGCCGGTTGTTGCAATTCAGAACTTCGTAACTCAGGTTGGGGCGTGCGAAACCCGTGATGAAGATTTGGGGATTCTGAAGGCCGAGCAACTGGATGACATCCTGCCGAACATCCGGTGTGGCTGTGGCGGTCAGGGCGATGGTCTGTGGCTGGCCAAGACGTTTTCGAACCTGACCCAGACGCGCGTAATCGGGGCGGAAATCGTGCCCCCACTGACTGACGCAGTGGGCTTCATCGATGGCCAGCAGTTGAACCTTTGCGGCGGCGATGGATTGAAGGAAACGTCCGCTCCGGAAACGTTCCGGAGCAATGTACACCAGGTCGAACTGCCCATCAGAAATTTTCTGAAGCCGTTCTTGTTGGACCTCCGGAGACAGGCTGCTGTTGATGTAAGTCGCCGCAATCTCCAGGCCCGTCATGGCGTCGACTTGGTCTTTCATTAATGCAATCAGCGGAGAAACGACCAGCGTCAGCCCCTCACGCATGACGGACGGTAACTGGTAGCAGAGGCTTTTGCCTCCTCCGGTTGGCATGATGCAAACGCAATCAGCCCCAGACAGGATGGCACGAATGACCTCGTGTTGTCCCGCTCGAAAGTCGAAGAGACCAAAACGGGTCAGATAATGTTTCGGGTCGTGTTCTACCGTAATTGGCATCCGGACTCTCGCTTCCAGCAAGAATCAAACAGCGGGTACGCGCGGGAAAGGGAGGTGGCACACCGGTTGGTCATATCTGGCGCTACCGAGTTCAGCTCCCGACTAGAGATTGTAGGAAGTTCAGCAAGGTGAATCAAAGGGGCACCGAGGCAACCGATCGAGATCAGCCGGTTCCCTTAGGGCAGGATCGACGCGTTGAGGAAGACGTTGTGTGCCTACCCCTTGCTCCCTGGTACGCCGTGAACGTACTGCTGTTCACCCGCCAGATTGCCGTTTTCTCGCCAGACTTTGAACAATCCGTGTGGCTTGTCCTCAAAATAATACTCCTCCTTGGCCGGCTGTCCATTTTCAAACCATAGGAATTGTTCTCCGTGGCGACGACCCGACTGCCAGTTGGTGATGCTTTCCTTTTGCAATTCCTCGGTGGTGTTGCCCTTTGGTTCGAACCAAGTCATCCATTGACCGTGCCGTTTACCTTGAAGGTACTCTTCCTGCCGGAGGACTTGTTTTCCATCCGACAGGTAATGTGTCCAACGACCTTCAGGCTTTCCTTCACTGTAGTTCTCTTGGACCGCAAGCGTGCCGTCGGCGCGATAAATTTGGCTGGTTCCTTCGGGCTTGCCACTGAGATAGCGGCTCTTTTTGGCAAGTTGTCCGTTCTTGTGCCAGAAGGTCCATTCGCCATCGAGTTTCCCTTCGACGTACGTTCCTTCGCTGAACTTGGTGCCATTTTCGTAAAATTCCTGGTACGGACCGTGGAAGACTAACTGACCGTCCTTGTATCTCTTAACCCGCCAACGAAGACGCTCCTTATTGTTAGGATAGTTGTCGACTACCGTCAGGTGTTGGAAACTCTCACCCGTCTTGTCTGAAGGTGTCGCGGAGTTGTTGCGGTCTGCGGGCACCTTTGGCTTGGAATCAAATTCAAGGTCCTCGTCGGTGAAGTCCAGATCCGAGTCACTTGTGTCAGAGTCCGAGGAAGGTTTCGTGTCATCAGTCGTCGAGGTGTCGGAAACGGAGGGTGCAGAAACCAATTTAAAAATAGAACGTTTTTTCCGTTTCAAAACTGGTTGAGGTTTCGTTGTCAAAAGGTCCAGCTGAGAGTCCTCGAACACGTCGGACACCGCGAAATTCTCGACCGCCGGTTCGGAAGGTGGGTTGTCAGTTGTGGAGTCGGCAGGCGGATTGGCACGTTCGCCAGAATCAAAGTCCAGGTCCGGCGCGGTCATCTCAGTGTCCAGATCGGTGGTCGAAAGTTGGGGTGTTTGAGTTTCTTCTCCTGCGTCTCCCACAGGTTCTGAGCTTCCGCAACCGAAAAGTGCCAGTGAAAACAACAGCAAGGAGGAATAGGTAAAACGTTCTTTCAACATGCCGATAGGTCCTGTTGGTTGCGATGGTTCAGATGCGTGGTTGCACGACCGATTGGGGTCTGTTTCAGTGTAAAAAACGATGTGGCCGCAGGATGGCCCGGTCTGGAATTCGGGGCGAATTCAAGTCCTTTTCCAGAGCCCGCTCAACACGGTGCATCCTCCTACTGGAAATCCTAGCTTATATGGCCGGAAGTGGCGACAACCTGAAAAATTCTAAAAGAGTTAATCGCTACAATGTGAATCTTTTTTGCTCTGTAGTAAATGTTTTGCCGGCCAGAAGCAATTTTCGGTTGCTGTTCCAACCGTAATCGCACCTCTGACCTGCTGATTCACGCCAGCTGTAGAAATCGAGCAGTGCCGGACAAATCACAGTACGGTGGCCGTAGTGATCTGCGGCCCGGTGGACCTGACAACAGTCAGAAGAAATCTCGCCGCCAACTTTCCACGGGCCAATCGTGAGTAAAAGACGAATCGGCAGTTCGAACGTCAGGGCAGAAAACGTCAGGGCAGAAAACGTCCAGCGACAAGTCGTCTACTCTTGCTTGCGGCCTATCCTGGGAGCGGTGGCGAGATCTAAGATCAACAACCCAGTCGAAATTGCCAAGAAAATTGGCAAAAATTCCATTCTTCACGGCCTTCCCTGATTGCCGACGGTCCACGAAACGGGACGTCGCGACTCCATTCTAAAACCTAGCGGGCAGCTTATCAGATGGTTTTTAATCTGCCAACAGCAATTCGGCCGTCGGTCAGGAAAAGTTGTCAAAGTCAAAGTCTCACAAACATTTAGCAGGGGACGAAACCGACCGCCAGGGAGCAAAACGACACGGATCAAGCAAGATCGCGGTCTTCGAAAAGCGTGAGCGCCAGCAGTAGCGCCATGGCACTGTACAGCACGCAATAAACAAAACTCCAGCCTAGGTAATCCAAAGGAACATCGACGCCTGCCGCGACGGCTGCCTGAATGTTGAAGTGGTCCAAGACGGGTACTGCGCAGGCGATCAGCCAGCCCACGAAGACCACGGGCTCGAACTCCTTCAGCAGGGCGGAATGGACGATCAAGGGAGTCAGGTGCCCGAGAACATAGACCGAAAACATGATGATGAAATTGGGCAGCAGGGGCAGGCGAGTCGAAATGGCCACGCTCAAAGCTGTCAGGACAACGGTTTCCATGAAAACCAGGGTTAACCCGGGAACCGTGTTGACCATTTCAAGATAGCAATCTTGCCAAAGAGGCTCGGGATTGGTGGTTTCACGGGCGTCATAGACGACTTTGTAGGAAATCAGGAAAAGAAACAGGATGCCGAGGATCACGAAAACCAGCAGCACCACCCATAGTATTCCCATGAATTTACCAAACACAAATTGTCGGCGACTGACGGGTTTGGACAGGACGGTCAACGCTGTCCGTCCATCAATTTCTTCAGCCACGGAAGTTCCTGCCGCGTACACTGCCACGAGCAGCGAAAGGATCATGATCGTGGTGAGTCCAGTGTCCTTGAGTACTTTGACGTCTTCGCCGAACGTATTGTAGGGAATGAATACAAAAACAAGCAGCAGGAAGATCCCCAGCGAAATAGCCACGAGGAACATGGGTTGCGCGATTTCTGATTTGGTAGTGGCAAGGGCGATAGCAGCTGCCTTGGGGGTTGCTAGCTGGATGCCGAGATAGATCAGAAACAGTGCCGTGATCAAGGTGGCTGTGACGACGATTCCCCGGACCTCCGGGTAGACCACGTCCGTGACGATCGCCACGGTCCCGTTGACTTCTGTCGTTCCCAGATTCCTGGCATAAAGATGGGTGATATGCTCACCGGGAAAAAGTAAGGCGGCTTGTACCGGAGGAAACCAAGTAAGCGGTTCGCCGGCGGCTACACGCAATATTTTGGTTGTTCCTTCCTCCTTTTCCGGGCGTGTTCGCACCGTCAAGTTGCCTTCAGCTTTGATAACGATCCGTTGGAGTTCCTTGAGTCGAAAATTTACAAGCAGGGGAGTTTCTTCGGCCTGGATGTAACCATCGCTATCCGGCTCTGCATCAGGCCCCGGCAGAGTGAATTGCAGGTGTGTGGTTCCCACTTGCGGAAGTTTTGTCAGGGAACGCAGGATTTCTCCGGGGTTGCGGAGGCTGAAGGTGGTCACCAGGGAAATCAACGACACCAGGAAGATGACGATCAGAATCGGCCACAAGATTCCCTCGCGGACCGTGCGGCCCGCGAAAACCGCCAGACGACGAGAAAAAACGGTGATGAGGGCCCAGATGGTCAGCAACACCACCACGCCCAGTGCCGCGCCTAATCCCAATAACCAGATAGGAGTAATCCAGGTGACCAGGGTGCCAAGAACCAGAGGAGGGAAAAAGCTCATGGGTTGTTTTGAGTGTGGGGTGAGTCCAAAAGTGCTAGTGCGTCAATTCTCAGGGACGTGAGACACGAATTGTTCGCCACAGCGGCAGGCGATGTTTCAGTACTCCAGTTTACCTTCGTTCGCTTGTCGGCAAAGGGACCGATCGAGAGGTTTTGTGGCTTTCTTGCTTTGTGGCTAGGTTTGGATGTCGAAACTTGTGAATTGACCTTGAGGGGATTTCTCGACGACCTGTTCACAGACAATGTACTGGCTCATGGTTTCTGTGATGGTGGTCAGAAAACGTTTTAACTCGTCGCTCCGACCCTCGCCAACCAGCTTGACCCTTCCGTCCGGCAGATTCGACACGTAACCCTGGACATCAAACTGCTGGGCAATACCGTGGGTCTTGAAACGGAATCCTACTCCCTGGACACGGCCCTGGTAGTACACTTCTCGTCGTGTTAGAGCCCGTTCTTCAACCATCCCGGAAACCGCCTTGGACAACCGGAGTTTTTTGCCCCTGTCGGGGTGAAACCGCCTAGTATAGCGCACGACCCGGGACGGTGCCAGTGGACCGGGCAAGACAGCAGAACAGCGGGAGCCTAGCGCAGCATGGCGAGCACCCGCTGGCCTGTGGTGCCAGTCTGATTCGGTTGAACTTGACGCCAGATGCCGCCTGGTTTAACCTTTCCGCCCCATGGTTTCTCCCTCCCGCTTTTCAGCTGGCCGTCGGATGCTTCTCGCCTGCCTGCTGCCGGTTTGTTGGACGTTCCAGCTGTTCGCTGAATCCGGGTTGCAACCGGAACGAGGACTGCTCTTGTTGCGAAACGGCAGTGTCCTGCAGGGGCAGGTCATTGCCCACGGTGATAGCTTTCTGGTCGCAATAGATGAAGGGACGGAAATCCGTGTGCTCCAGAGTCAGGTGTTGCTGAAATGTGAAACCCTGGAGCAGGTGTACCGCTATCAGCTCCGAAAGCTTGCCCGGGACGATGCTGCCAGCCACGTGCGTTTGGCGCGCTGGTGTCTCCGTCAACAGTTCCTGGATGGTGCAAAATCCCGCTTGGAACATGTTAGAACGCTTAATTTCAGTCGTGCACAAATTCGCGTCCTGGAGCAACAGATTGAGTGGGCTGAGAACCCGCTGGAACGCCCGGTCAAGAGGTTTCTTCCCGGTCCGACGGCCGAAGATGGAAGTGTGGAAGACCCACCACTGGAAAAATTACCTCCTTACACCATCGAGCGGTTTACAAACTCCGTGCAACCGCTGTTGGTCAACACTTGTGGAAACGCTGGATGTCATGGTGCACGATCTCGTTCCAAGTTTCAACTCATTCGGCCCCCCGGGAGGTCAGCCTCGCGGCAGTTCACGTTGCGTAATCTTCACAACACCTTGTTGCAGGTGAACCGTGAGGATCCCCTCGGCAGCAGCCTGTTGAAATATGCGCCACAATCGCACGGGCCGCGGACCCGACGGGTTGTGACCCGACAGTTGAGCCCCCAGCAATATGACGTCCTCAAGCAGTGGGTTTTCCACGCCATTGGTAAAGGCATCGAACAACCCGGGGTCTTTCAAGGCCGACCCTTGGAGTTGGCGCAGCGTGTGCCGACGGGACAGATCCTGGAGAATGCGCCATTGCCGGGCCAGTCGCCGATCGGGGGGAAAATTAACCCCGGTTTGCAGCTTCGCCTCGGTTTGAATGAGGCAGTCGGCAGTTCGGTTTTCGGACAGGGGCCACCTGAAAAACCCGCGCAGGAAGGGTTTTTACCCCACGACCCGTTTGATCCCGAGATTTTTAATCGGCGCTTCGGGCAACAGGGATCCGAGTGAGGACGAGCGTCTGATTCGGCAGACGCGAAACTCGTACGGGTAACCACCGCTTTTCGAGGGATGCCGGGTGTTAGGCGGCTGGGCGCAAGACGTTGGGAAGAGTTCGAGCCAGTGGTCCACGCGGGCCCGGATGGATTCCGTTCCAGGGATGAACCTCGATTTGGTGAAGGATTTGTTCTGCGACAGAGAGGGCAGAACGAGCTCGGGAGCCGGTCACCCGGGGGGCACGCGATTCCAGGATGCTGTGGGCAAAGTCGAGCAACTCTTCCTGCAACGCGTTGCATGGTGAAACTTTGGCATGCCGCACGGGAAGCATGTCTTCGAACAGGTGTTCCTTGATCTGTTCACGCTGTTGCGGTGTCATCTGTTGGATGTCGAGTGGCCCGTTGAGGATCCGTGGGTCGGGGTCGATGTAACTGGCCGTTGACTCGGCAAAGTCAATGGAAGTGAAGCCGCTGGGCGTATAGGCCTGAAGCCGCCGTTCTGATTGAAAACTGGTACGTGACGCAGTCAGGTTGGCGACACACCCGTTTTGAAACGTAATCCTGGCTTGGGCCATGTCCTCGTGGTCGCCCAGTAGGGAGAGTCCCAGTGCCTGGACGTCCTGAACCTCGCTTTGGGCCAGTGACACGACCAGGTCAAGATCATGGATCATCAAGTCCAGTACGACACCGATGTCTGTGGATCGAAAGGTGTATCCACTGGTTCGTACGGCTTCGATGTACCTGGGGGATTCCAGCCGTGATCGAACGGTTTGAAATGCGGGATTAAATTCTTCGATGTGGCCCACCTGGACCAGTTTTTGATGTTGGCTGGCCACTTCCAGTATTTCATCGGCCTGGCGGAGGCTGCTGGCGATCGGTTTCTCGATAAAAACATGCACGCCTGCCCGCAGCAGGTCGAGTCCCACCTGGTGGTGCCAGCAGGTGGGGACTGCCACGACTGCCGCATCGATGGGTTCGCAGAGTGATGAAAAATGTTTTGCAACAGGCAGGCCGGTATCACGTGCCACCTGTTCCCTCGCTGTGGGGCACGGATCGACAAGGCCCACGAGTTGGAACAGGTCGATTTCTTTGGCCAACCGGGCATGAATACGCCCCAGGTGTCCACAGCCGACGATTGCTAAGCGGATGGGATTCACGCAGCTTTCCTTAGCTCGCGGGATCGACCGTGACGTCCCGCTTGTTGATTTTCGATGAAGGTAAAAAATTCAACCAACTGGGGTTCAAGAGCTCCGTGGGTCCGTAGTAATTCGTAAGCTTGTTCCACACCGACTCTGGCTCGATAAATGAGGCGGTGGGCCTCGACGAGCGATTTAATCACCTCTCCGGAAAAGTCGTTCCGTTTGAGCGCAACCATGTTTACACAGCGGGGTTTTGCGGGGATACCCTCGGCGAGCATGAACGGGGGGACGTCATTCCGGACCGCGCTCATTCCGCCAACAAAACTGTAGCGGCCGATGGTGACGAAGTGGTGTACACCAATTAAGCCCGAGAGCGTGGCATGGTCTTGGATGTGGACATGTCCTCCCAGGGTGCTATTGTTCGCAATTGCAACACAATCCCCCAGGTAGCAGTCATGAGCGACGTGCGAGTTCGTCATCAGGTAACACTGGTTGCCGATACGCGTGACACCTTCCTCTTTTTCGGAACCGCGGTTGATGGTGACATTTTCACGAATGACGTTTCTGTTACCGATCAATACCTCGGTATCACTTTCCTGGTAGGAAAGATCCTGTGGGGCACCACCGATGGTCACGCCCGGATAGATGTGATTGTCGGTTCCTAATGTGACACGCCCCATCAAAGTGACATTGTTTTCCAGGCGGGTATCCGGGCCAATGCGCGCCTTCGGGCCCACTACGCAGAATGGTCCGATCGAGACACCATCGGCAATTTCTGCCTTGGTGTCGATGCAGGCGTTGTCAGCAATATAAATGGTCATAGTTTCTCGGACTTGACCTCAAGCAGAACGTTGGTAGTACTTTTCGACTTTAAATTCCTTGAGAATCGCACGCACCAATTCCGCGTTTAGTCGATGTCCACTGCAATGAGCAACCAGTTGACCGGAGATGTCACAGGCTGCTAAAGAAAAATCACCGACAATGTCCAGAATTTTGTGACGAACACACTCGTCAGGAAATCGTAACTGGTTATCAATGGGACCATGTTCGTTAAAGACCAGCAGATCGGCCGTTGTGACACGCATTGCCAGATTCTGAGAACGCAACATGTCCCCTTCTTCTTTGAGGATAAAGGTTCTCGCTGGGGCAAGGTCCTGGCAGAAGGACTGCGGGGTAATCTCGAGTTCACAAGTTTGGCGGCCGATCGGGCCCACCGGTCCGTAGTCGATGTGGCCCCTGACAAAGAAGCCGGGTGTCGGACTGGGGCGTGCTTCGATCCAGGAATCCTGGTTTCCCGCTCTGGCGAGTCTGGTAATGTTCAGGCGAGGTTGCCAGGCATTCAGGGTGACGCGACTGGTCGAAACCAGGGCTTTCACAATCGCCTTGCAGGAACCATCTAACCCGGGCATTTCAGGTGCATCGACCCAAACCTCGCAGTTGTCGATCTGTAACCCGGACAATGCTGCCAGTAAATGCTCCACCATTTCCACGCTTGCCATACCTTCCCGCAACGTTGTTCGCAGCGGAGAGTCGACACGGTATTCCACGCGGGCTGGGATACGTGGCTGAGACGGCAGGTCGCAACGCACGAAGACGATCCCCGTGTTTGCTGGTGCAGGGCGAAACTCGGCCCGCACGGCGCGACTACTCCAGAATCCAAAACCTTCAACCCACACGGGGTTACCCAGCGTGGTTTGTCGACGAGTTGTTTCAAGACGTTGATTCATGCCGACCTACCTACAGCGAGGCAAGTAAAAAAGGCGACCAATTCCAGACGCCAAGGGCAGGAAATACAGCTAATTTCGCACGCCCCAATGCGTGGAGGGATGTTCGCTGCTCAAGTGACCGCAAGCATCTCCCCCTAACGTGATCGCGGATTCGTCGTGGTGCGACCCGGGGCATTCTGCTGAGGTTGCGTCCGCTTGGCGTTCCTGGGAGGGTTAAGCCGATTCAAGATGGGTTGCGTGATATCAATCCGATCTTGGAAAACAACAGGTTTTAACAGGGCCGTCTGAATCTGACGAGGATCTTCGGAATTCACCTGCCCGCTCGAAAACCGCAAGACCAAAGTAATTCCATTCTGGCGGGAAAAATAGGCGACTTGCTCACGTATTTCGTTGTAGACCTCCAGATACATCTTCGCTTCGCGCAACATCAGATTTTTCTTCTTGATCTGCATCTTCACTTGCAAGTCAGCACGTTTTTGGGCGATTGATTCTTCCAGATTTTTAAATTCCGCCGACCCCGGTTCCCATCGCTTGAGTTCTTCCACCCCGTTCGCGATACCGGAATTCTGGGCCTTCATTTCGGCCTCGGCTCTTTGGACATCGCCTTTCCAGTCTTTGGCCATCTGCTTGAATCGGTCATGATTCTTGAAGATGTAATTGATGTCGATCACCGCGAGCTTGTCACCCGCCTGCTGAATTGGAGCAACACCGCGTGCTGCCGACACAGGCGGTTGTGTCGTG
This sequence comes from Planctomycetota bacterium, assembly GCA_963578105.1. Classification (GTDB taxonomy): domain Bacteria; phylum Planctomycetota; class Planctomycetia; order Pirellulales; family Pirellulaceae. The sequence goes on from CAUZBP010000004.1 coordinate 62,532, forward strand.
GGCTGTTGGGCAACAGTAGCTGTGGGTGTGTTCGACAAAACAACAACAGAAACAAATGCCACGAACGTGGCCCAGCGAAACGAAACGTTCACAATCAGCACTCCTTGCTGTAGGGTGGTCTTCCTTGACCTGTCAGTGACTTGTGGTCGCTACCAAATTGATTGAATCCCAGCATCCCACTGGTTTTCGAGCGACTCACATCCATGAGGGCCGACATTCTTACGCGAAGTACCGTTAGGGGTAAAGACCAGTAATTGGATTTGTCAACCAGCCCGATTCTTCAAAGGCGGTCCCCGGGGCGGCAAGCTGTTTTCCGTGGGAGGGGTGTTGAAATGGCCGGCTGGGGAAAGGGGATTTTGTGAGTCGGGCGGGGCAGGGAGTGCATGCAGCTATCGCCGGTTTATGGGGAACCGTTCGCACGGTTTCCCTGCGCTGGATGAAACAGCTGACAGGCCGTGTTTCGGCAGCCTGCTCTTCAGCGTCAACGGTTTCAATTGGTGGGTTGCGACGCGACGGGCCATTTTGTTGAATTCGGTTTTGACAAATTCGTGCATTCTCGCTAACCTCCCGCCGAATGACGGTGGAAAATGCGATCTTTGAACGGGTTGAAGTTTCCGTTCCCCGCTTTTTCACCGTTCACGGGAGGCCGAAGTTTCACTTGTCAAGGTTCCGCAGAAGATTTCCGAATAGGGAGATTCAGTCTTGCCAGACCAGGTAGGAAGCCAAACGCAGCGATCGGTTTTGATCATTGATCAGTCAGCGGATACCCGGCAGGTACTGCGGACCGTGCTCGAACGGCGAGGTGTGTTAATTTTTGAGGCGGAGCGGGCGGAGATCGGCCTGAAATTGACTCGTCGACACCATCCGGCTCTGGTGGTGCTCGACCTTGAAACCCTACCAACCGGAGAGGAGACTGTACGGGAGGGATTGGACAGTGAAACAGAAAACTCACGAATCCCGCTTGTTGTTCTGGGTAATGTTCGCAGAAGCGAAGCCCTGCTGCCCCACCAGTCCGTAGTGCAGAAGCCCTACCATTACGGCCCGCTGATTCGTAAAATCGAACAGTTGCTGGCAGCCAGCGAACAAGTCGCTTGATGAACTCCTGTTGGGGGCAAATGCCCGGCCGTTGCGGGCAGTGGTTGTTTCCAACGGCACCAGTCCGGTTGGTCGGCTTGCGCCCGGAGCAGGCAACTCGGTAAAATTCATCGAAGTGCGTTTGTGGTGAAAACGGGAATGCCCAGTTGCACCGATGAGAACAATACATCACCTAGTCCAGCCGACGGTTGCCCGCGGAGGGTAGTGAACGATGGCTTCTTTGTTTGTGATTCGAGGTAGTGATCAAGGCACTCGCATCGAACTGGAGGAGGGTGCGCTGACCATTGGCCGTGACAAGTCGAATGGGATTCAGTTGCACGATACGGAGGTCTCTCGCAAACATGTCGAGGTTCGCTGCGAGAAGTCAAAGTGTTCCATTTGCGATCTGAACAGTTCCAATGGAACTTTCATGAACGGGGAGCGAGTCGAGACTACCCAATTGCGAAGTGGCGACCGTCTTCAGGTGGGGCGGACGCTGATGATTTTTACCGGCGGTGAGGAGTCGGATCAGCGGGGACTGGAAGACCTGGTCAACATCGTCGCTGATCAACGTTCCGGTGGCGATTCGAGGATTGTCCAGTCGCTTTCGCAGCAGGAAGGCAGTTCCCTCATTGACGACATCCATGCTTCGACCAGTCCTTGGCTGGCTCGGGCACGGAGTAATTTACAGATCATGTACCGGACTGCCCTGGCGGTAAGCCACACATTGGACATCGACCAGTTGCTCAACAGAATTCTGGAAATGATTTTCGAATGGGTTGAGGCGGACCGCGGTTGCATCATGCTTCTGAATCAGGCTACCGATGAACTGGAGCCGAAAGTGCGCCGCACCCGCCGCGGATCGACAGACGAAAAGATCAATTTGAGTCGACGAATTCTTGACTACGTAATGGACCACAAAGAAGGTGTACTGACGAGTGATGCCAGTGACGACCGTCGTTGGGACCCTGGAGGCAGTGTCGTGCAGATGGGTGTACGGGAAGCCATTTGTGTGCCGATGCAGGGACGCTACGGAATTGTGGGAATCGTTTATATCGACACGTTTACTCCTCCAGGGCGAATCCTGGAACATGGTGCGACGCGAAAGTTTAATGAAGAACACCTGAAATTGATGATTGCTATCGGGCACCAGGCAGCCCTTGCCATTGAGGATACCTCGTACTATTCGGCGATGGTGCAGGCAGAGCGACTGGCAGCTGTCGGCCAGACCATTGCCACCCTCTCTCATCACATTAAAAATATCCTGCAGGGGATTCGCGGGGGGAGTTATTTGATTCAGGAAGGCTTGAAGAGTGACGAGCCGGGGGTGGTCCGCAAGGGCTGGGGGATTGTGGAAAAGAATCAGGAAAAAATTTCCAACCTGGTGATGGATATGCTGACGTTCAGTAAGGAACGTGACCCGGAAGTGACGGCTGCCAATTTGAACCAGGTTGCTGCAGAGGTGGTTGAGTTGATGCAAATTCACAGCCAGGATGCCAATGTGCAACTGGTGTGGCGGCCTGCTGAAAACATGCCTCGTTTGACTTTTGATCCGGACGGGTTGCACCGGGCGATTCTCAATGTTGTCACCAATGCCATTGATGCATGTGACGGTTGCGATAAGGGTCACGTGGAAGTCTCCACGAAGTTCGACGCCAAAGCGGGTTATGCCCTGATACAAGTTGTGGACAATGGAGTTGGCATCGGGTCGAATGACCTGAAGAAAGTCTTTGTCATTTTCGAATCCCAGAAGGGCGGTCGCGGTACAGGCTTGGGACTTTCGGTGAGCCAGAAAATCATGCAGGAACACGGCGGGGAAATTGAAGTAAAAAGCACCCTCGGAGAGGGAAGTTGCTTTGTGCTCAGGTTGCCCGCGGTGTTGTGTGAGGACAGCGAGCAACCGTTGCCTCCCGCCACGCGGGTTCCTGAATGACAGACGGTTTCCGCTGAGATCACGGGCCGGCTCCGGGGACACTGGAGTGGGACCGCGCGATTGGCCGGACCGGTTGGCCGGACCGGTTGGCATGGCGAACCGATGGATTTTCCGGCTACTCTAATCCTACGAACGGATTGGATTGTTTTTCCTGGCCAATGGTGGTTTGCGGGCCGTGGCCAGGCAGAACGATTGTGTCATCCGGCAGAACGAAGAACTTAGTGTGGATGGAGTGTTTCAAGTGTTCGAAGTTTCCATCGGCGAAGTCGGTTCTTCCCACACTTCCCTGGAATAGTACGTCACCTCCGAAAACCAACCACGGCGAGTGCGCTTTCCAGACAAAGGCAATGTGACCCGGAGAGTGACCTGGCGTGTCGAGAACTTCTAATGAGAATCCTGCTGCCTGGTAACGATCTCCTTCGTTGACAACTGCATCGGCCGGTGGGCTCATGATCGGTAGCCCGTAATTTCCAGACAGGTTTGCATCCGGGTCGGCCAGTTTGTGAGCATCTCCCGCCCCGATAATCAGAGGACAATCGGGCCAGCGTTCCTTGATGACAGCATTTCCGGCAATGTGATCGATGTGGCCGTGGGTATTGAGGATGGCCACTGGGTTCAGTGATAGCTGATCCAACTGTTCCACGATTTTAGCAGGTTCCAGTCCTGGATCGATAATCAGGCACTCGTCCTCGCCCTCCAGGGAGGCCAAATAACAGTTTTCGCCAAAAAATTGATCGACGACGATTTCGAGCTCGAGTTGCTTCCCGGACACGAATTGGTCTCCCCGAAATTTGTTGATCCCGGTAGTCTATGGATTGTTATCAGGTGTCTGAAGCCAGCTCTTGAGTTTTCAGTGCGATCATGTCGAGGGTTTGCCAATTGAGTTTTGGACTGGCCCGGATTTTTTTTTCTCTTTCTCGCCTTCCCCTTTCCGCATGCCTCCGTGGCTCGAAGCAAGAGTTGCTCACGATTGATGTTCTTGGATACGCACCGGTTGGCTGAAGCGAGGGAGACAAGACCTTGTTACTGGTATCAAGAGGGCGCGTATTGTAATCACCATCTGGATCCAAAGATACCTGTGGGAGAGGTGATTTCATGGGATCACGTACTTGGTGCGACTTCGTTAAACGGGACTGATTCTAGGAGTGACGGCGATGACACACGACGTTAGTTGCTTAGGCTTGCGGCGGCTGGTCTTGAGTGGAATTGTAGTACTGTTGCTGGCCGGTTGCGCCCACGCCCAGGCAACGAAAAGAGGCCGTCAGCAGTTGCGAGAGCCCGTCTTTCGTGTCAAGAATGTTCGCAAGAACCAGTTGCCGGATGGCCACCCGCTGGGTCCAGTCCATGCATCGGTCCAAAAAGGACTCGTCCGCTTTCGACAGCAGGTCCAGGACTATTCCGCCACGCTGGTGAAACGTGAACAGGTGAATGGAGAATTGCTTGATTATCAATTTATCTTGGTCAAGATTCGCACGGAGCGACGAAATTCGCAGGGGAACGTGGTTGTTCCCTTCAGTGTATATTTGAAATTCGTTGGACCGGAGGCCCTCAAGGGGCGTGAGGTGCTCTGGGTGAACGGGGAAAATAATGGAAAACTACGCGCACATGAAGGTGGTTTGCTGGGGATTTTATCGATCTGGCTGGATCCGTACGGTCCCAGGGCCATGAAGGACCAGCGTTACCCGGTGACGAAAGTGGGGATTGAAAATTTAATGTTGGAGTGTATTCACCGCATGGAGGCGGGGATGCGAGTGGCGAAACCGGCGGAGTTCCAGGTGCAGACTTTCAAGGCATCACGTGTGGATGATCGTGTTTGCACCTGCATTCAGATGACGTATTTGACACGGCATGCTCAATTTAGCTGGCATACAGCGCGCGTCTTCATCGACGAGGAACACGGCTTTCCCATTCGTTACGCGGTTTGGGATTGGCCCCGCCAGAAAGGCGATCCACCCCCGCTTCTGGAAGAATATACGTATCGAGATATCAAGCTGAATCCCGGATTTACGGATGCGGACTTCGACCACGAGAATGCGGCGTACGACTTTTGACCTCGATAGACGGCGGACCTGTCGGGGGACGCCTTGCGGAGTCCGTGTTCGGGTTTCTGCTGGATCAGTGCTTTGGCCCCCTGGCGCTGGAAAGCTGCGGGGTGGAGCGCGTTGCCACCTGGGAACCGGCGTTTCTGATCAACGTCTCTGGGACATGGCCAAACGTACCTGGTGATGAGTATGCTAGGTGGACTCGTTTGTCGCTTATCCTCGTGGAAGCTAGGGGCCGATTCGTGTGAACTGGCTTCCAGGGACCCCCGCTGAGGTCAACCCGTGTGCCTCACCCAGCAAAGGTCGGATTGATTTGATGTCTCAAGATCCAGGATCAGCTCATCCGGGCCAGGGTTCTGAACCAGTGGACCGGCAGGGGGTGCGCAGACGGCAGGGCGGACTGGTTCCTCCCCGCTGGCTGTTGGTGTTTCTCCTCGTGTGCGCTGTCCTGGTGTCAGTTTTCTGGTGTACCGTGCCCTGGGGTGATTTTGCCATCAGTAACATTGTCGTCTTGATTGTTGGTTTTTTCGGAGTGGTCAGCCTCTTGATCTGGTTTGCGTTTCAAAGTGGCTATCCGCGGGGACTGCGAGTCACCGTTTCAGTTGTCTGCGTGCTGGGAATTATCGCTACCTGCATGTCCGTCCGTGTCAAAAGGCTCAGCGGAAATCTGGTCCCTGATTTCGTGCCACGTTGGTCAAAGTCTCGAGATGCTCTGTTGCAGGAAAGCGAACTGTACCAGGGTAAAGTGGACCTCACCTCGACATCCCCGCTGGACTTTCCACAATTTCTCGGACCTCAGCGCGATCAACGAGTCCGTGGACTCCGCCTGGCCAGGGATTGGTCGACCAAGCCACCGAAAGTTGTTTGGCGCCGAGAGATTGGCGCTGGTTGGTCGGCATTTTCAGCCGTGGGGGGATTTGCCGTTACATTGGAACAGCGCGGTCCGCGTGAGTTGATTTCTTGTTATGACATTCGGACCGGCAAGCTGGCATGGTGGCATGCGGAGATGGTCAGATTCAGCGAAATTCGCAGTGGCGTCGGTCCCCGGGCCACCCCGGTGATCGACCAGGGTAAAGTCTACGCATTGGGAGCCACGGGTATCCTGGTTTGTCTGGACGGTAGTACCGGGAGTGTCATTTGGAAAACAAATGTTTTGGAAGACGTGGGGACGACAGTCAGTCTGGACGAGCAAACGGTTCCCTGGGGCCGCAGCGGTTCACCACTGCTGGTTCAAGGACTCGTCATTGTTGCAGGTGGTGGCCCCACGGACGGGCCTTGGATTTCCCTGATGGCTTATGACAGCCGGACCGGTGCCGAAGTGTGGCGTGTTGAAGGTCGGCAGATCAGTTATAGTTCCCCGCAGCTAGCGGAACTGGACGGCCTGCCTCAGGTACTCATCGTCAACGAAGGGACGGTGAGCGGACATGATGTCTTGACGGGAGAAGTCTTATGGGAAGAGAACTGGTTCAGCAGCAGTTCCAATCAAGCAGCCGCATCTCAACCGGTTCCCCTTCAAGGGAATAAGATCCTGTTGACAAAAGGTTACGGATTGGGAGCCAAGTTGCTGGAACTTTCCCGGGATGATGGGGGGGAATGGCACGTCGAAGAATTGTGGCACAATCGACGTGTCTTAAAAACGAAGCTCACCAATGTCTGTGTCCGTAGCGGTTTCATCTACGGTCTGAATGATGGTATCCTGGAATGCGTCGATTTGACCGATGGTAAGAGATGTTGGCGACGAGGTCGATTTGGCCATGGGCAGATATTGCTAGTCGATGATTTGTTGCTGGTGCAGTCAGAAAAAGGCGAGGTGGCGCTTGTCGAGGCCCAGTCCGAGCGTTTTCGTGTTCTGGGAAAGGTGCAGGCGGTGAGTGGCCAGACTTGGAATCACCTTTGCCTGTACGGCCGGTTCCTGCTTGTGCGTAGCGACGAGGAGGCGGCCTGTCTGGAATTACCGTTGGCGGAAGGTTTACAATGAGTTGTCTACGCAGCGGGTGAATCCCCGGGACGGGTCACCCGGTTTTAGGTTGATCGGGGGCGGTTTCCGGTTTGCCAGTTCTGACGTCAATCAAAATTTTCCACTCCGTACCAGCATGCCGCTCGAGTTGCCAGTTTACATGGACAATCAATCCACGACGCGTACGGACCCGCGCGTTGTGGACGCCATGCTGCCCTATCTTTCAGAAATTTATGGCAACGCAGGCAGTTCCAGCCATGCATTTGGTTGGGATGCCAAGCAGGCAGTCGATTTGTCCCGCAGTACTCTGGCGGACGTAATCGGTGCTAAGTCGAACGAAATTGTATTTACCAGTGGCGCGACCGAAAGTAATAATCTTGCCCTGCGGGGCGTAACCGAACACCCGCGTCGTCAAGGGAATCATCTTGTCAGTGTCGTGACAGAGCATAAGGCCATCCTGGATCCACTTGCAAGGTTGCAGCGTCGAGGTATCGAGGTAACGTTACTTCCCGTGAAGACGCAAGGCGAACCCGCTGTCGGTTTGATTACCGCAGAACAGGTGGAACAGGCGATTCGTCCGGATACCATCCTGGTGTCGGTGATGTTGGCGAACAATGAAATTGGCGTACTGCAGCCTTTGCAGGAGATCGCGGAAGTTTGCAGGAAGCACGCGGTGCTGTTGCACACCGATGCGGCACAGGCAGTGGGCAGGGTGCCGGTGGATGTTGCATCGTTGGGTGTCGACCTGATGAGTTTTACAGCGCATAAGATTTACGGGCCGAAAGGAATCGGTGCCCTGTACGTGGGGCGTGCAAGTCGTCGCATGCGTCTGGAGCCTTTGCTGACCGGCGGTGGACAGGAAATGGGTTTACGAAGCGGGACGTTAAATGTTGCCGGCTGTGTCGGTTTTGCCAGAGCTATCGAATTGTGTCAGGCAGGGTTGTTTCAAGAGACTGAGCGTCTGCGGGACTTGCGCAACCGGCTCTACGAGGGTCTCACCAGTTCGGTTCAGAATATTTCTCTCAATGGCCCGTTGCTGGATGACAACGCTGGAAGGCTTCCGGGAAACTTGAACATGTGTTTTCCTGGCGTTGACGGTGAATCGCTGATGATGAGCATGGGTAATCTGGCCGTTTCCAGCGGCAGCGCCTGCACTTCTTCCGAGCCGGAACCAAGTCATGTCCTGCGGGCCCTGGGGCTCGATGACGATGCGACCCGGAGCAGCCTGCGGTTTAGCTTGGGACGTTTTAACACGGTGGAAGAAGTCGAATTTGCCGTCGGGGCAGTGTCGGACGCCGTCCGTCGATTACGGGCCCTGAGCGGCTGATGGGTCGGGCGGGTGCTGTCGTTCTGGTAGTGCAGGGCAGCTAAAACTTCCTAAAACCTCTTCACCTCGATGGCCGAATGGTATATCCTAGTAGTAGTCGAACTTCGCAATCTAGTTTCTCCAGGGAGTACCCAAGAGATGTCAGTGAGCCTTTCTGAAAAAGCCGCCCAGGAAGTAAAACGAATTATGGAAGAGCAGAAGTATGATGAAGGCATCTACCTGCGTGTCGGGGTAACCGGAGGTGGCTGCAGTGGTTTTAATTATGCGCTCGGATTCGACAAGGATGTGGATGAGAAGGCTGATGCCCAGCTCGAATGCCACGGCGTGAATGTGGTGGTTGACCACAAAAGTGCTCTTTACCTGGATGGTACCACGGTAGATTTCCACGAAAGCATTGACAAGCGTGGCTTCGTATTCGACAATCCAAACGCCGTCAAGTCATGTGGATGTGGCAACTCTTTTCAAGCTTGATCGGTTGCAGGTATTTAAAATCGACGACATAACCGCAGGTTTCTACCTGCGGTTTTTTCGTGGAGCGGGGTGAGTTGGTGGCTTGCGGGCAACCTTCCCGCACCAGTCATCTGCGAAGGCGCCTCCGCAGTCGGAGGGCGGTGACACCAGATATTTAGCCTGTCATGGGAAGGACGTCGTTCCAGGGGTCCTATCCGAGACGTCTCGTACTGCGTTAAAATCAAGTGGTTCCAGGGGATAGGCGTTCCCTGGCTGGCAAAGCCATTATTTGGTACTCGAAATGGAGAACGAGATTGGCTGATCCTGAAAAAGTCCACGTGATAGGAATCGGAGATGATGGCCTGGAGGGCATGACAGCCAGTACCCACGGTCTGATCGACGAAGCGGATGTCTTGATCGGTAGCGAGAAGTCCCTGGGTCTGATGCCACAGACAGACGCTGAGCGAATTCAGATCGGTAATGATCTGTCCGTCCTGCCCGGGTACGTTTCGCGCAACGAAAATCGCAAAGTTGTTGTACTCGCAAGCGGAGATCCGCTTTTCTACGGAGTCGCCCGTTTTCTTTGTGACCGGCTGGGAAAGGAACGTTTCGAGGTTGTGCCGCATGTCAGTAGCATGCAGTTGGCATTTGCCCGGGTGAAGGAAAGCTGGGAAGAGGCCTATTTGACCAATCTGGCCAATCAGAGTTTGGAGCACGCGGTCGAGAAAATTCGCACGGCCGAAAAGGCGGGCCTGTTTACGACGGACGTGTGTCCACCCGCAGCGGTAGCCCAGGCATTGGTGGATCGCAAGATCGATTATTTCAGCGTGTTTGTGTGTGAAAATCTTGGCTCACCTGACGAGCGAGTGACCCATGCCGAATTGGACGAAGTGATCCGTCAGCAATTCGCTCCTTTGAACGTCATGATCCTGATCCGTAAACCGAATGCCCCGGACCGCCCTGCTGAAATGATAGGGCGACGACTGTTCGGAAACCCCGACGAGGTCTTTCTGCAATCCCAACCCAAGCGGGGTTTACTGACCCCGGCAGAGGTCCGTACGCTTGCCCTGTCGGCGATGGATCTCGGTCCGACAAGTATCATCTGGGACGTTGGGGCCGGGAGTGGTTCCGTGGCAATTGAGGCGGCGCAAATCGCTGCGGGAGGCTGCGCGTACGCCATCGAAAAGGATGCCGAGGACCTGCAACTCATTTCAGCGAATGCCGAACGCTTCGGCACCGAAAATCTCGTTCCCGTTTTGGGCGAGGCTCCCGAGGCCTGGGATGATTTACCCGACCCGGACGCTATTTTTGTAAGTGGGGCGGGGCAGGGAGTGCGACGGATTACGGAGTTGGCCTTTCAGCGTCTTCGCAGCGGGGGACGCTTGGTTGCCAATGTGGGCAGCATCGAAAATCTGGCAGCCGTTCACGAGGTCCTGCATGCCACTGGCGAAGATGTACGGGTGTGGATGGTGAATATCTCGCATGGCACGCATCAATTGGAACGGATTCGTTTCGAATCCATGAATCCCACCTTTCTGATAGGTGTTACCAACAGCCACGCCGGGTCAGCCTGATGACACCATCAGGAGGCAGGCTCATAAAAAGGGGTTGTCTGACCATGGCAGGTTGCTGCCGGCAGCAGAAGTTTTGTTAGCCGGCGTGTTTTCGTCGGAAACTCGAGAGGGCCTGGCAACATGGCAGAAACTTCGACACTTGACGTGGTTGCAGTTGGGGCCCACCCGGACGATGTGGAGGTCGCTTGCGGAGGTACTTTGGCCCGGTTAGTTCAGCAGGGTTACCGTGTCGGGATCATCGACCTCACTGACGGTGAACCAACTCCCCGATGTCCGAATCCCGAAGTGCGACTGGCGGAAGCTCAGAAAGCGGCTGAGGTCCTGGGGGTTCACTTGCGCGTGACCCTTGATCTTCCCAACCGTCGTTTGTTTGACAGTTTTGAAGCCCGGGTGATGTTGGCAACCCATTTTCGACGTTACCGGCCCCAGTTGATTCTCGGATTTGGCGAAAAAACACCTTTGGCTTCGCCCGATCACTGGCAAGCCATGCAGATCACGGATGCCGCCGCGTTCTATGCACGTCTCACGAAGTGGAACGAATATTTCGATGGCCTGCAAGAGCATCGGGCCGCGGCCCAGGTCTACTACTGTTCGCCCCTGACCCGGATTGCTGACCTGCAGGGAGGAAGCTCGTTGGTGGTTGATATTTCGGACACCCTGGCAACGAAAATGGAAAGTATTCGCTGTTACGTGACGCAATTTCCACCTGAAAAGGCACATCTCCTACCCCGCATTGAAGCCGTGGCTCGTGCCCAGGGGGGGGAGGCTGGTTTTGAGGCGGGCGAACGATTTTGTTCACCACGCACGCTGGGCACCACCGACCTGGTCAAGGCGATACTGCCTTGAAAGAAAATTGCCAGCTTTCCTCTGAAAGCGGCGGTTAAGTTGTACGACAAGTTCCACATGGATGGTGGTGGTCAGTTGCAGCAGATCCAACCGGTTTCCGGGATGCTCGATGCTTGTGAATTCGTGGGAAAGTGACCTCCGGTTGTCCGTGTCCTGAATGGTGGTCGTGTAATGCGGTTCCAGGAGTCCTGCAACGCCACTCAAAGAGGAGGAACGGGGGCGTCGACAGAATCAACGCCTCAGGTAGGCGTCGTGTTGGAACATGTTCTGTTCGGTCAAGGAAATTTGAGCGTCTTCGGTTTTGATCTGGTTGCCGTTGGCCGCGAAATCGAAGGGTGCGGAAGCGTTCATGAAAAAGGTTACAAAACCCTTTGCCGAGGACATCGCTTCCCGCTCGATGTGGGCGACGGAACAGCAGTCGAATCGGTCCTGACACGGTTCTCACTGCGCTGGCTTGCTTGTGCGGCCCGCCAGCCGGGTTTCAATCTCGCCCAGAATGCTTCTGGGGTACTGCCCGATGGCGGAAACAACCAGGTCCCGTGAATGATCCCCTGTAACGTCAATACGGATCCTGAGGTGTGAGGCGGGCAGGCAGTTGGATACCCGGTCCGACCACTCGATGAAAATGAGGCCAGTGGACTGGAAATATTCTTCCACTCCGAGTTGCAGGAATTCATCGTCATCGTTGATGCGATAGGCATCGAAATGATAGATGGTGCGATTTCCGTGATACTCCTGGCAAAGCACAAAGGTGGGACTGGTGACTTGTTCCCGGGGGATTCCTGCATTCTCGGCGACCGACTGTACGAGATAAGTTTTACCTGCTCCCAGGGTGGCTTCGAGCGCCACGGTCGTTCCGTCAGGAATGGCTGCAACCAGGGCTGCTGCGAAAGAGTCCGTGGCGGCCTGATCAGCAGCGTGGAAGGTGAAAGTGTTCATGGAGACTGTTAACGGAGGGGGTGTTGGTCGCCCATCTCTGCGGTCGCGCTGACGCGGCCATGATTTTAAATCGTTTTGCCGCCCTCGAAAAGTATCAGGCGCTGGAAGTGGGAAGCTTTCGGATCTTCAAACTCCATGTTCGAAACCCCGGGGCGGAAGTGTAGCACGGTCGCCGTCGTCGTTAATGGACCACAGGCCCCTATCGTCGGTACACCTGCCAATACGTGTGAGCGGTACCTCCAGTGGTTGCTCCTGCAAGAGTCGTGTCGCCTCGTCCCGGGGAACTGCCAGGATGAGTTCGAAATCCTCCCCGTCTGATAAGGCATGATCCAGTGGCGTCCGGCCATTGTTTTTCATTTGAGCCAACTGGCGGGCCGGTTCAGAGACGGGGATTTGCTCGAGTTGAATTTCTGCACCGCATCCGCTTTCTGATACCAGTCGGGAAATATCCAGAGACAAACCGTCGCTGATATCGATGGCGGCGTGTATGTCATACTGTTGGTTTAACAATAATGCTTCATTGACACGTGGATTAAAATCGAGGTGTTTTCCAAGGATGCTGCCGCCCAGGCAGCCGGTGACGATTAATTCGTCGCCCGAGCGTGCCTTATTTCGCTGCAAAGGACCCCGTGAGGTGACCCGGCCGATGGCCGTGATCGATAGAGCCAGGGGGCCGTGCCAGCAGTTGGTGTCACCACCGGCGACCGCCAGCTGAAACTCCGCGGCCAGGGGTAACAATCCCTGGTAAAGTTGTTTTGCAAGTGCTAAAGCACCGTTGCGAGGCAAGGCCAGGGAAACAAGGGCCGCTACGGGTTCGGCTGCCATCGCTGCCAGGTCACTCAAGTTAACGGCCAGGGCTTTGCGTCCGATTCGGGAGGCATCTGTTTCCCGGAGGTCGAAATCCACCTCATCCGTGAGCAGGTCACTGGTGACGACACAATCTGAATCCTGGCCCAGGTTCAAAATGGCAGCATCGTCTCCCGGTCCCAGCACGAGACGGGGATGATCGGGCACTCGTTTTCTGAGCCAGTCAATGAATTCAATTTCCATCAGGGTAGCTGCTCCCACGGACGGTTAAGTATCAGGACGCCACTGTCTGGGCTTCGTCGGCCGCGGCCATGCGTTGGAAACGTTGAACGCGGATTTCCTGTTTACAGTGAACGGCGATCCGTGCATCATCAGGATCATAACCTTTGGAATGCTTCAACAGCAGAGCAGCCGCGTATTGAATGGTTGCTTCCTGCGGAGGTCCTACGATGAGCCCCAGCGGACCGGAGAAAGTTTCGGACACCAACTTCACGGTGCTCTCTGTGTCAGGCAGCCCGTGCATGTATTCGAGCCAGTGGTTGTCTGTTTCGTTGCGGCCTATGACGACCTTGGTGCGGTCGTCATAGCGGAAATGTCTGCCATGTTTTAACAGTTCAAAGCTCCAGCGACCCGCTTCGGGGTCTAGCTGGATCAGGTCGTGCACCTTCTGGCCGAATTTCACCTCCGTTAGAGCACACCCGGTGGAAGGGGATGGGATTTTGGAAATTCCGAAGTGCCGGGCTAACCGAATAAGTTCCTTTCGACTTCTGCCGCTGAATGCGAACAGTTGGGAACGATCCACGATGCCTGCCCGTTCCGGCCAGGTGGGTGGCAGTAGCTGTGCCGAGAGAGGACGCAGCAGGATATCTTCCAGTCCCGACTTGTCGGCAATGATCTCCAGGTCGCGCCGTTTTTGGCTCATGGGCCGTTGGCCGACGACCTCGCCACTCACAATGAACTGGGCATCAATTTGTTCTGCAAAGGCTCTGGCACGCTCGAACATGTTAATGCGACAGTCAACGCACGGATTAGCCCCTTTGCCATAACCGTAGGAGGGCTGCTTGATCAGTTGCAGGTAATCGGCATCCGGTTCCAGGACAGTCAAACGTACTCCCAGGTCTCGCGCGGCTTGTCCGGCGGCATCCTGGCAACAGGTAAAGATCGTCTTGAAGTTGACCGCTTCCACCTCCAGGCCTTGTTGCTGCATGAGACGAATGGCCAGGATGCTGTCGAGTCCGCCGGAGAGTAGTGCGATACAACGTGAGGACATGATGTAAAACAAGCATCGATGAGTGCAGGAAGGTAGGAAAGCCGGGGTGAGGCACGTCAGGACCCGCCCGTGATTCTAAAGCCTGCCACACGAATTCGAAAAGAGCAGACAGGTCCGGATTCGTTGTTGCCGGGGTGCCAGGGGGGACTTTGTGCAACAGGTCAAGGGGTTGAGCAGGCTGCGGATTCCGGTCGTTACCAATCCGGGGGCGGGTGAACCTCCGGGACAAAGCTGTTCAGGGTTGTGAAAGGGTGGTGGGAAAGGGTGCGGCCTTGCCCTCGATCTGCGCCAGGGCATTACAGGCTGCTCTTTGTTCGGCCTCTTTTTTGTTGCGACCCCAGGCAGGGGAGTAGAGGGTGTCATCCACAGAAGCAGCGATTCGAAAATGTTTGCTGTGGTCAGGTCCTGTTTCTTCTATTAAACAATAATCTGGTGTTGTGCCGAACTCTTTTTGAGTGAATTGCTGTAATTGAGATTTGAAATTATTGCCTGACTCTCCGCTAATCGCCATTTCGATTTGGGGCGATGTATGCCTGACGACGAAATCCCGCGAGGCGTCTTCGCCTCCATCGATATGAATTGCAGCGACTAACGACTCGAAGACATCGGCCAGTAACGAGAGTGGAACGTGTTTTTGGGCCGCCATCCCCTTGCCTAATATGAGACAATCTTCCAGATCAAGACCGAGGCTGATTTTGGCGCAGGTTTCCCGGCTCACGACAATCGATTTAATTCTCGTCAGATCCCCCTCTAGGAAATGGGGGAATTTTAGAAAGAGCATTTCGCAGACCACGCTACCCAGGATGGCGTCTCCCAAGAACTCCAGGCGTTCGTTCGAGGCAAGACGGTGCTTAGCTCCAGAGGCATGAGTCAGGGCTGCACACAGGAGGTCTTGGTCCTGAAATACATACCCGATTGCTTGTTCGCACTTGCTGAACTTTCGCGAGAATTCGGCGGTAGCCGAAGTCTGTTTGCGTGGCATCGGTAAACGACCTCACCACGACTAACAGAGCGGGGACCGGCGTCAGTCACAAACTGTAACCGACGGCGAGACAAGCCGACTAGCCTGTCCCCGTTGTGTTAGGCGTTTTAATTAAATAGGTATTCAAAAAAGGGCAGTTCAACTGAATATAGTTGCTGTTATGGGCGGTGTCAACTTGATGGCGACGACCCGGTTTACGTGGTATGGTTAGTAGAAGTTGTTCGTCTAGGTGTTCTTACAGCTTGAACGGGGAAAGCAGGCAGGCGGTTCTTTTTGAGGAGACCTTGAAGTCATCAGTTGACAAGGGCGGTAAGTGCTGATGGTGTCCGCGGGAATCCCATTGTGTTGTGTTCAGTTTCAGGCTTCATAACTCCGCAGAAGGTGGGGGCTGAAGTGTCGAATCCAAATACTTCTGTGTGGCTCGATCGCGTTAGGATTGGAATGAAGATTTTCTGCAATTACCTGTCTCGAATTGAAGTCAATGCCGTCCCCCGTTCGCCATGGACGGTTCGCAGGCAGACCGCGTTTGTCGTGGGGCTGTTTTTCTGTTGCCTGGCGTTATCCGGACTCGGACAAGTTCTGGGTCAAGAGTCCGTCACCGCCACCGAGCAAGCGAAGTCTTTGTCCCGGGCTTTTCGATCGGCGGCCAGCGCCATCACGCCAGTTGTGGTGACGGTGATCTCAGAGGTCGAAGGGAAAGAGGCCGCCGAAATATCGGCAGAGGACTTTCCCTTTGAATTGCCACCGGACTTGCACTTTCCGGAAGGGTTTCGCCTGCCAGAGTCCCGAAATGTGGGTTCTGGAATTCTCATTGATGAGTCCGGGATTATTCTCACCAACGCGCACGTGGTCCAAGGTGCGGATCAGGTTTGGATTCGCTTTTCGGACGGAAGCGAGTTGGAGGCAAAGAATATCAAGGTAGATGCGAATAGTGACTTAGCGATCGTACATGTCGCTCTGAAGTCACCGTTGCCCGTGGCGCGACTGGGGGATTCTGATCGACTGGCCATCGGAGACTGGGTGATTGCCGTGGGGAGTCCGTTCGAGTACGAATCGACCGTCAGTGCTGGAATCATCAGTGGTAAAGGTCGAGGCGTTGCGCCCATCCGTCGTGGAAAAATGTTGCAGACCGACGCGGCCATCAATCCGGGCAATTCCGGGGGACCACTGGTGGACTTGGATGGTGAAGTCGTCGGAATCAACACCGCAATCGTCAGCAACAGCGGAGGTTATCAAGGGATCGGGTTCGCGATTCCTATTAATCGGGCCAAGTGGGTTGCTGAACAACTGATGAAAACAGGTAAGGTTCAGCGGGCCTATCTGGGCATTCGTATCGGCGATGTTAATGCAGAATACATTCGCAAAAACGACCTGAAGATTCCCGTGAATCACGGGGTCCTGGTCGCGGGAGTCATCGCGAATAGTCCGGCAGACGATGCGGGTCTCAGACAGGGTGACATTATTGTTGATTTTGCCGGGAAACCCGTGCGAGACACCGGCGACCTCCAAGATGCTGTCGAGCAACTGCCGCTCGGGTCCCGTCATTCGGTGCGCCTCTATCGGGAGGAGACTGCCTTATCTGTCCAGGTGGAAATGAGGCTCCTGCCAGCAGGGTCCGGCCCTGGGATTCCGGGGACTCCTGTACCGAAGACGAATTCTGACGAGGGGTCGTAGGAAAATCACTGGACCGCGGATGCCACCCGGGGGATGATTTTGTCAGGGCAGCCCGGATGGGGCGGGTCCTGCCTGAATGATTGTCGAGCCTGCGAGTCGGTCAGTTCCAGCAAGGTTCCTGCACGGCGCACCACCGGGCGACCTGGGGATTGTGGAAGGGAACTTCTTCCCGCCAGAGAAGCAGAAGCTCGGCGGTTCTTTGGACCAGTGATATAACTGGTTGCATCTGCCACGTAGCGCTGTGTCCGTCGTTTTGAAATGGATACTGAAACATCCCGTCCCGATGTTGGGTGGATGACTGCTCCACGGTTGCGGTAGCCTGGCGGGATACTTTTCGTGGAAGACTGAATGCGAGACTTTGCAGGGGTTGTCGGTACCTGGAGGAATTGCCGCCCGTCGTCAGGACGACGAACCGTCGACACAATCAGCGAGGGAACGCAGCCCTACTCTGTCGATGGTCGGGTGACGATCGGGGATTAAACCCTGGAATTATCACGGCTTGTCGCCACAACACGGTGTGGCGGTCCGCTGAGCGGGGTCAGGTGGCGACGAAAGTGCTTCCGGTCGAGCAGGCGTGGCGAGTTGCGGTGTCTTGTGGCGACGCATTTCGCACCGGGTTTTCCGAT
Organism: Planctomycetota bacterium; assembly: GCA_963578105.1. GTDB lineage: Bacteria > Planctomycetota > Planctomycetia > Pirellulales > Pirellulaceae. Next base: position 80,033 of record CAUZBP010000004.1, read on the forward strand.
AGGTTGAATCTCGCCAAATCCTTTGGGCCGGTTCTCTAAGGAACTGTAGTCGCCGTCTGTTTTCTATATTATGATTGGGTGCTTTCTGTGACGCGCGAAGCCTCTGGAGATCCTGTGTTTGGGGATGGTGAGATCATGATCAATACGTTGTATCTGCCTGAATTGCGCGAGTTATTGGATGAAGGCAACGATGTGGAATTAGCAGAATTCTGTACTGCCCTGCATCCGGCTCGTACGGCGGACTTCATGGAAGGTTTAACGACGGACGAGAGGTGGTCGGTGCTACGGCACGCTGCTATCGAATCACGGGTCGGCATCTTCAGCTACTTTGACCGCGAATGTCAGGCTGACGCGGTTGGGTCTCAGGACCGCAGAGAAGTCGCCGAAGTGATCGCCGCGATGCCGCCGGATGATCGAGTCGACCTGTTGAACGACGTCGATTCACAAGTGGTGTCCGAGTTGTTGCCAATGTTGCCTGCCGTTGAAAGACGAGACATCCTGCGACTGCGAGCCTATCCGGAGGAGTCAGCTGGCGCACTGATGACGACCGAATTTGCCGAACTGAGTGAAAACCTGTCGGTCAAAGAAGCAATCGAAGAAATAGGTCGCCAGGCGCGAGAACTGGAAACGATCAGTTACCTCTACATCGTGGACGACGATCAATCGGATCAGTTGAGAGGTGTCATTTCGGCACGACAACTGATTTCAGCCGTTGCCCGTCCGGAAATGACACTGGCGCAGTTGATGGAACGCGATCTGGTGACCGTGAATGTTCTGGACGACCAGGAAGAAATTGCAAACAAGGTAGCGCATTTCGACCTGTTGGCGATCCCCGTCATCGATGACGACCGGCGCATGCTAGGGATTATTACGCACGACGACATTATCGACGTGTTTCGTGAGGAAGCTACGGAAGATGCCCACCGCATTGCAGGTGTCGATCCGTTGGAGCAAAGTTACCTGGAAACCGGGATATTCACCCTCACCTGGAAGCGGGGAGTCTGGTTGATTGTACTGTTTGTGGGGGCCTTGCTGACGGCCTTTGCCTTGACCTATTACGACGAACATCATCTCAAAATGTGGTCCTGGCTGGTGGTGTTTATACCACTGGTCATTTCCAGCGGGGGAAATTCGGGGAATCAATCGGCCACCTTGATCATCACCGCAATGGCGACAGGAGATGTGACGCTGAGTGACTGGTATCAGGTGATTCGTCGAGAGTTGTTCGTCGGGCTGTTGTTGGGATGTGGGTTGGGTGCGATCGGGTTTATGTCGGCTCTGGCCATGAGCTATTCCCTGAGGGAATCGGCTGTCTTGCCCATTACCCTGTTACTTGTCGTGGTAAGCGGGACTTTGTTAGGAGCCGCACTGCCGCTCATTTTCAAACGCCTCGGACTCGACCCGGCACTCATGAGTAACCCGTTTGTGGCCGGGATCATCGATATTCTCGGGATTGTGATCTACATGTCCGTCGCAGCGTGGTTATTGAGCAGCTAGATATCCATGCGAGCCCCGGCCTTGTCACCGTAAAACACGTTGAGGCAGGACCAGGGTTGCTTGCTCTCTGCGTGAACCCGTGGCCCGCGATCCGGGTGTTGGGCCCCGGTCTGGGGAAAACGGGGTTTTGTGGGTGTTGCCCGCAGGGGTTAAGCGTCCAGCACGGGTTGCCCCACGTATAGTTGCAGGATCTGGCTTTGAACCTTGATAGCCCGGATCAGAATCCAGATTTGTTCCGGTTGGAAGTGCTTCGGGTCGGAAGAAGCGAGTGATTCGAGATCGTTGGTCATCGCGGCGTGTTGGTCCGTGGCGGCTTGTAGCTTCAAGCCCATTTCGTTCCACGCTTCCGCGAGGTTGCGTTCGTCACCCAGTGCGTTGTGATTGGGGACGGAGTTGCTTAACAGGAGGCAAAGTCGAGCCACTTCAGTAAGGTTGGCATCGGGTTGTATGGTTTCAATCCGCGCAGCAAGCTCATGACAGTTCATAGCTGACCCTAAATCTGGATGTGCGAGTTTTCGCGAGACAACGATCCGGCACTCTGGGAATCGCCGACGGCCGAATGGCCGTGGTAGTTTTAACGAGCGACGTATGGAAAAGAAAATGGAAAAGGGTCGAATTCCGGGAGGAAATTCCTGCTCCGGTTCGACTGTTGTCCAACTTTAGCTTAGTTTCTAAATCACGGCCAGGATTTCAGGAAAAACTGAGCGGTTTGATGTGGCGGACCGGGCAACAGGCGAAGCGACCACCTGCCGGTGATTGTTGTGTTTCCTTTAGACAACGTCCGTGCAGTTGGAAGGACGCCAGTCTTGCCGATGGTACGACTGGTGGCGATGTGAGTGACGGCGAGCGGTGTCCCTTTCCCGCGCACGCCGGGTTCCTAGTGGCCAAGGCACTCTTTTACCGCCTCGTAGTGTTCACGTATCCGGGTGGCGCAAGCCTTGTCAGAGAAATGGTACCGGATGCGTTGGCGGGCTGATGTCCCCAGTTCAGCTTGTCTTGCCGAGTCTTGCAAGATGCAGTCGATTTCATGCGCCATTTTGTCGGGGTTCTGAGCGGGAACGAGCACTGCGGAATTCGTTCGGGGAGGAAAAATTTCACTGGTGCCGCCCACGTCCGTCGCCACAATGGGTAGGCCCACAGCGGCGGCTTCCAGTAGAACGCGTCCCAGGGGTTCTTGACGGGCTCCGTGGACCAGGGCGGTCAATTCGGGAAGGAGTCGCGCGATGTCGTTTCGATATCCCAGGAAATGGACATGTTCTGCCAGGTCAGGCGACCCTGCGCGACGGCGTAGCGATTGTTCAAATTCGATCGACTCGAGTTTTTGGGAGTGGCGTTCACCGACGATCAGCAAATGGATATTGCTTTGCCTTGAGATGACCTGGCGAAACGCCTCCAGCACGTCCTGGGTACTTTTTCGCAACCCGATTTGGCCCACCGTGGCCAGTAGGATGGAGGAAGGTGGCAGGGACAACTCCCGGTGCAGATAGCCGGTGCGCTCCCGTGGCCGGAATCGATGGAGATCGACACCATTGTGGACAACGTGAAGCTTTTCAGGGGCAACTCCGCAGCGTTCGTACCAGGCCTTGGTGGCGGCTGATACGGCCAGCAGGCGGGCATGACATTGCAGATCACGTGACGCCTGGCCGCTGATGCGCAGCATGTCGCGCAGGTGTCCCAGGCTGGGTATGGCGGCTCGCGCGGCTACGGGGCCGACGAGACGGCTCATCGCGACGCTGTTGGCGTGGATCAATTGCGGACGGATTTGTTGACAGACCCGCAACAGTTGCTCCCTCAAAGCCTGTTGCGGATGGCGTTGTCCCTGGCCGTTGTGAAACTCGAGCAAGCGGGTTTCAATATGCATCTGCTCGAGTTCACGTTGCAGGGGTCCGGCACAACCGATGGCCACGACGATATCGAAGGCGGCGGCCTGCAGTTGGGGCAGGATGGCCAGTAGCGAGCGTTCCCCACCATTGAGCGTGGCATACTCACAAAAAATCAGAGTTCTGAGGGGATTGTAGGAACCGGTCGCGTCACGCCTCCCTCGCCTGATACGCCTGCGGATTCAGTGAATAGAGTGGATGTTCGTTTGCCGATCCGTGCACGAGTCTCGTTGTCCGAAGTTGGAACTGAAACAGAATGGTGAATGTTGCTCGTGAAACGAGCCCGGGTTCAGAGCAGACCATAACCAGTCAACGTCTGTTGTAGCTTGGATTCTCCAGCGGAATCGAGCGGAGTCATGGGTAACCTCAGTTCTCCCGAATCTCGTCCCAGCATTTTCATGGCAATTTTGATGGGAATGGGATTGGTGGCCAGGCCCAGCATGTCGCGGCAGAGCGGAAACAGTTTGTGATGCCACTGGATGGCCAGTTTGATGTCACTTTGTTGGTGGGCATGCACCAGCTGAATCATGTCTTGCGGGATAATGTTTCCGACCACCGAGATAACTCCCTCGCCCCCGATCGACATCAAGGGTAACGTCAGGCTGTCATCTCCGCTCAGTACCGTCAAATCGGTGGCTGCCAGAATGTGCGATGCCTGGTCCAATTGGCCCGTCGCTTCTTTGACCATGGTGATGTTGTCGACTTCGGCAAGTCGACAGATGGTTTCCGGTTCAATGTTCTTGGCTGCTCTTCCAGGAATGTTGTACACACAAATTGGTATCTGAACCGCCTCGGCGACCTGCTTGTAATGTTGGTAGAACCCCTCCTGGGTCGGTTTGTTGTAATACGGGGCAACGACCAAGGCGGCGTCGGCTCCTTCTTTGGCAGCCCATCGAGTCAGTCGCAAGGCTTCCGCCGTACTGTTTGAACCGGTTCCCGCCATGACTTTTACGCGACCTGCGGCGGTTTGCACGACTTCTGAGATCACTTTTTCGTGTTCGTCGTGGCTGAGTGTGGGCGATTCGCCCGTCGTACCAACGGGGCAAAGGCATTTTGTGCCCGCGTCGATCTGAAACTCCACCTGCCGGCGCAGCGCATCGTAGTCGACCGATCCGTCCCGGAAAGGAGTAATCATTGCAACGGACAGGTCGGCGAATTCAGAGCCTTTTCTTTTCATGGCGAGAGACCTACTTGGAGAGGCGGGATTTCCGATCAGCCCTTTATGATAAGGCAGAAAACGACTGGAGTGAATGGGTCAGGAAGACGCTGCCAAAGACTGTGTTAACGAACAGGTTGCAGCCAGCCGGTTATTTCCTTTTGAGAATCTGGCTCGCCGTGCTGCGGGAGTCTTGTGGTGGTAACAAAAGGTTTCCTGTTTCCTCTGGTTGTGACCCGGTTCAGGGGGTGGGAACGAGGAAGTCCGGTTTCTGTCGCGATCTGGGGGAAAGTTTCACCGTCTGCGCGAGACGCTCCGGAAGGGTGTTTTGGCAGCCTTGAATCCATGGCCGCTACCTCGATCACTCCACCAATTTTTTCATTTCTCGCACAGCCCGTTCCATGCCAACCATCAGCGCGCGAGCGACGATGCTATGTCCGATATTCAGTTCGTGCATGCCTTCGATGGCAGACACAGGTTTCACATTCTGGTAAGTCAGGCCGTGTCCCGCGTGGAGTGTCAGGTCCAAACTGCGGCTCAATCGTCCAGCATTGGCCAGCGTGGCAAGTGCCGATTTCTGCTGTGATCCACTGGCCAGGGCATATTGGCCGGTGTGAAGTTCAATGGCTTCGACCTGCAATTCTGCTGCAGTTTCAATTTGTTGTGGATCTGGATCGATGAACAGGCTTACGGCGATGCCAGCGCCCTGCAGCCTCTTGACGGCTTCCTGCACACGGTCTCGAGACATGACAACGTCCAGTCCTCCTTCCGTGGTGACTTCTTCCCTTCGTTCCGGTACGAGTGTGGCCTGATCGGGTTTCACGGAACTGGCGATTTCCAGAACCTGCGTTTCACAAGCAAGTTCAAGGTTCAACTTCACATGCACGGTTTCACGCAGCAGGCGGAAATCCCGCTCCTGGATGTGACGACGGTCTTCACGGAGGTGGATGGTGATTCCATCAGCGCCTCCCAGTTCTGCCAATGCGGCCGCCCAGATTGGATCGGGTTCGAAAGTGCGTCGCGCCTGTCGGACGGTGGCAACATGATCGATGTTGACGCCCAGTTCGGCCATTTCTTGCTCCTTGTATCTACTCGGAAAGTGAATTCAGGATGATGGATCAGTTCTAACCGGCACTGACAGTCGTTTCAAAACTGGTTTGCATGCGACGTCACGAAGCGTCTGCGCCGGTGGTTGAAACGGTCGCGAACCTGTCTCTTTTATTTTTCCTCCCAGTTGGCGGAAGAGGATCTGTAAGACGTCAATCGACGATTCCCGGCCTTCTGGTGCAACTGCGCGGCGGCAGTCCAGGTGTCGCTGCACGCGCGGTGGTTGGTTGGGTGACGAAGCTCGGGATAAGATTTTAACACGAGGCGTTCAGGACTTCGATCCGGGCTCCACAGTCATTAGGTCGGGAAATCGTGATATCGGTGTTGGCGGTCCGGGGATCGTCCCGCAGACGTGCCGCAAAGTCGTCAGCAATTCGTTCACTTTCGGTGAAGGCGAATACGGTGGGTCCCCACGAACTTTGTCCCACGCCGTGCAGGTTCCAGGATCTTAACTGTTGAATAAGTTGTTCTTGCCAGGCGTCTGCAAAAGGTCCGCCCTGGACGTCGGAAAAACACATTCCCGCCCGGTGACCGTAGCGGTAGACACTCTCACTGAAATCCTGAAATCGACCCTCGCGGGCTGCAGGAAGCATGTGGCAGGAGACTTCGTTTTTCAGGGAAGTGGAAACATCCGTCGGGACCGGCGCGACGTGACCGAAGGCATGTTGTTCCCCTTCGCCGGACATCCCTTGGCCCCGACGGCGGCAAATCAGCAGAATTCTCCAGGAGGATGGTAGCACAACCCGCTGTTCGAGGCGTGACGTACCGTCCGGGCCGGATTTTCCTGATTCATAGATCAAGCCACCGTGAAAGAAACCATAGGTGCCGACCGTTGACCGGCGGGCTCGTGAGACAGAGCGTGCCAGGTCATCGGGACCCTTAGCGGGGACACGGAAAAATCGGTTCAGCCCTGCTGCTACCGACAATGCCAGTTGCGTCCCTGACCCCAGGCCACGGTGCGGGCGCAATGCCTGGTGGATGTGAATGCGACAACGTAAATCACTACTCCGGTCGGTTGAATCTGACCAGCGGTCAACAATGTCACGTACCCGGTCCGACTGATCACCGCTGACCTCCAGTTGGTCTGCTGACTCGAAGGAGAGTCGGCAGTAAGGCGGTTCGACCATCAGGCCAACCCCTCCAAACTGTCGCCGGGAGGCCTGACCAAAGGACATCAGTCCGAAATGAATTCGACTAGGAGCGGTTACTTGGATCACGGAGTCAGCCACGTTAATCAACCCAGTGGGAAATCAGCTTGACGAATGTGTTCTTCCAGCAGGGCGAAGGCACGCTGCTCGGCCGGGCCTGCGGTTTTTTCGACCAGAACTCGCAAACGATCTATTTCGCGTTGTATGGTGTCTCGTTCCAGGAACCGGGTGCGTGTTGCCAGAATCGCTGCTTCAACGACGGCGTGTTTTGCACGGTTGAATCCAAAGAAATCTCGAAGAGTTTCTTGCTGCACGACCTGGCATTTCATGCGGGACCGTTCCTGACGGTCGTCGATTTCAGTGACCTGTAATCCAAACCAGCGACAAGCGCTCGCGATAATCATCCCGTCGAGGGCGACACAAGGGTGCATTTCCGGTAAGGGATATGGTTGACCGATGGCGGCCTGGGCCAGAAGTTCCACATCGTCAGTCACATGAAAAATGCCTTGCCCGGTACGTTTTAGGTTCTGGTAGGTGGTGGAGGTCGCGAAAGGCCGCAGTACAAATGAAGAGAGACTTGCATCGACAGTTGGTCCCATCGGCGAGATATTGGGAGAGCCGTCCTGATTGATTGTGGTGATGACGCCTTCGAGAATCACGTGAGTACTGTTGCTAAATGAGGAATGAAAGTGGGTGTGTGGAGGTTCATGCCAATGCCGGAAGTGCGGTTTCTTTTTAAAACGTTACGGGACCCAGCGGCAGGTGCTGTTCAGGGCGCAGCGCCAGGTCCCGCTCGGCGTCAATGCCGGGAACAGGGTGTGGCAGGACCAGGCCAATCTGCCGCAGGAAGTTTGCCAGGATCCCAAAGCCGCACTCCGTCAAAATGGATTCGGGATGAAACTGTACGCCAACCAGCGGGTAACGGGAGTGTTGGATTGCCATGACTACTCCGTCTTGCGTGCGTGCGGTAACTTCAAAGCACGTGTCCAGCGTATTCTCGTCAATTACCAGAGAGTGATATCGGCAGGCGTTAAAAGGGCTTTCGAGTCCTGCAAAAATTCCCTGGCCGGCATGAAAAATCTGACTGACTCTGCCGTGCACGGGTTCGGGTGCGCGGACGATCTCGGCCTCCCATGCGGCTGCCAGAATTTGATGTCCCAGGCAAACTCCGAAGAACGGGAATTGTCTGTGTACGGCCCGCACGATTTCGACACTCAGTCCGGCATCTCGGGGGGTACAGGGACCGGGTGACAACACAATCGCTGCGGGCGACATACGCCGGATTGTTGCAGCATCGATCTGGTCGTTGCGTACGACGTGTGTCGCCTGTCCAAGGCGTTCGAGATACCTGGCCAGGTTGTGGGCGAAACTATCGTAGTTGTCAATCAGTAGGATTTCACTCATCTCACCGCTCGCAACAGTCCTTCTGCCTTGTGCCAGGTCTCCTGGTATTCTTGTACGGGGATGGATTGGGCGACAATCCCCCCACCGACAGGGAACTGCCACCAACCCCGGCCTGCCAGAATGGTTCTGATCAGAATACTCAGGTCCATGCTGCCGTTAAAACCCAGATATCCCAGGCTTCCGCAGTAGGCTCCCCGTGCCGTTGGTTCCAACTCGGCAATGATCTCCATGGCACGCAATTTGGGCGCCCCGGTGATGGACCCGCCTGGAAAAGCGCCCCGTAGCAGGTCGAAGACCGAGGCGTCGTCTGCCAGTTTTCCCGTCACTGCGGACACCAGATGCTGCACATATTGAAACGTTTCAAGTTGACAAAGTTGAGAGACCCGCAGGCTGTCAGTCTGGCAGGAGCGCGAAAGGTCGTTTCGCAGGAGGTCGACGATCATCACATTTTCTGCCCGGTCTTTTTCGCTCTGTTCCAGTTGTTCTCCCACGTAAAGATCAGCTTCCGGCCAGTTGATCCGCGGTCGTGTCCCCTTGATGGGACGAGCTTCAACAGAACGGTCACGGACCTGCAGGAAGCGTTCTGGTGACGCGCTGATGACCTGAAATGTGCCAAGATCGAAGTAGCCTGCAAACGGTGCCGGATTACGGTCCCTTAAACGTAAATACAGACTGGCTGAATCGTCCGTCATGGGGTGCAACAGTCGCTGCGACAGGTTGACCTGGAATACGTCACCGGCCCGGATGTATTCAATGACTTTCTCAACGGCGGTTTGGTAGCCCGCCGCCGTGAAAGTACTGGTCAGTTCCGGCGCGACCGAGGTGGGATGTTGCGGTGCCAGTTGCTGGCCGGTGAGGGGATATGCTGCGACGGTCGGGGCAGGTGAAACGTTTGGTTCCGGCAGGTGGCAGATTCGTTGTTTGGCGGCCCGCAGTCGTTCTGCTGCCCGGTGATGTCGACGATTCCCGGCGGGCTCGGGAAAACCCGATGAAAGAATCCAGGCACGCTGTTGCAGATGATCAAAGGAAATGACGACGTCATACAACCCGATGGCCATGGCGGGGGTGGAAAACTCGTCGTGACGAGGTCGCGGTAGATTTTCGAGGCTGTGAGCAAGATCGTAGCTCAACAAACCTGCAGCTCCGCCCTGGAAGGGAGGAAGGTCGCTGATTGTCTGGCAGGGCCAGGCCCCCAGCAGGTTCTCCAGGAGACGCAGTCCGTCGCTGCCATCGGCTGGGACCTCGACGAACTGGAAAGGATCGGCAGCCAGATAGGAGTACCTGCCCAGTCGCGCGTGCTGAGTTGCGCTATCCAGAAAAACGCAGTGAGGCAGGGCGCTGAAATGGGAGAAGAGATCCACTGGTTCCACCCAGTTTTCGAGTTCTTCCACCAGGGGCACGCTTATTTCACAAGTCTCGGTGTTCATGGCGGTCTGTGTTCTACTACGCTCGATGTTGAATGTCCGACCTGGTTCTCAGCTCAGGATCACGTTGTCGAACCAATTGTTTCGGGGAGTTCCTGTGGCAGGTCCGCCGTGTCAATTCAGTGAAGGGTTTGCAAATCGGTTCCATCTGAAGTCATGATTTTTTCGTCCGCCGGGCTGCAGACCGACGTAGTCGATGGCTCGCTTCGGGCACCGTCAGGTAGCCCCAGTCCAGGGATTCATCCTGGCTATATTTCTTATTCAAGGTCAAGGCCGTGACCGCCTTGGAAAATTCGTAGCCCAGATAGAATGCATGGGAAGGGTCCATATTGGCCGGGTCGTGACGGAGCAGTTCCTCAAACAGCTGAAACGGGTCCTGGCCGGTCAGATGCAAATTGGCGGAAAGCAGGTGAAGCTGATCCTCTTGGGCAAAAATGCGAAAGTTGTTGTCTTTGATGTGAGAGGACAATTGGTCCAGGAATTCCGGAGGGTGTGGAAATGTGTTCACATCACGTAACGTAACCAGTTGCGGGTCCAGGTGTTTTGGGAGAACACGGTGGGTGGCGGCATAATGCACAAGACGTCGACCTAAATCGCACTCTCGGACACTGGTGCAGGCCCAGTTAATGACTTCGGTGGTGAGCACACTGCGGATGCCAAGTTCCTGGCAGATGCCGAGTAGCAGGACGTTCATTCCACCCGAGTCGACGTCCGTCAACTCGGTAATATTTCCAATCCCCATCATCATTTCAATCTCGGGGTGTTCTCGTCGAAAGTCGATGTACCTGGCAAGACTTGCTGTGAATCCCAGGCCGACCGGTTCCAGCACGGGATCAGCGCGGAACTTGATTCCCCTGTTTTCCAGGTGGCTGACAGTTTCTCGCAGACTTTGTACGTCGTCAGGGACGTCTGGAATGGCAACGACCTCACATCCCCAGTCAGAAGCGGCGTCCCGGTTAGCAGCATTGACCGACAAGACCAGTTCAGCACCGCCGCGTACGGCCAGTTCGATTTCGGTCGGATTCAGGCTGTCAATGGAGACCCGGTAGCCTTGTTCGTGCAGCCTGCGGACACAATCTTTGACTCCCAGCCACGGTTCGCCCGGATTGCATCCCACGTCAATGATGTCGGCCCCGCTCTGTTTGAGGTGTTGGGCCGTTTTAAGGATCTCTTCCTGTGACAGGTCCGGGGCGTGGTTGATCTCGGCAATGATTTGGATGTCATACTCTCCGTAATCGTCGACAACGGCAGAGCTTCTACCCAGCCAGGCGGGTAGTTGTCGCAAATCTTTTGGACCGCGGTCCACGACACAGTTTGTGCGCTGCACAATCGGTTCCAGCTCACCGGAGCAGTAGCCGGGGATGATGATTCGTGACGTGACAGCGGGTGGTCGGATTCGTTTGGCAATCCAGTCCGGGGTCATGAGCGCCGCCACGGAGATGGGCAGTGTGTCGATCGAATAGCGGAACCCGGACTGGTTCGCCTCCTGGTCGATGACCGCCCGGAGTGATGATTCCGCGAGACGTCCTGTCACGAAATGAAGATGTTCGACAGGCATGGCACATGGGATGGGTCAGAGTTGGCCGGGGTCACGCACCACCGGTTCCTTGATTGGAAATCGCGTGTCGGAAGCCACCATTAATGTTGAGGGTCTGTCCCGTCATAAAGTTTGCTGCCGGCGAGGCCAGAAAGCAGGCTGCTTGAGCTACATCTTCCGGAGTTCCCCAGCGATTCAACAAAGATTCGTTTTGGGCTCTTTCCTGCCAGTACTCAGAGGCTTGTTGTCCCCACCCGGTGCGAATCCAGCCGGGAGCAAGACAATTCACGCGGACCCGGGGTGCCAGCGATTTGGCCAGGCTCCTGGTGAACGCGGTCACGGCACCTTTGACAGCGGAAAACATCTCGCCGCTATCACCCTCCATACCGCATTGGACCTGGTCCCAGCCGATATTGATGATACATGCGGACCCGGCTGCGGTCGTCTGCCCGGCCATCCTCGACCCCGCTAAACGCGAAAGCCCGATCGTTGCCAGCACGTCAACGTTCCAGAGGGCTGCCAGCTTCTGTTCGAATGAAAGGTCGGCAGCTTCTCCCGTTAAAACGTCTGCGCCGGCAAGGTTCACCCAGACATCGACGCTGCCCTGGAAAGACCAGGCCTCGTCCACGAAACTCTGATGGGTATCCTGGTGACGCAAATCGGCCACGACGGAGTGGATATTTCGTTTCGACTGGCGCAGTTGCTCGGCCAGGGCTGCCAGCCTGTGGGAACGAGTTCCGGTGTGAATCACCAGATCTGCACCGGCCCGGGCAAGTTCCAGGGCGGTCGCCCGGCCGATGCCGCCGCCAGCACCTGTCACCACCGCAGTTTTACCTGAAAGGTCGCAAATCATGCTCTGGGCCCTGTCGACGGCTTGCCGAGGGTCAGTGAGGTTGAAAAATTTTTTCCAGAAAAGTATTTTCAAACAGGTACCTTAACATTTGCTAGTGCCCGGATGATAGGTGCTTGGTACAACTTGAGCTTGGTGAGTTGCAATCAGGTGAACTGCGGCAACCGCTCGGGCGAGTCGTCGTTGTCTGGTTCCCACAGACGGACTTGGTGCTACCGGGGCCAGACGTCTAGGCTGACTTGCGGCTGTTCTTCCCTTCAGAGAAATCGTTGTTTTCTATGGAATTTGATCTTCAATCTGCTCTATCCGAGTCCGCATTTGCCTTTCGCGGCTACAATATGACCAATTTGGGTCGTAGTGCCGAATTGCTGGAGCATGCCGCCTACGGTCCGATCGTTCAAAAACATCTGCTCCGCGGTTCCCGGATCTGCAGTGACGTGACACGACGCGACGTCGATTTGGTAAGCCGGGTCCGCCAGGGACGTGAGACGAGTTTGAAGACCTATAGCGATGCGATCTCGCTCGTGGTGTGTATGGAACTGGCGCAGCTTGAACTTCTCCAGGAGTTTTTTGGAATCGACTATCGTCAGTCAAAGCTTCTGTACGGTTACAGCCTGGGCGAAGTCACCGCTGTCATCGCGGCTGGCGTTCATGAGATGGAGGGTCCACTGAGAGTGCTCCTGACGCATGCCGATGAAGTTGCCGAGCTTGCTCACGATGTGACCATGGGGGTGCTGTTTTCCCGTGGCCCCGAATTGCCGTTGAATGACGTGCAACGCCAATGTGTACGAATCAATAGCGAAGGTCGCGGTGTGATTGGCGTGTCAGCTTATCTTTCTCCCAACTCCGTCTTGTTGTTGGGGCAGGGAGATACGGTGGATCGATTTAAAGAGTCATTGCGAGAAGTTCTTCCGAACAGAATTTATCTGAGGAAAAACCAACATCGCTGGCCACCCATGCATACGTGCATTGTCTGGGAAAGAAATATTCCGAATCGGTCGGCATTGATGATGCACACGATCCAGGGCGGGTTCAGAGAACCGAAGCCGGAAATCTTCTCGCTGGTCACCGGGGATGTGGGTTACCATGATTACAACGCGCGTGAAATGTTATGTCGTTGGATTGACCAACCCCAACGCTTGTGGGACGCGGTTTATGCGACGCTGTCGAGGGGTGTGAGGACCCTGGTTCATGTGGGTCCGCAACCCAATCTGATACCGGCCACGTTTCAACGTTTGAGCGTCGATGTAGAGGGCCAGACACGAGGAAGCATCGGCATGCGGGCGCTGTCGAACATTATTCGGCGACCCTGGCTCAGTGCCTTGTTACCTTCCCGGGCCGCGCTGTTGCGTGCGCCGCTGTTGAAACATGTGAACCTGGAAGATTGGCTGTTGGAACATGAACCGGGTTGATCCGGTTGCCACTGCCGTGGCAGAAAATACCCGGGCAAAAAAACTTTGCCTGCCGCAAGGGTTCGCAGTTCCCTGACCGAGACGGCAGGAAGGTCGGGACGAATGCAGGACGAAATGGTCGTTTCCGCCTGCAGGCCCGGGATCTGCACCTGTTCTTGCAGGCTGTGGTCAACTCCAGGCAGGAGCATGGCGCTGCCTGACCCGGAGGCGACCCTACCCGGGTAGGGATTCCTGCTGCCGGTCGCTTCCAAACAGTGCTTGTAGGCAGATGCTTGACCAGGTTTCAAACTCGTCCAGGTTCTTGTTGAGTTCTGCAACGCTGTGAAAGCCGGCATCCACGATCTCGCTTTCCCGTGGACGGACGGCCGGCTGCCCGACGGTAAACAGGTGCACGACACCCAGGTGGACTTTTCCCACGTCGGTCTCGTCGTCATTAATCAACCCCACGCAGCGTGATTGATAGGGTGTCTCGATGAGAACCTCTTCGTTTAGTTCGCGTTGCAAGCCTTCCTCGTAGGGGTTGTTTTCGCTGGATGCCGTGACATCTTCCGATGAAATATGCCCGCCCACTCCGATGCTGCGCTTGCGATGAAGACGTTGTTCGCCCTGCCCGGTACCTCTTGTGTAGCAGAAGACGGATGGTTGGTCCTGTGGACTCCGATGGCAGAACACGACATAGGGAATGAGTTGCTTGAAACTGGGGTCGTTTTCCATTTCACTACGGGGGCGATAGCTGGTGTTGGCGGGACTCAGCAGTTCGTCGAGGTAGCGACTCGTATCAGACGAAAATCCCTGGAAATAGCCAAGCCGATGGAAAAGTTCGGTGGGGACGACCAACACCTGTTCGGTTTGCACCATGGTCATGGGAAGACTCCTTTCGATCTGTGTGCTGCGGTTTGGTAGCTGTTTGGTTCATCAGCGGTAATCCATCGCCAGGATGGCAACCGCCATGGAACCTGAAAAGGGGAAGGTGAATCTCCTCCGGTTCAGGGAGAGCTGGTCATTTCTGGATATGATTTTGCACTGCCGGGATCCTGACGAACACTCTGCCACTGTACCAGGATTCAACAACGAGCCGTGCGTGCGGGACCGCAGGTGTTGCTATTGTTTGTTGATTTGGACGTCTTTCAACCCCCCCCGGGATAATTTCTCCGCTCCGTGCTGCTTCAGCACACCTCCATTTGATGCGCAGTACAGCCAGTACTAAAGAATCAGCATCGTGTCGCCGTAGCTGTAGAAACGGTATTTTTCTGCAATGGCTTCGTCGTAGGCTCTTCGAATCAAGTCCTTTCCGGCAAATGCCGCGACGAGAACCAGTAAAGAAGTGCGGGGTAAGTGAAAATTGGTCAGTAATGCGTCAACACCGTGGAACTGGAAAGGGGGCCTCACAAATAAATCGGTGTGTCCTTTCCAGGGTGAGAGCGTTCCGCTCATGGCGGCCGTTTCGAGTACGCGCAACGAGGTGGTACCGACGGCGATGGCCCGTCCTCCAAGGGAGCGGGCGTTTTGTAACTGGTCCACGGTCCCGGCTTCGATGGATCCCCATTCACTATGCATGCGGTGATCTTCCAGGTGTTCAGCGGTAAGGGGCCTGAAAGTGTCCCGCCCGACGTGCAGTGTCACTTGGCAGGAACTCACGTTAGCGAGGGACAACTTGTCCAGTAATGGTCGGGTGAAGTGCAATCCGGCTGTTGGGGCGGCAACCGATCCGGGTTGGTCAGCGTAGACGGTCTGGTAAGCCGACACATCGGAGTCGACCATTTCGCCGCCGCGAATGTAGGGGGGCAGGGGAACGCGACCGGAAGCTTCCAGCAATGTCAGGGCATCCTCCTCCACGGTCGGGCGTGCTACCCAGATCCCATCCTCCAGCTTGTTTCCCATGAGCAGTTGAAAGCTGGGGCGAGCATCACGATCCACGACTTGAACGGTTTCCCCCGCGGCCAGTCGGCCGCGGGTCTTGCAGAGCATTTTCCAGAGTCCATCCGGACTGGCTTCCAGAAATAATCCCTGCCACCTTCCCTGGGTGCTGGTACGAAAACCGACTAAGCGGGCAGGCAGGACGCGGCTATTGTTCAGGACCAGGCAGTCGTGGGCCGACAAGATTTCCGGCAAGTCCCGCACGTGCCAGTGATCCATTCGATTGGTCGCCCGATTGACCACCAGCAACCGCGCATCGGCTCGTTCCTTGACCGGAAACTGGGCAATGAGTTCTTTGGGTAAGTCGTAGTGGTATTGATTCAGTTCACTCATGAGTCAGCGGAAGTGCGTCCGAGCAATGGGGAAAGCTGCGACTACCTGAAATCGTGGACCGGCAACGGCCAGCAGGCCAACTTGAAGAGAGTCTATCAGAAAACCTTCTCCTGTGGTGCTCGCCCCCTCTTGGCTGCAGTGAGTCGTGGAGATTAGGCTTAGACTTGGACTGGCATGGGCAGTACTCCGCATCAACTTCCGGCAGGTGGAGGGTTCATGCTGGACAAGGCAAGGTTCGCTACCGGGGGAGAGATTCCGGTACAGGGCGGTGTGATAGGCCGTTGGTTATCCGCGTTCGTTGGTCTGCAGTAAGTTAATTTTTGTGGTTTTTAACATCATTTTCTGTTTGACGTAGCACGTGAATTCACCGCAAACAATTCGTTTGGCACTTGTCATCACGGACCTCCGGATGGGAGGCGCGGAGAAATCTCTGACCCAACTGGCCGTCGGGTTGGCGAAACGCGGTTTCCAGCCGGAGGTGTATTCCCTGGGTCCCAAGCCGGACCGTCGGGACGCACTCGTGAAGGTGTTATCGGAGGCACGGCTTCCCGTCCACTACCTGGGTTGCACGCACTGGTGGCAGTTCTGGTCGGCGGTTCGTCGGCTGTGTCATTTGTTTCGAGAACAACGTCCTCAGTGTGTGCAGTCGTTTTTGTTTCACGCAAATGTCGTGGGCGCTCTGGCCGCAAGGCGCGCGAAGATCCCGGCAATTTTTCTCGGGCTGCGTGTGGCGGAACCGGTGTCCTGGCGTTGGCGCGTTCAGCGTTGGCTGGCCTCACAAATCAGTCAATTCGTTTGTGTGAGTGAATCCGTCGCCTCGTACGCCTGCTCGGTCGGTGGATTGCCCGCGTCCAAGTTGACCG
The DNA here is from genome assembly GCA_963578105.1 of Planctomycetota bacterium. GTDB lineage: Bacteria > Planctomycetota > Planctomycetia > Pirellulales > Pirellulaceae. The sequence goes on from CAUZBP010000004.1 coordinate 96,561, forward strand.
TCATCCCCAACGGAATCGATTTAGAGGCTGTTGACGCTCGAAGTCCTGCGGACCTGCAGGACCTGGGAATCGCTTCCGGTCGTCAGGTCATTATTTGTGTGTCCCGTATGGATCGGCAGAAAGGGATTGACTGGCTGCTCGGTCATGCTCCTGCTCTGTTACAGCGACTTCCCGATCATGAGTTGCTTCTGGTGGGCGAGGGGCCGTACTTCCAGTCGGCTCATCGAAAAGTGAAGGCCAGTCGATTGGAAGATCGGGTTCACCTGCTCGGCTGGCGTGATGATGTTCTGGAAATGATGAAAGCGGCACACCTGTTTGTTCTTCCGTCGCGTTGGGAAGGAATGTCCAACGCGTTGCTGGAAGCGATGGCCTGCCAGTTGCCGGTGGTTGCCATGGATGTCGAGGGAGTTCGAGAGATTGTCGGTCCGGGTTCGGCCGAACAGGTAGCCCCGCTGGGAAATGCGGAGGAATTTCTGGAACGGGTGGTGGCTCTGGCCGAATCGCCACAGCGGGCACGTCGTTTGGGTCAGGGAAATCGACGGCACGTCGCCGAAAACTTCTCTCTGCAAAGGGTCAATGATGCGTACACCGGGCTCTACGAAACACGCGGTCCGTGCCACTGAAAAGGCACAAAAAAATTTAGAACCCTGCTGGTCTTTATGAAGTCGAGTCGACAAACTACAGTTTCACAGCGTCTTGTTTCACAGCGTCTTGTTTCACAGCCTTCCGATTTCACCTCATGTCGCAGCACGTACCGGTACTTGTCGACGAGATACTGCACGCGTTCGAACTGCGCAGCGGGCAGATCGTGGTGGACGGAACTTTAGGTGGAGGGGGGCATACCCGCCTGCTGGCCGAGGGCATCGCGCCGGGGGGGAGTGTGATTGCCCTGGATCGTGACCCGGAGGCGGTGCGTGCCTCGCAACAGTGGGTCGAGGAAACGCAACTGCCCGTTCAGTTGCGTGTTTCCAACTTTGCCGACCTTCCGGAGGTACTGCACGAGGACGGACAGCAGCAAGTGGATGCGATTCTTTTGGATTTAGGGTTATCGAGTGATCAACTGGCCGACACGGAACGGGGGTTCAGTTTCGATGCTGAAGGTCCCCTCGATTTGCGGTTTGACCCTCTCGAAGGCGAGCCTGCATACCGTCTTTTGGACCGTCTGGGGGAACGCCACCTGGCTGATATCATCTATCAATATGGCGAAGAACGTTACAGCCGTCGCATTGCAAGACGCATCGTCCAAGAGCGCCATTCCCGGCCGATCCGCACGGCCAAGGAACTTTCCCAGTTGATCTGCAGTGCGATGCCAAAAAAAACATCTCGTCAGCGTATTCATCCTGCTACCAGGACGTTTCAAGCTTTACGGATCGCGATCAACGAAGAATTAAAGGCCTTGGAAACGGCTCTCCACAGGCTTCCTGACTGCTTGGTTTCCGGTGGAAAACTTGCCATCATTAGTTTTCATTCGTTGGAAGATCGCCTTGTTAAGCGGGCATTTCGTGATGATCCTCGGCTGGAGCCACTGACGAAAAAACCGATCCGGCCTTCTCCCACGGAAGTGGCTGCCAATCCCCGCAGTCGTAGCGCTCGCTTGCGGGTCGCCAAATGTACTTGAAACGGTTAACCTGAAGACAGCTTCACGGATCCGTACGGTACGTCAGTCGATGCCTCGTTCATCCCCTTCGGTCAACATTAAACGTATTATTTCTGGCGGTCAGACTGGGGTAGATCGCGGAGCGCTTGATGCTGCGATTGAGATGGGAATCGAACACGGCGGCTGGTGTCCACGAGGTCGCCTGGCGGAAGATGGTACCATTCCGTCAAAGTATGAATTGAAAGAAAGTAAATTTGCGGAGTATTGGGTGCGGACGGAGCAAAACGTGCTGGATTCCGACGGGACACTGATCATCCACCGGGGTAGACTTCAAGGAGGAACCCGGTTGACTTACCGACTCGCGAAAAAACATGGTAAACCCTGTTTCCGGGTGGATTTATCGGAGAATCCCTGCCCGGAAGCGGTGCGCGCCTGGATGAAAGAGTACGAGATCGAAATCTTAAATGTTGCGGGACCTCGTGAGAGCTCAATTCCCGGCATTTCTTCTGGAACCCGGCAGCTGGTCATGTCGATTTTTAAAAGAACGGGCCAAGAATAAAGCCTGACCGAGGTTGCGGTAAGGTTGAAGATGGATGGCGGTCGCATGATGCGGAAGTAATCACCAGAGAGGGGCATGGACTTGCCCCGCTTGATGACACGGAGATCCAACATGGCAGCTGAAAGTGAGCGAGACACGCAACACCCTGCGCCCGGCGATGACAACCCGGAAGTCGAAGGAGTCGATCGCGAACCGTCTCAGGTGACGGTCAGTGGTGAAACGGCTGCACCGACAGAAAACGTGCCGGAAAAAAAATCACAGCAGCAACTTTCGCGACAAAGGCTTGCCGTGCTGGGAGGTATCCTCCTGGTGGTGGCCGCTATTTTCGCTATCACGGCGTTAGACGCTCCTTGGTACATGGTCTATGACCGCGGGCCGGACGATACGGTGGATTCTTTAGATTCCCATATTGGCGCCCCCTGGAGGATCTCGGGGATTTCCATCCTGTGGTACTTCACTGCTGCTGCTGCAGTTGCCGGAATTACCCTTTTAGCGAAATCGCGCCGCTCGTAGGTCCGCTGTGCAGATTAGGGAAGCAGGTCGGGTGCAGGGCGCGATCTTGGTGAGGGAGCCGTAAATTGATGGATGAAGTGTTGAAGTGCGGCGTAGTACTCGCCAGACTGCGTTGAGTTGTGCGTTCCACCAGGAATCGTGACCCACTGCTTGGGGCCCGGAACGGATGCGTGAAGCCTTCTTCCTAACTCAAATGGAATGATTTCATCCCTGTCACCATGGCTCTGCAGGAGGGGACCCGGATAAGACTGTATCCTCGTCAACGAGTCCAATTGAGTCCTGATCAGCCAACGGACCGGGAGCCAGGGATAAAGGGTGGCCGCGGCGTCGGGCAGACTGGTGAAAGTGCTCTCCAGCACCAGGCCAAGTGGTTGCTCTGCGGCGGCTAAGGCGACGGCCACCGCGCCTCCCAGGGAGCGTCCCATCAAGATCATGTCCGCCGGCGTGATGTCCGCCTGTTGGGCAAACGCAGTCCGGGCCGCGCGGGCGTCCAGTAAGACGCCCGCTTCGTCCGGGTGACCTTCGCTGCGGCCGTAACCTCGATAGTCAAAAATAAAGACTGCGGCATCCAGGTGGTTGTGAAGGATTCGCAACAAAAATTCCCGGTCCGCCAGATGGCCCGCATTACCATGGCAGTACAGGATGTAAGCCCGTGGCTGCTTGTGGGGTAGGTACCAGGCGTGTAATTTGGTTCCGTCGGTGGCAGTGAAGTGGACGTCTTCAAACGGGATTTCACTCGGGTTCCAGTTTCCCTCGGGGTAACATCTGGGATGGAAAATCAATCGTTCTTCGAAAATCATCAGGAGGGCACCGATTGAGACGTAGGTGAGCGCGAGGACGCCAAGAAGTAGGAGCACATTCTTATAGCCCTTGGACCACATCGGTTTAACAGCCAAAACACAGGTTTTTATGAAAGGGACTGCTCGACGAGGTTCGCCGTGACCTTATTTAACATTCCCAATCCACGGTGACGCTCAAAGGAAGGGTTCCAGGCCGCTGGCCTAGTTGCCGAAAGAGAGTCCCCAACTGAATCCGGGCCGTTGGTGGGGATAACAGTGCTGCTGATGACCGTAGTGAGGACTCCAGGTGGGTAAAAAGTGGGGACCACCGTAGTAGTGTTCTTCGACGATGACCGGAACTTGTGATGACGGTGGAATGCGCGGTATCGGTGGAGCTTGCATGGCCTGCAAAACTCCGTCACTCACTCCCTGTTGGCTCAGCTCAATCAGATTCTGCGTTGTGAGTGGCCTTGCAATCCCATGCCTGGCAATGTGTGTTTGTATCACTTCATCACTCAAGCCGGCCTGGCTCATCGAAATCACGTCGTCCTTGGTAACGGCTCCCGCCAACTGGCGTCCCAGGTGTTGTTCGAACAGCGTCTGATTGCGGGCTTCGACGTCATCCATGTGACTCCCCACGGCTGCGCCTGTCAGCGCGCCCAGCGCTGCACCCAACAAGGCGTTCTCGCCCGTGTTGCTGTTACCTTTGCTCAGGGCTGTTCCCAGCCCGGCTCCGGCCAAACCACCGAACAAAGAAAAGTCCCGTGTGTTTTGGCGACTCCGGTAGGCAGTAGGCGTCTGGCATCCAATCAGGCAGACCAGGAGTGCCACCGCCAGGTACTGCAGAGCGTGTGAGTGTTTCATGGGTGCATGTTACCAGCGGGGAGGTCCAGAAAATTGTCCAGCCATAATCTGAACATCGACGCGACGGGCCATGGGACTGCTCTCAAAAGGCTCGAATCATCGCGAGCCGGATAGGCGTCGTCAAGAGAGAATGCACCAAAGACATTGGTTAGGCAGGCAGGTCGGCAGCAGGGCTAGCGTTTCTCCGGCCTGCCGGACTCTTGCTGCTTTCCACCTGAAATGTCGGGTTGGGTGCTTGCCGGTCGTGGTTTCAGGCCAGTACTTCTTTCAACACGTGGCCACCGACGTCGGTCAGTCGGTGGCGTCTTCCTTGATATTTGAAAGTCAGCCGTGTGTGGTCAATTCCGAGGCAACGAAGAATCGTGGCCTGCAGGTCGTGGACGTGGACCGGATCACTGGTGATGTTGTAGGAAAAGTCATCGGTCGCACCGTAGGTCATTCCCGGACGAATTCCACCCCCCGCCATCCAAACCGTGAAGCAGCGGGGATGATGGTCCCGGCCATAGTCGTTGTGAGTCATGCGACCCTGGCAGTATACCGTTCTACCGAACTCGCCACCCCAAACCACGAGCGTATCTTCCAGCAGGCCACGTTGCGCCAGGTCCTTGACCAGTGCGGCAGAACCCTGGTCGGTGTCATCACATTGTTTGCTGATTCCATCGGGTAATTTTCCATGTTGGTCCCAGCCACGATGAAAGAGTTGGACGAAGCGGACACCGCGTTCCACCAGTCGGCGAGCCAGCAGGCAATTGGCAGCGAAAGTTCCAGCCTGCCGCGAGTGGGGGCCGTAGAGCTTGAAAATATGTTCCGGTTCGCTGGCGACGTCTGCCAGTTCAGGAACGGCCGACTGCATGCGATAAGCCAGTTCATACTGGGCGATGCGTGTTGCGATTTCCGGGTCGCCGTGTTGTTCCAGCTTCAGCTGGTTGAGTTCCGCCAGGTCATCCAGCATCCGGCGTCGCTCGGTGGATTCAATGCCGGGGGGATCGGAGAGGTAGAGCACAGGATCTCCGACGGAGCGAAACTTTACTCCCTGGTACTTGGAGGGCAAGAATCCGTTGCCCCACAGGCGATCGTAGAGAGGTTGTCCGGACGATCCGGAGCCTTGCGAAATCAGTGCCACGTAGGCGGGAAGATTCTGGCTGTCGCTGCCGAGTCCGTATGTCACCCAGGAACCGATGCTGGGCCTGCCGGCCAATTCGGCCCCGGTCTGAAAGAACGTGATAGCCGGATCATGATTGATGGCCTCGGTGTGCATCGATTTGATGAAACAGAGCTGATCCACGACTTCGGCTGTGTGCGGCATCAGTTCGCTGACCCATGCTCCGCACTTTCCGTGCTGGGCAAACTGAAAGATACTTGGTGCGATGGGGAAATGTGTCTGAGACGCCGTCATGGTCGTGAGACGTTGGCCCTGCCGAACCGACGCGGGCAAATCGTTCCCACGCAAGCCGGAGAGTTTGGGCTTGTAATCAAACAACTCTAGCTGGGACGGTGCGCCGGATTGAAATAAATAAATCACGCGTTTGGCTGTGGGGGGCAGGTGCAGGCCGTGGGCTGGGATCTTGGCATCGGCAGAGGCCGGCGCAGTTTGTCCGTCTTGGGCCAGGAGGCTGTGAATCGCTGCGGCACCGACACCGGTAGGGACGCCCCACAGGAATTGCCGGCGATGCATTTCTCCAAGTGACGGGGATTTCGTGAAATGGTTCATGGTGCAGAGCAGTGATTCGGGTGTTGGAATTGTGAGTTTACGGGAAGAACTTTCTCTTCAATCGTTTGTCAGGTGCGGTGACCGCTGGTTCCTCATTCCCTGGTGATGACTTCATCCAGGTTCAGAAGCATATTCATCACCAATGTATGGGCCGCCAAGTCGGTGGCATTCAGGGACGGATCCGGTGTTGAATCGCCGGATTCAATAAGTTTTTGAGCTCGATCCGGTTCGTCGCCGTACCGTTGTCGGTGGAACTGGAGCGCCGACTCCAAGACCTGCAATTCTCGGGAACTGGGCCGGCGCGAAGTGACCAGGCGAAAGGCGTGTGTGAGGCGCTGCGCGTCGTCCGGTCCGCCTTCCAGCAGGGCCCGTTCTGCAAGTGCCCTGGACGCTTCGACAAAAGTCACGTCATTCATCAACGTCAGTGCCTGCAGTGGGGTATTGGTACGAGACGTGCGTACCGTGCAGATTTCGCGAGGTGCGGCATCCATCACCAGCATGCTTGGTGGGGCTACCGTTCGTTTCCAATAGGTGTACAGACTGCGTCGGTAAAGGTCGGGTCCTTTGTCCTGCACATAACGGGATTCTTCCAGGGTCAACTCGACCCAGAGTCCCGCCGGTTGATAAGGCCTGACGGAGGCCCCGCCCAGTTGTTGCGTCAGGAGGCCGCTGGCGGCCAGGGCCTGGTCGCGAATCATGTGGGCTGACATCCGGTACCGGGCACCCCGTCCCAGCCAGCGGTTTTCCGGATCTGCTTCGAGTCGGTCGGGCGAAACCCGTGACGTCTGCCGATAGGTGGCACTGCTCACAATCCAACGTTGTAGCCTTTTTGAATCCCATCCGGCTTGCGGTAGTTCGACCGCCAGCCAATCCAGTAATTGAGGATGGCTCGGTTTTTCTCCCTGCGAGCCGAAGTCCTCCGCGGTTCGCACCAGTCCCTGGCCAAACAGTAACTGCCAGACCCGGTTGACGGCAACTCGAGCGGTCAACGGATGGGCCGGATCAACCAGCCACCGCGCCAAAGCCAGTCGGTTTCGCTCGACGTTGTCGGGCAAGGAAGGGAAACAGGTAGGAACATTTGCCTGAACTTGTTTGCCGGGGGCGTCATAACGTCCGCGGTTGAGCACGAAGGTTTCACGCGGCGTTTTCAATTCCTGCATCACCATGACCGTACCGATCGCGTCCTGAAACTGCCGTCGGCGATGTTGTAAAATGACCCAATGCTGGCGCGCATCGCGGATTGCCTGCGGCGCGTGAAACTCGATGAAGTAACGACGAAGTTTCAAGGACTGGTTCTCGCTTCGTTTGCCTCGTGGCAGGGCAAGGATCTGCTCGATCGATTGATCGGTTGCCAGCAGGCGGGCTGTTTCCTGTGACAACTGCGAGTCGAACAGTCGCACGTCGTCGATCAGGCCATGAAAGCGGTACTGTGTTCCGCGGGCGCCGATCCGCAGCGGGTCGGGAACCAGGAACGGTTGTTGTAAATCGTCGACAATAATTTCCAATGGAACCAGGTCGCCGTCAATATGAAGACGGACTCCTTGAAACACGCGTGTTCCGTCGTAGGTGACCAGAAGGTGGTGCCACTTATTTGCGGGAAAACTATCGACGCTGCGGACTCGAAGGCAATCATCCAGCCAGCGGCGAACCAGATGAATGTGCCAGTGTCCGTCAATCAGTTCGACGCTGTATCCTTTTTGTTCATCGGTGTCCGATTGCATCTTGGAGACAATCGTGCCGCCAGACCCACCTTCAGGATGTACCCAAGCACTGATAGAAAATGCGTCATCGTAGTCAAACGTTGCCACATCTCCGACTTCCAGGTAACGCGTTCCATCGAAGTGCCCCGCTTGTCCCAAACGACCTTCACGAAAAGTCGCATCTCCTTCCCAGCGGGGTTTTAAATCGTTGGCACTGCTTCCAGTCACGGAGTGGGCATCGTCCATTGTCAACTGGATCACGGGTTGGCCGAGCAGTTGGTCGTCATTCTGTAATTCAGCGATTTTAAATTCAGCTTCCCACGCCACTTGGGCCGCCTCGAGCTGAGCTGCGTGTTGCTCCATATGAAATTCAGCCTGTTCGATCTTGCGATCCAAACGGGCGAGCGCTTCTGCCTGGTCCCGGGTGGGGGCTTTGATGTGGGGAATCGAATTTCCCCATTTGCGGGCTTTGCCACGTTCAGGCACGTTGTTGAAAAAGGCAAAGAATTCATAAAACTCGCGCTGGGATATCGGATCGTATTTGTGGTCGTGGCAACGGGCGCATCCCAGGGTGAGCCCCAACCAAACGGTTGACGTGGTCTCCACACGGTCCACGACATATTCGACACGGTATTCTTCCGGGATGATGCCGCCTTCTGCATTGCCGCGATGGTTGCGGTGAAAACCCGTGGCGATGAGCTGATCCAGGGAAGGGTTGGGAAGTAAATCTCCGGCACACTGTTCAATCGTGAATTGGTCATAGGGCATTCCGGAATTGAAGGCCTCGATCACCCAGTTGCGCCAACGCCACATTTGGCGTGGCCCATCCATCTGATAGCCACTGGTGTCGGCGTAACGGGCCGCGTCCAGCCACTGGACGGCCATCCGTTCCCCGTAGCGTGGCGAGGCCATCAGGCGATCCACCAGACGCTGGTAACTGGCTGGGGACGAATCGGTGACAAAATTGTCGATTTGATCGACCGTCGGAGGCAGTCCTGTTAAATCCAACGAAAGTCGTCGAATCAAGGTTTCCTTGTTTGCCTCGTCCGAAGGTGTCAATTCCAAGCTTTCCAGGCGCGAGAGGACAAACGAATCAATGGGATGACGCAGCCAGTTGCCGCGTTGCACGTCAGGTAGTGGCGGCCGCTGCGGGGAGGTAAGGGACCAGAGTTCGTTCCAGTTGGCACCCCCATCAATCCAGCGGCCGATTAATTCAATTTCGTTGGATGTCAATTGCCGATTCGTGTCGACCGGCGGCATGCGCTGGTCCGGATCGGAATGCGTGATGCGCACGTAAAGCTCGCTTTGCGAGCGATCACCGGGCACGATGGACTGTTGACCGGAGAGATCCGTAAAGGCGCCTTCACGGGTGTCCAGTCGCAAATCGGAATCCCGTTGTTCCGCGTCCGGTCCGTGGCATTGAAAGCAAGCATCGGAGAGAATGGGTCGCACGTCACGTTGAAAATCAATGACTGCTTTGGAATCGGCATGCAGGTATGCCAGCGGTGTACTCACCAGGCAGCAGGCGATCCACCCAAGCCGGCGCGGCCAAAAACTCATCGTAACCCCTCCAGACGACAACGTGGTTCCACTCTATTCTAATGTGCCAAGGCGAGTTTGGCGAGGAGATATAAGTGTCTGCCGCAGTTGACGTTGTATGAGGAATCCGGAGTTCACGGAGGTGCCAAATGGCTTGGCCGGAGCCTGGCTTGGTTGACCCGCAGTACATCGTGAGAAGAACATTCGCCCGTGGCTTGCGAACGAAAGGCGTGTGCGTCATGGTGCTGGTTCATGCGGTGCAGGCCCGAGTTGCCGCAGCTGGCCCGCTCGGCCTAAGTTTTGCGAGTCGACGCAAGTCCCCGGCGGCTCACCGGTTGGATGACAGCTGGAAATGCGTAAATGCCGCAAAGTCAAAAAAAATGGAGAAGCGGGTCGGTAACTGCTTGCTCTCGGCCAGGCCAGACTTTAAAATGGCAGCAGTAGGGATTTGCGGCCGCTTGCAGCCTGACTGCTAAAGTGCCACCATTTCACTTGGCCCGAGTTGACCTGGGTCACAGGGTGGTAAAACTTGGTTCCACGGTTGCGCGGCAGTTCCTTTTGAAAAGGTATCGCCGTTTTTTTTTTGAAAGAAGCACCCATGTCGAACCAGAAATCACTTTCTCAGTCTGCATCCCAGCGGCAGCTTTCGACGACGGCTATCCACGGCGGTGAAAACAGGCAAAAGTCGGGGGACAGTATCACCGATCCCATCTTTTGCGCCTCCACCTACACGTTTTCCGACACCGACTCCGTCATACAGTACATTGAGGAAAAGTTGCCGCGAGAAGAGTACGGGCGCTACGGGAATCCGAGCGAAAGGGTGCTCGAAAAGAAGTTGGCGTCGCTGGAAGGTGGCGAGGAAGCGTTGCTTTTTTCCAGTGGGATGGCGGCCATCGCGGGACTTCTGATTTCCAAGCTTAACCAGGGCGACGAGATCATCTTCTTTGACGAATGTTATCACCGCAGCCGTGAGTTTTGTGTCAAGCATCTCTCGCGGTTTGGTGTTGTGACCAAACAGGTAAAGACGAGCGATTATAAGGCGATGGAGGCTGCGATTTCTCCTCAAACCAAACTCCTCGTGAGTGAATCGCCGACCAACCCTCATCTCAGTGTTGTTGATCTGGATCGGTTTGTGGAAATAGGTCAGAGGCACCAGATCGAGACCCTGATTGATGCCACCCTTGCCACCCCTTACAACTTGCAGCCAATTGCTGCGGGTGTCGACTACGTCCTGCACTCGGCCACTAAATACATGGGAGGGCACAACGATCTGTTGGCCGGAGCAATTATCGGATCCTCTTCAAAACTTGAACCGGTTCGTAATTTGCGGGGAATCATGGGGTCCGTCAATTCACCTCACAATGTTTATCTTCTCTTGAGAGGCTTGAAAACCTTTGAATTAAGGATGCAGCGTCACAACGCGAACGGCCAGGCCGTGGCCGAATTCCTGAACACGCATCCGCGGGTGGAACGGGTCCTTTATCCGGGCCTGGAGAGCCATCCCCACCATGATCTGGCGCGACGAACGATGCAGGGTTTTGGTGGGCTGGTGACGTTCCTGGTCAAAGGGGCGGATTGGCGCGCCACGGCCGATATTGTCGACGCCGTGGAGTTGCCCCGGATTGCCCCCAGTTTGGGAGGAGCCGAGTCTCTGATCGAACAACCCCTCGTAATGAGCTACTATGAGTGCACTCCGCAGGAACGCCGGCAGTACGGAATTCCTGACAATATGATTCGCATGGCTTGTGGCTTGGAGAACGCTTCGGACTTGATTGATGATCTGGCCCAGGCGCTGGATAAGACAGCGTAACTGCAGGACCGTGAAGACAGAAGGGAATGAAACTCAGGTCCTGTTTCAGGAGCAAGTTGGCCGGGGTATTCACGCCGGCTGAGCAACCTCAGTTGGGACTCCCGGGTCTCCACGCGCCGGTGATGACGCAGGCCGGTGATGACGCAGGCCGGTGCGGTCCGTGCGACTAAAGTATGAACGTACTGCAAAATGTTGTTTTGAATTCAATCGGTACAAAAGTGTTTCACCGTTCCCTAGTGCAAGTTTTTCAGGACTTTCCAACGTCTCATGAGTCAACATCACTTCAGAACACGCGCCATTCATGTAGGTAACGAGCGAGACCCGCAAACGGGTGCCGTCGTACCGCCCATTCACGTTGCATCGACTTATGTTCAGCCGGGGGCGGGAGAATGGGGTGAGTTTGATTATTCGCGAAGTGGTAATCCGACCCGAAAAAACCTGGAGAATACATTAACGTCGTTAGAGTCAGGTGTTGGAGCACTGGCCTTTGCATCCGGTATGGCGGCGACTCATGCGGTCACCATGTTACTGAAATCGGGGGATCACATTGTTGCTGGAACGGATATCTATGGCGGGTCCTACCGGTTGTTTCATGAAGTGGTGAAAGACGTTGGCATCGAAGTGAACCTGGTGGATGCAAGTGATGCGTCAGCCGTGGAAAACGCTTTGAAACCCCGCACCAGGTTGATCTGGATCGAAAGCCCGGGCAATCCGCTGATGACGATTACGTCGATAGAAAAGTGCGCCGACATAGCGCAGCGCCATGGCGTCTGGCTCGGTGTCGATAACACCTTTGCTACCCCTGTTTTGACACGACCTTTGGAATTGGGCGCCGACGTTACGATGCATTCGGCGACCAAGTACTTAGGTGGACATAGTGACGTCCTGGGAGGAGCACTGGTGGTGAAGAACAAGGAGTTGTACGAACGGTTGTACTTCATACAGAATGCCACCGGTGCCGTGCTTTCACCGCTGGATTCGTTTTTGGTCAGCCGAGGTATTAAAACATTGGACTTACGCGTCCGCGAACATTGCCGCACGGCAATGAAATTGGCCGAATTCCTGGAACAAGATCCACGGGTGGAGCGTGTACTTTATCCAGGTTTGGCCAGTCATCCGCAGCACGAATTGGCCCGGGGGCAGATGTCCGGAATGTTTGGTGCCATGATCAGTTTCGAGGTTCGCGGAGACTTTGCAGCAGCGCAAGCGGTGGCAGAAGGGACCCGTCTATTTCAACTGGCGGTGAGTCTTGGAGCTGTCGAATCGCTGATCGAACAACCGGCGTCGATGTCGCACGCCAGTTATGCGCCGGCAGACCGAGCCACCCACGGGATCCAGGATCAATTGATTCGGATTTCGGTTGGTCTGGAGGATTTCGAAGATCTACGCCACGACCTGGATCAAGCCCTGGATGCCGTAAACCCGTAGGCGGAACGTACCCATCTCTGAAACGTACGCCCGCCGGTTCCTGAACGGTTCTGCTTCTCTTGCTGGCCCTGTCCAACCAGGATTACTCGAGGATCTGCAGACTAGCTTGTCCGTAACTGCTGCGGGTAAGGGTTGGCAGGACAGTGGAGAGCTTTTGACGGGTACGCAGTTCAGCAAAATTATCCGAAAGGATATGCTGCGGCGGCTGGATGACCGTTAAGGTTCGCGGCTGAGGCATCCCCGAGGTTGCAGATACCCGAATCGGCTTGGTGATTTGGTGCAATTCCTGTTGGTCAAACTCTAACGTTTCGGGCTCTGTCTGCCTCGATTTGTTTTTTGATTTATTGTGAGACTTGGCATAAACCGAGCGAGATATGGATCGTTTTCTACGGACCTGGGTTCCCTTACCCTTCTTCGTGTCGACTTCCGGGGCAAGGACGCGGTTCTGGGTTTGCAACACGGAAGAGTCCTCAAACCTGGCTGTTTCATCCTCCGCTTCGGGAACGGGGGGCGGCAGCACCTCGTCATGGTCGCCCGAGTCGTTGTTTTCCTGGTCCCCTTGGCAATCCTCGTCAACGGTAGGCATATCGAACTGGTCTTCAGGTACCCAGGAAATGCATCCGCTGGCAGAATGACAGTCGCAATCGGAGGAGTTGCCAAGCCAGTGGTTTTTTCTTAGTGGTATCACTCCGAGTAAGGTCCAGCTTGTGGGAGCCGTATACCAGCATGCACCGTGTTTTCGGAAAGGGCCTCCACCCATACGTTTGCTGGGACAACCGCTTGAACAGTCGTACCAACCACCTGTCGCATGATAATCCGGATCGAGGGACGGGTCGTGACAGAATCGTCCGTGCACGAGATTGCTCAATCCAATCTTTAGCATCCTCACGGCTTCCGGTGTGCATCCAAGGTTCACAGAGTCACCCCAGCAATCCCCATGAGAATAACCCTCATCGTAGTAGGTACCATCAGAGCAACCACAGTCATTCGAGTCATGGTTCGAGTAACTACAGGCTGAGCAGTCCCAGTCATAGGAGTCGGGCAGCGGTGTATCTCCCGCCAGTCTCAATCCGTCTGCAGATGCACTGGAACCGATGGTGGCGCAGATGAAAGTTAGGATCATTGCCGACGTGTAAAGTTTCATTTGAGAATCTCCGTTAGCTTGGGCGGGGGGTACTGGCTGGTGTTTTCCGTCACAGGTTCAGCCGCATCAGCCTTGGCCCCCTCTGGTGTTTGGTACCTGTCCGTTACAATTGATCGAACCGGAGGATGAGGAACGATCAGAACTTTACGGATGAGCGTTACGACCAGTAGATTCCTTACTGCCGCAGTAATCCGCAAAGTCATCCAGGGTTTTCAGGGTTTTCAGGGATTGCTAGCAACCGGGAGCGAGAAACGATGAAAATTGCAGTGACGGGCGGTACGGGTTTTTTGGGGCGTTACATCTTGGCGGAACTGGCACGGCAGGGACACACCTGTAGATGTTGGAGGCGCCCTCGGAGTCGTTGCACCGGGTTCGAAGCATTGGAATCTCAACTGGAATGGGTTGCGGGTAAATTGGGCAGTCCAGAAGACGCTACAACACTGGTGGAGGGTTGCGATGCGGTGGTGCACGCGGCGCTCACGCGGCATGGACCGGAATTTCGTGGTGGCGAGGGGGACCTGATCGACTTTGTCGAAGCCAACCTTGTCGGATCCCTGCAGTTGATGGATACGGCGAGGCGCGCGGACGTCGATCGTTTTGTATTTATCTCATCGTGTGCTGTTCACGAAGAAATTCTCGATGATCGACCATTGGACGAAACGCATCCGCTTTGGTCAACGAATCATTACGGCGCCCATAAGGCGGCTCTCGAAAAATTCGTGCATAGTTTTGGAAAAGGGATGGACTTTCCGATCTGTGCTTTACGTCCTACGGGAATCTACGGCCTGACAAGGCCGGTTCAGCGCAGTAAATGGTTTTCCTTGATTCAATCCGTGGTGCGGGGTGAAAATGTCTGTTGCCAGCGCGGCGGAAAGGAGGTCCACGCGGCAGATGTCGCGCGCGCGGTTTCGTTACTGCTGCAGGCCGACGGGGTGGCCGGTCAGGCCTATAACTGTTGCGATTCGTACATCTCCGAATATGACGTCGCGACCTATTCGAAAGAATTCACCGGCAGTTCCAGTGTTATCGAAGGGAAGCAAACGGTTCCCAAACATGAGATTGTGACGGATAAGATTACCGCGCTGGGGATGGAATTTGGTGGAAGACCGCTACTGGAAGCAACCATTGGGGAACTGGTTGAGCATATGCGGTAGGATCCCGGATCGCCTTCCGTTACGTGCTTGCTTGCCAGGGGATCATTTCAGGCCCGTTGTACTTTGACCGCACAGAATTTGTAGCCAGGAATTTTTCCATAAGGATCGAGCGTGTCGTTGGTCAGAAAATTGGCCGCCGCTTCCCTGAAGTGAAACGGTATGAATAGAATACCATGGTCCAGCGAGGCGTCCGCCCGGATTGCTAACTCAATTTCACCGCGGCGACTGCTGACCCGAACACGCTCACCGTGGGTGAGGCCGAGAGCGGTCAGTTCGGCGGGGTTCATGGCGGCAAAGGCATGGGGTTGGAGTTGAGAGAGAGCCCGGCTGCGGCGTGTCATGCTTCCGGTGTGCCAGTGTTCCAATAGACGCCCGGTGTTCAAGATGTAGGGAAACTCATTATCCGGCTGTTCTTCGGCCGCCTGGTAATGACAGGGTACCAGGAGTCCCTTTTGAGAGTCGGTTGGAAAGGAGTCAGTGAAGAGGATCTGGGTACCATCGGAGTTTTCCGGGTCAGTACAGGGCCAGAGTTTTCCAGTGGGTCCGAGATTGTTGTGGGTCAGGCCCTGATAGTTGTGTGTCAGGCAGGCTAGTTCGTCAAACACTTCGTCGACGGCCGAATAATTCATCTCGACGCCAAGTCGTCGACCGATGTCGCAAATGATTTCCCAGTCCTGACGGGCATTGCCGGGCAGCTCGAGGACGGGCCGGCCGAGTTGCACGCGACGGTCCGTGTTGGTGTAGGTTCCCGTTTTTTCGAAGTAGCTGCTGGCCGGCAGGACAACGTCGGCAAATTCGGCGGTTTCTGTCAAGAAAATATCCTGCACAACGAGGAAATCAAGGGCGGAGAGTGCACGCCGGACTTTGTTTGCATTGGGATCTGAAATGAAAGGGTTTTCACCCAGGATATACATCCCGTGAATCGACCGCTCCAGCGCACCCTTGATGATTTCAACCACGGTCAGTCCGGGTTTTGGATCGAGGGTAGTTTGCCAGGCTTTCTCAAATTTTTCGCGATTCGTTTCGTCCGTTACCGGCTGGTAATCAGGAAAGACCATGGGGATCAAGCCTGCATCGCTGGCGCCTTGCACGTTGTTTTGGCCCCGTAGAGGATGCAATCCGGTGCCCGGTCGTCCTACGTTTCCGGTTAATAAACAGAGTGAAATCAAGCAGCGGGCATTGTCAGTTCCTGTGGTGTGTTGCGAAATTCCCATGCCCCAGAAGACGAGCATGGCACGGGCACTTCCGATCGTCCTCGCAATCGCGACAATCTGGTCCTCCGAAATTCCGCAGACAACAGAAGCTTGACGGGGAGAGTAATCGGCCAGCACCAGCTTGCGAAGCGACTCAAATCCCTCGGTCCGCTCAGCAACGAATTCCTGGTCGACAAGATTTTCCTGGATGAGGACGTGCATGATCCCGTTATAAAACGCTACATCCGTACCGGGTTTGATCTGCGCGAAATGTTCCGCAAAATTAGCGAGTTCATGTCGTCTTACGTCGACAACGATCAATTTGGTGTTTCGCTTCGATGCTGCCTTCATGAAGGTGGCGGCCACCGGATGATTGGACGTGGTGTTTGAACCTGTCACCAGCGCCACATCCGAATGTTGTACGTCGCCGAAAACATTCGTGACGGCGCCGGAACCGATCGTTTCCATCAAGGCTGCCACCGACGACGCGTGACAGAGACGTGTGCAGTGATCGACATTATTTGTTCCAAATCCAGCCCGAATCAACTTTTGGAACAGATAAGCTTCTTCGTTGGAGCACTTGGCCGATCCAAAACCGGCCAACGACGATCCGCCGAATGTCTCGCGGATATCCCGGAATCTTTTCGCAATCATGTCCAAAGCCTCTTCCCAGGAAGCTTCGCGGAAGGCGGGCATGACTTCCGCGTAGTCAACGACTCCACCGGCGCGGCGTTTGGATGTCGGGATAGATTGAGCCACATCTTCCGAAAGGGGTCCCTTGGGATAAAATTCATCCCGCCGAATGAGGGGGTGAGTCAAACGTTGTTCATGAGATGAGTAATCGAACCCGTAGCGTCCCTTGACGCAGAGTCTTCCACGATTGACCGGACTGTCGCGTCCTTCCGCGTAGACCACCTGATTGTCTTTGGCATGAAAAGTCACCGCGCAGCCCACCCCGCAATAGGGACAAACAGTGTCAACCGACTGCAGGTCGTTCGAGGGCAGGAGGGGGAGTGTAATTGGTTTGTTGGTAAGGGCGCCCGTGGGACAGGCGCTCACACACTCACCGCATGAGACACAGGTACTGCGGCCCATGGGGTTGTTTAAATCAAATGCGATCTGTGAAGCGTAACCCTTGCCCGAGCGGCCGATGACTTCGTTGGACTGGATGTCATCGCAGGCGCGAATGCAGCGGTCGCACAAGATGCAGCTCTGGTGATCCACGCTAATCACGGGCGAGGTGTCGTCTTTGTTTTGCTGGCAGGGGTCAGCGGCTCCGGCGTTCTGTAGTAACCATTTCGAAGCTGGAGAAAGCGGAGGCGCTGTCTGGATTTCCTGGTCAGCAAGGAGGCCGTAGTCCCGCGCGAGTTGTTCGAGTTCGCAATCCGCGGTGGTTTGTTCACGGGCGCAGGGAACCGGGTGATCAACTAGCAGTAGTGCGGTCAATGTCTGACGATGCTTTTGAATAGCCTCCGAGTGTGTGGTGACCTGCATGTCCGGCTGGCATTCACGGGTGCAGGAAGCGGCGAGAACTCGTTCCCCCACGTCAACGACACACATGCGGCAGACGCCGACAGGATCCAGTTCCGGAGTGTGGCATATCGCCGGGACGTCAATGCCCAGTGATTGGGCGGCCTCCCAAACCGATGTCCCTGCAGGAACGTCGACCTCATGACCGTCGATCGTCAGTCGGATTTGTTCAATCATGGTTGGCGGTGTCAACGGGGAGTTCCTGGGGAAAATGTTTCAGCATGGATAGCAGCGGGTTCAAGGCCACCTGGCCCAGTCCACAGATCGAGGTCTGTTCTAAAGTATCTGCCAGATCATCCAGCACCTGTACTTCAGAAGGGGTGTGACGACCCGAACGGATTCCTTCCAGTAGGCGAACGGCGTATTCGCTGCCGGTCCGACAGGGAACACACTTGCCACAGGATTCGTTACGAAAAAAGCGGACCAGGTTGGTAGCGATCGCGAATAAGTCGCGCTGATCGGACATCACGATGATGGCGCCCGTTCCCAGCATGCTGCCCGCTTGGTTCATGGATTCAAAATCAATCGCTGTTGTGGCATGGCTGGCTGGCAAAAAATTGGAACTCGCGCCGCCTGGAAGAAACGCTTTGAGTTGCACCTGGTCTTTCATTCCACCGGCCAATTCGATTGCCTGGGCAACGGTAGTCCCCACGGGAATCTCGTAGACACCAGGTTTTTCCACATCGCCCGAAATGGAAATGAATTTCAGGCCGCAGTAGTCTCCCAGTCCCTGCGCGTCCCACCAGGCGGGTCCGTGATGAATAATGGGGACGGCCAATGCCAGGGTTTCCACGTTGTTAATTAAAGTCGGCTTTCCCCAAAGACCCCGGCTGCCCGGATAGGGGGGTTTGTTGCGAGGTTCGCCACGTTTGTCCTCCAGTGCTTCCAGTAATGCGGTTTCTTCTCCCAGGATATATCCCCCAGGAGATTCAAAAATCTGGATGTCGAATGCTTGCCCAGACCCTGCGACGTTCTTTCCCAGCATGCCCCGCGCGCGCGCGTCGACGAGTGCTGCCTCGATCCGTTGTTTTTCGGGTCCATATTCATGCCGCAGGTAGATGATGCCCGTTTCAGATCCGATGGTCAGTCCGGCCAGCAACATACCTTCAATCACCAGGTGGGGTAGTTCAGCGAGCAACAGGCGATCCTTGAACGTACCCGGCTCACTTTCGTCGGCGTTACAGATTACGTACTTCGGCGATTCCGTTTCGTTAGCTACCAGTTCCCATTTGCGACCGGTGGGAAAGCCGGCTCCTCCCATGCCGCGCAAGCGGCTCTCGTTAAGTCGTTGAATACAGACGGCTGCCACTTCCTTCCGGCTCGTGACGAGTTTCCTGGCGGTGTGGTAGTGTTCGCCGGGTCCGGCGTACGGGTTGCTACGCCAAGTCCGTGGGCTTTCTGTACCGGCAGATGCAGCGAGTGGTGAGGAATGTTCAATCAAGCGGGCGATTTGGTCGGGATTCTCGAGTGTCCAGGGTGCGATGGGTGTTTCGTTGACGCTGGCCGCTGGTGCCGCATCGCAGCGCCCCAAACAAGAGACTTCCTCGATCTTTAAATCGAGTTGTTCGGACCCCTGTTTCAGTAGGGATTGGGTTGCCGAGGCGCAACCCGCCATCATGCAGGTGACATCCCGGCAGACTTGAATGGTGGTTCGTGGCGGTGGCTTGCGGCGGAAAGACGTATAAAAACTGACGAGGCCTTCGAGCCGATACAAAGGAACATTCAATTGGACGGCGAGTTCCCTCAATGACTCGTCATCCACGTATCCCCGCTCGTGTTGAAGTCGCGTCAATTCGCGCAAAATTCTCAAAGGTGGCTCATCCTTCTTGAAGGAGTCCGCAGTGTGAACAGACCAGGGAAAGTTGGTAGAGATGCCGAATTCACCAAGCGGATTATGATTCACCCTGTCAGCCAGGACAACCCCGAAACGCCGGGTTGTCAGCGGCTTGTTGATCCACAGAGCATGAGAGCGTCAGGTGTGTTTCGAGAGTAGACGTTTGTGTCTGTTGACGATGTTTCGGTTACGACGATTTGCACTGGCTGCTCGCATTTCCTTCAGCCAGACCCTGGTGCAGGAATGCAATTGCACCGTCGTGTGCAGAAGGTCCCATCAAGAGGCCGGTCCTCGCAAAGGACGTTCTGTATTTCCAGCGGGCGAGAAAATCTTCAGGCGTTGGATTCCGGCCGGGCTTGTTGTTGCCGGCAGTTGTCAAGGGTTCATGACTTGCCGGGTTCGTTTGCGGTCGTTCAACTGCCCGCCAGTGGGTTTGAGGACTTGTTCGGGTCGGTGGGATGGGATGTGTGAAAGTTGAATGAGAACGAAATTCGATCTCGCGGACTTTTATGTGGCTCGACCATGTGGGTGAGGTACCCGGGGAAAATAAGCATTAGTCCACTCCTCGGAATAGCGAATGAATTGATGGGATTGCGGTAGGTCGGACCGAGTGGGATCGGGTCAATAAAGATAATGTTACCGCTGCGTCTCCCGGCCTGAGAGTCATCAACGTCGATATAGAAAACACCGGACCACCGGCATGGCATGTGTGTGTGGGGCGTGTTCCACTCGTCAGCTTTATTGATGTTGAACCAACCGCCGTCCATATGGACATCAAGGCGTGATTTGTTTTTGCCAAAATGTTGAAGCGATTCTGTTGCGGTTTGCACCACTTGTTGCTGCAGCCAGATAAGGGGCTCGTCAGAAAAGTGTTGCAAGTTGTTGGATTGCCACCCCCCCACATTGCTTTTGGCGACGCCCGGATCCTGTTCACGCAATTTCGACACGTAAAGGATTAACTCGGCCTGGCGTTGGGGGAAGTCGTCCAGGTCTTTTCGGAATAAGGGAACGGGAAACAACCACTCTGCACTTACTTGATTAGCCATTCAGATTTCCGCTTGTTGTTGACCATGAACTCGTTCGGCGACTTCTTCTTGGCAAAACTGGCAGGGCTGAATGCCGGTTGAACGTTTCGAAATGGCCCTGCCCTCCGAGGTATCGATCCTAGCAAACCAGCCTCGCGATTTCCAGAAGAGGATCGCCCCCAGGGGAGTGAATTTGTTTTTGGCGGCATCTGGTGACGCCGGGGGCCTGTCTCCGGCGACTACGCGTGGCCCGGGGTTGAAGCGGGGCTTTGATTCTTCTGACAAGGCGCCGCGTGGAGGAGTTTCGTGCTGCGCCGCGGGGCATGGCGCGTGTGTAAGGCGAGGCAGCCTGGCGGGATTGTTGTCAGGGGGTGGTGATGGAGTATTACGCGGAAAAAGTTGAAGTGACGACCGTTGAAAAACTCCAGTGACCTGACCTGCCGACCTGTGACGTATTGTGGAACTGGTGGGGTTCAGCGTGCTCCGCATTCCGAACAACGGTACTCGTAACGGGTGATACCCGGTCCTCGTGAAGGCTTCAGAAGTAATAGGGCTCCGCATCGCCGGCAAAACTGAGGATCCTCTTGGGGCGCGTCTCCTCGTTCGTTGCTTTGTTGGCATGGGAGACAAAGTCGCATGTCAGGAAAGATTTCCAGTCGTTCCGGATCGATTGTCTGGCCGCAGCTGTCGCACTTCCGGGGGCTACCCCATGCGTCGTCGTCCAGTTCGTTGCCAAGCGACAAAGTCAAACCGATGTGGTCACAGGCGGTACATTTCAAGTTGTTCAGAGAACTTCGGAGCAGTTCCCACAACACCTCCCATTCGACATCGTGATTGCGACGCAGCATGCCACGCGAAGAAAGCCTCCGCACAATCCCCCCGGTTGCCAGTATCTCTGTGTGTTGACAACTCGGGCAGTTCAATTCAGCCAGTTTTGGTGAAGACATGTTTCTCCGGTTTGACAACAACGCAGGCCGGGATTGTAAGCGGGAATATCAAGATCCTTGTGTCTCGAGGGCAACCCGCCGGTGGGGTCCTCGTGGGTCGCTGGCAAGGAGGGCCATCCAGATTGACGATCTCTGTTCTTTTTTGAACGCCCGCCGTCAAGCTTCCCGGTCGGGTTGATGAGCGACTGCGCGGCAACGTCATGCAATGTCATCAGGTGATGGTTTTTTTTGATCTGTGTGGAACGCACTTCAATCAATGTAAACGGACAACTGTTTGTATAAGTCGCGAAAACGGATGCACCAATCCTGGTCTGCGGTGTTTTGCTGACTGCACTTCTGCACCTCGGGGTAAACGGATGTGGATAGCTGATAGATGATGTTTTGTAGCGGGCGAACGTTGACTTGCGTGTCCATTGCTTCGGCGATGGAAACGAGTAACTGAGATTGTTCCAGTAACCCGGTGTCTTGTGGACGGGCGCGGAGTGCATCTGCTTTTTCGCGCAACCGCTGTTCAAGGAGATAACTCAAGCCCGCGGTATCCATGTGAACACGCCACAGCCGGGCCTTGTCAAAGAGTTCCTGAATGTGTTCGGAGTCGACTTCCTGTTCCAGTGCCTTTCGTAAATCAAGATTTAAAACATAATCGGCCGCCATTTGAAACGCTTTTGGGTTGGGGGCACCGAGACCCGCCAGGAATGACATGGCCGGTGCGTTTTGTTCAAACAATTGCCGATAGGCCCTTTCGGCGGGTCCCGAATCAAGGATTAAGTTCAGTATCTTGCGCTGTTTATCTCGGAACAGGGAGCGTATGGAATACGTTGACGCATGGAAATGTTGATCGAGCAGGCCTGCGACCACGGGGAATTCGGCGTGCTGAAAGGCTTCCGTCACTTGACGCACGAACGATTGGTACGCGTCGTCATCTTCGTAGGGGTGTACCCCGCCGTGCAAATTGTGGTCACCCCAGTGAATGACACCAAAGCAAAGTCGAGCTTTTTCTAAAGTGATCGACGAGCGGATAGTAGCTTGCCCCACTGCCAGTTTCGCACGGCCTGTTTTGTGAACTTGGAAATCCTGGAGATTGGCGGTGTAGCAGGCCAGCGTGTTTTCCTGTTGGTAATCCTCAAACAGGGAACTGACCGCGAAGTGGGCTCCCACGGCGGCCAGGTCGATGCGTGCGGAACGAACATGTTTTTCGTAAAGGTGTCGTCCGTCCTGATGTTCCGGGAGGTTACTTGTGGCCAAAGCCAAACGGTCGCAAAACCCTGTTTCGAGATCGATATCGAGAAGTTGCTCGGCCAGTTGGATGGCGCGTCCCGCGTAGTGCAACACCTGCACGGTTTCGATTCCCGATAAGTCATTAAAAAACCAGCCGCAACTGGTATACATCAACATGCACTGTCGTTGGATCTCCAGCAGTTGCATGGCATTGGATGAGACGGCGTCTCCCAGTCTGTGGTCAGTATGCTTTTCAAGAAAACGCTTTACCGACTCCTCTGAGCGGTCCAGGACAACGTCGATGTATCCGTTGCGTGCCGCCCACGGTTCGGTGAACATCTGGCTTCCCATTTTTTCAAACGGATCGCGCAGGGAGTCACGCAGCCAGTCCAGGGCGTCACGCAGGGGACCCCGCCAGCTTTGATTCCATCCGTCCTGGCCTCCCGTGTTGCATCCGCAGTCACTTCGCCAACGCTCGACGCCATGCACACAACTCCAGGAACTGTTTTCAAAAATGCGTACTTCGTGTGTGGGGGGATGCTGTTCGAGGAATTCACCGTAATTTGTTATTTTGGCGGACTCTGTTTTGTTGATGTGGTGCAGCGCGTAAGCCAGGGCCATGTCACCTTGGCTGTGGTGATGACCGTAAGTTTCCCCGTCAGTGGCAATGTGAATAAGCTGGGGCCAGTCCCGCTGATCGGAAGCGGCGCCGATCAGACGGTCCGCCAGGAAGTCGCCACGGTTCAAAAGTCCCTCGAAAGCGACCGCTTGGGAAATGGGTCCATCATAAAAGAAAAGTGCAAATCGTCGTTTTGATGGAAGTCGAATCTCGTAAGCCATGGTCGGATCGATGCGTCCACCAGTTACGTCATGCCAATTGCGACCTCGGAACCGCCGGACCTGACTCGCTTGCGAGGGTGCCAGGATTGTGTAGCGCAGGCCGTGGTCAGCAAGGATTTCGAGCGTTTCCAAGTCGACTGCGGTTTCGCCAAGCCACAGGCCCTCGGGCGGTCGACCGAAGCGGTGTTCGAAATCACGCAAGCCCCAGCAGACCTGCGTTATTTTGTCTTGGCGGTTCGCCAGCGGCATGATCATGTGGTTGTAAACTTGTGCTATCGCGGTACCGTGTCCCGAGAACAGCTGCTGACTTTCACGGTCGGCTGCCAGAATAAGTTGATAAGTGGTCGACGCGTGGTCTTCCATCCATGCGAGCAGCGTGGGCCCGACATTAAAGCTTGTGTGGGCGTAGTTGTTGACGATCTTGACGATCCGTCCCTCGCCATCCAGGATCCTGGCGGCCGCATTGGGCTCGTAGCACTCTGCCGTGATCCGTTCGTTCCAGTTGTGGTACGGGTAGGCGGAATCCTGTGTTTCAATCTCCTCCAGCCAGGGGTTCTCGCGGGGTGGCTGATAGTAATGGCCGTGAATGCAGATAAAACATTCCACTGATCGATCCCTGATATGGCCAATGCCGATTCCACGTCGAGAAACTAGAACAGCCGGCCTATCTTAGCAACTTGGAAGGCAGTCACCAGTGGGCGGGAAAGGAACCAGGAAGGTATCCAGAAAGGAATTTAAAAAGGCATCCGATTTGGTGCCTTCCTGATACCAATCGTCACGTCCGCGCTTCCGGTAGCACGGTAGTGGGTCCCGGTTCAGAGCCAATTGCGAAGGTGCGAGAGTCGGCTGCCACTAATCCCGGCTGTCCAGGTGCCCGGATTTTGAAATGGCTCGAATTAATCTCAGTCCCAGCAGCAGGCTCACGACGCAACCTCCGAGTCCGAGAATGGAAACGTCATGGAGACCAAAATGAGACTCGTTGTGAAAGAAGAGCGGTGGAACGTTGCGGCTGAGCATCAGGGAGGAGCCCAGGAATAAGGCGCTGGCAAGCATGCCCATGACAAGTCGATTGACGGAAGGCGCCAGGCCGCGATGATCCAGGTGAACATCCAGACGACCCGTGCGGATCTGGTCAACGATTTCCATCAGTCGACGGGGAAGAACTTCGGCCAGGTATTCCAGTTCATTATAAAGTCTGTGAAGTTTCTTGATGCGCCGGGCGGGCGAGAGGCGACGCCACATGATTTTGTAGCGGAACGGAGCCATCACCTCGATCAAACTGAAGCGAGGGTTTATCAAGCGGGCGGTTCCATCCAGGGTGACCAGCGTCTTGATGAGCATTGCCACTTGTGTAGGAAGGGTGATCTCGTGGCGCCGAATCATTTCCGTGATTTCGTTTAAAGCACCGCTCAAGTCGAAGTGGGTGAGAGATTGCGTGCCGTAGTCCGCTACAAAATCTCCCAGGTCCGAAGTCAACGAAGCCTCATCGAGATCAGAAGGCGTGGCACCGACACGCATGACGATCCGGGTCAGATGTCCGGCGTCTCGACTGATAATGGCCAGCAGCATCTCCTCGATGTCCTCACGCAGTCGTTCGTCGATGCGCCCTACGTTACCGAAGTCGAAAAGTCCGATGACATTTCCGGGTAAAATAAGGAGATTTCCGGGATGAGGGTCGGCGTGAAATATTCCATGGTCGAAAATCATCTGCATGTAGAGTTCGCCACCGCGACGGGCAACCTCTTTCAGGTCACAATCGGCAGCCAGCAGGGCAGCGGAGTCGGATAGCTTGATGCCTTCCAGCTTTTCCATTGTCAGGACATGAGGAGTGGAAAGTTCGCTGTGCGGTTTGGGGATACACACGGAAGTTTGATGAGCAAATTGCGTGGAAAATTGCTGGAGATTCCGTTCTTCACGTCCAAAGTCCAGCTCGCGCCTCAATGCTCTTTGAAACTCGGCCACCGTGGCGACAGGTCGATAAGGAGTAAACTCCGGCAAGCGTTCCGCCAGTTGCGCCATGCCGGCGAGTATTTCGAGATCCTTTTGAACGGTTTTTTGAATTCCCGTTCGCTGGACTTTAACAACGACCTCTTCACCCGAATTTAGGCGGGCGGCATGCACCTGCCCGATCGACGCCGAAGCCAACGGG
This sequence comes from Planctomycetota bacterium, assembly GCA_963578105.1. Taxonomy (GTDB): domain Bacteria; phylum Planctomycetota; class Planctomycetia; order Pirellulales; family Pirellulaceae. Next base: position 122,095 of record CAUZBP010000004.1, read on the forward strand.
ACGTCGTTGAAATCGGCAAACAAGTCTTCGATAGGTTGTCCCAGCTCGTGTTCGACTGTTGCTCGAACCGTTTTGGGTGGATCGGCCGGAACGTCCGATTGCAGACGCGAAAGTTCCTCCGCCAGGTTCACGCCCACTACGTCAGGTCGCGTACTTAAGAGTTGGCCCAATTTGATAAACGTCGGGCCCAATTCGGTGAGTGCCATGCGGATACGCGCTTCATGCGTGTGGTGCGTCAGGCTTTCTCCTGCTTTGCTCTTGAGTAAGCCTTTTGCAAAATCGATCGGCACGCGGCTTAACCAATCGGCCAAACCGTACTTGCTGAGCACGCCAATGATCTCGGTCCAGCGATTGATGTGTCGGTAGAATTGCGGGATCGAAGTGATGTTCAGTAGACCGAGCTTCGTGGAAGCTTTACGATGCATGGTGTCGAATGCCTCGCCGCAAGGGTTCCCCGCAATGCTACCAGACGTTGTCTCCGTCCGGCAGGTGACGCCAGCGTCGTGTCGCTCAGGGTGATCCCGCAGGCAGCTGGTAGCCTGTTTTAGTCAGCCGGATTCGGTACAGACTGGTACCGGCGGTAATATACAAGGTTCTCCGTTCAGTACCGCGCCCGAACCCTACGTTCGTCGGTACCTCTGTCTTGATGTAAGCCACTTCAGCCCCCGAGGGTGCATAGACGCAAATTCCAGGGCGTGTCTCATCACGAACCGCGACATACAGGTTGCCTTCGGTGTCAACTGTCAGGCCGTCTGGGCCATCTTCCGGGTAATAGTTCACAAATTGCTTACGAAAGGTGGCCGTCCCCTCCGGTGTTAAATCATAGGCAAGTAGGGCCATTCGTCCTTTGCGCGTCGGTGCATCTTCCAGGCGTCCGATCCCAAAACTCCCGTTGTCATTGCTCACGACGTACAAGCTTTTCTGGTCGGGTGAAATGGCAACCCCGTTGGGTTTTCCCACGTCGGTGAGGATGCGGTGGATTGAAGCATCCGGGTCAATGCGATAAACGCCCATGACGGGTTGATCGATCGGTTCGTGTCCCAGATATCTGGGATCACTGAAATAGATGCGTCCCTTTTCGTCGATGGCCAAATCGTTGGGTGCGTTGAAGCGACGTCCCTCGTAGTATGCGGCCAAGATCACCGTTTTTCCTGTTTTCATGTTCGTGCGGGTCACCCGCCGACCGCCATCATCGGCTCCTTCGCAGACAACCATATTGCCATGGGAATCGAACTTGATCCCGTTGGACATCCCACTTGGAGAGCGAAACACGGAGGCTTTGCCGGTACGGGGATTGAATTTCCAGATATGTCCAGCTTCGGGATTTCCATGCGGATCCCGGGTGCTGTGCGTAAATGTGATTTCACTGAAATAAATCATTCCATCCGGCGCAGAGATCACGCCTTCGGTAAGACTTCGGGTCGTGAAAAGCTTTTCAAGTTTGGCGCCGGGTGCAACGATTGTTTCGGCGAGACAGGGAGGGACGGAAAGCGAAGTGACAGCCACGGCCAGTAAAGCGAAGCGAACGACAGGAGGAAGTTTGGGTTGGAATGTGACGTGTTTCATGGTGAAATCCTCGGTAGCAAGATTATGAAAGCAGGTGCCTGCGAATGAACGAAATCGTGCTGGGTCACAAGACGTCTAGTTCTATCATATATCTCGGGGCGGCACAGCATGCGATGCCATCCCCGAGCAGAAGATACCTGGGAGCGGGAAGGCCGGAGGCGGATGGCACAACACGGCGAAGGGCCGTTGCTTGTCACATGGTTTCCTGCCGGTTGTCCGGTCCTCGGTTGGATTCGGAGGTGTTGTCAGTTGTTCAGTGAATTGTTGTTTTCCTGCCCGTCATTTTCTCCTTCATCCGTCAGCGAACGAAACTGGTTCAGGAGATCCTCGACCGAAGGGTTTTGCAGTTCAGAGAGTCCCAGGTCCTTGGCAACTTGTAATCCGGCGCCATATTTTTCGACCAGATCTAACAGTAGGTCGCGACTGGGACCCAGTTGTTCCAGGAACTGGCTACTGTCGGCAAGTTGTTGGTTAGCACTTACGAGCTTCGTTTGTGTGTCTCGGAGTTCGGCGAGGAGGTTCGCGTTCTCTTGCTGTAGTTTTTCCTGTTCAGCTTGAAGTTCGGCCAGTTGTGATTGCAGTGACCGTGTCTGTCCAGTGCCGCAACCCGATAGACCGATGCCAAGTAGCACGTAACACGAGAGCCGGGTGAAGGTTTGCATAAGGGAATACCTCTGATGAAGAGCGTGTGGATGGACTCTGGATTTCAAAAAGAGTTTTGATTGTAACAGGTGTTCATGCCAAGTCACTGCTGCGCCATTCAACTCTCTCCTTACCAGCCATTTGCGGGACCGACCGAGTTTCAGTCTGGCACCTTAGTATATATCTTGCCCGGGCGGTGAAACATCCACCAGCCGTGTCCGGTGTTTGGTAATCGTGGAACATGTGATCCCCATTTTTTGTTCCCAGACGTCCGCGCCGAGTTGACGTCGCCGGTCTTTTGGAAAACCCCGCCCGTTACACCCGAAAGCTCGTGTAGTTGATTTGCGCCAGACCGCGGCCGACTGATGGTGGATCTTCCTTGCCAATTTGACGCAAAGTCGTGTTCGCTGTGCAAACCGCAACTTTTGGGACTAGAAACACAAGTTACGGGATGGTAGTTATGAACGATTGGTCGGCTTTCGGTGATGCAATCCAGTGGTTCAGTCCAGTAAGTATTCGGCCCGGAGAACGCTCCGAAGAATTGGCGAGTTATGAGAACAAAGATTGGCTACTTGGTCGTTATTTTAGTCCTGGCACCTACTGGCCTTCTCGAGCGGGCGGTGGGAACAACGAGTGCGGAAGTTCCCGAAGATATCCTGGAAGCCATAGGACTCGGTGGCCTGGTTGTGGTTCACTACGAAGACCACCCGGAGGACATGCCCCTTCCGGAAGCGGCGATTTCAACCAGCCAGAATGCTGCCACCGCTGCTGGTAACGTGGGTCCGGCCCCGAACGAGACAGCCGCCTTGGAGGCAGCACATCTCGTAACGCGACGGCAGGGAACGGACAACGCAGACCTGCAAAAGATCAAGGTCCCGGCAGTTCAGAAGAAGGTGGCGCCCGTTGCGTTGGTGCTGGAAGAGGCTGAACAGGGTGTAGTCACTGCCCGATTGGAACCCGGGCAAGCGGGCCGGGTAGTGGAGACGGCGCATGACGATGTTTGGCAGGTGGATCGAAAGTCTGATGAAGTGGCGGTGGTGACGTTCCAGATTGGTGTTCACGAGTTAACGGAAGCTCTTGATCCGCAGCCGGAATTGCCCGGGGTCGCTGGTTCAACAGATTCATCGGTCAGCAAGATAAAGACCGTGAACTGGACGAGTCTAGAAGCTGTCACGGCGAAATCGTATGCACCAGCAATCTACCCGACCTCCTACGCTACCAGCAGAGCGGATGCTTCAAACCCTGACAATCCAGATGCAACCTTTCACGTGGGAGATGTTGGCACGGTACGAATCGGACGCGAACTTTCCCGGCCCCACGAGATGAAGGAAGTGGTTTATCGAGTTCGGGTGGAAGACCTGGAGGTCGCGTCCACGCTGTCCAAGCTGGATCAGATTCTGGGGAAAAAGAATGAAAACACTGTGAAAACTGGTCGCGTCGCAGAGCAGACGCTGACCACTCTGGGACTGAGAGACCTGCTGATCATTTCCGATGCGGATGGCATGAAAATCCGCAGTTCTCCCACCGTTTATTTACTAGCCATGCACGCTAGCTCTGCCAACACGGTCGTTGCCGATGCCCAGTTCGGTCAAACCATGGAAGCCCTCTCCACGGCTCATCTCTTCGGCACCGCGCCGGTGGCGACCATCGACATTGAAAAATGGGTTGGGAACGTTGGTTCTATCGGTACTGATGGCGTGATTCAACGGATTCCCTTCAGCGTGGAACTGTTCGACGGCCAGGATTCCGGGGCCGTTTACCAGGAAATCGGAACCTATTGGGTACGAGCCGCAGGGAATTCGAAGGGCTGAGTGACCCACCGGCCATCGCGAGCAGTGAAGACGAACCGCATTAGAATGCGAGGGTGTTAATTCGTCAGGCTCTTGAAGATGTCAATCGGCGATTTGCCGCCGTGCAAAACCGGGTTGAGGGAAAGTAGTATGAACCGGTTTCGGTACAGGCACTGGTGAACCAGAGAACCGAGGCCCTTGCGAAGCTACGTCTTGCTCGTGTGGGCGCCGGGCAGGAAGCTGCCGAGGTGAAGAAGATTGAATTGTCGCCCGACGTCTAACTGCAATCCGAGTTGGTTGGAAATGTGGGTGGGACTATTTAACGACGGACGAATCCGTGTCCGGTTCTCGAGCAGCCGGTTTGTCGGGTAACGCAACAAGCTCCAGCTGGTCGCTGTCCTTCGTACGGAACTCGTAACGGCGACCGGCCTTCAGTATATAGTCTGTTGTCTCGCCCCCGCTTTCGAAACGGCACTGAAAGGGATAGGAAACTGCAAACCGAAGAGTTTTATCGGGCAAGGATTCCACGGGCTTGCTCCACCTGCTGTAGGGTCCCTTGGTCTGGTAGCTGACGATTTCGTCCGTCCGGTTGGTGACTTGGATTCCGGCCGCCTCGAATTGTGCGGTGAGTTGTTGCCCATCCCACGCGACTGCGTTCATGCGTAAGCGGTCTGTACCCATTGCCAGATCGTCAATCCTGGCTGACGTGAGAGGGCCGGTGGCAATCCATTCGGACCAGGCAGACGAGAAGATTTCTCGGATGCCATCGGTGTCAATTTCCGGGGCCTGTGGTTGGTAGCCGGAAGCGAAGTTGGCAGTCACCTCGACTTCGGGCAAGTCTTTCCATTGCAGGGCCACAGCTCGCGTATCCAGTGTCGGTTGTTCGAAAGCGATGCTGGCGGTTTGCCGGATATTGGTTTCGATTTTCAGATACGGCGTGGTTGGCGAGAGGGAGGTCCCCCGGGACAGGGATATCTCACAGATGATTTTGTTGAGCTGGAAGGACAGGGAGTTGTCGACATTCTCGGGGCCCGGTTTCAATCGTAACGGCCCTGACATAACCAGTTCTGACCGCAGTTTAACATTTTCATGGTGTGCGAGGTCCGGAACGAGTTTCAAAAGGGCTTTGGCGTCGGCCAGGGGTTGTAGGCTCTTCAGTGGCAGGTCGACGACGAGAGCACGTGCCACCCCTGAATCAATCAATTGCTGGGAAATGGGTTCCACCAGGGAAGTGTGAAACGAGACTGCCAAATTGGAACCCGTGGCCGCCTGGTTGGTTGCCGGCTGCATGCTTACCTGACGAGGTCCTTTCCTGACCCCTTCTTCGCTCAACGCAGCGACAGAAATACCGATACCCAGGGTTACCCCATTCTCGTTGATTGCAACGCTGGAGGGCCAGGCTTTCAAGCGGGGAGCATAGACCGGCATGGGCCACATGGCTCGGATCACTTCTTCAGCCCGTTGAAAGGGCATGGATTCCGTCACCTTGTCCAGGGCGCTGGGTAGCGCGTTGATAAATTGGCTTTCGATATCTTTTTTGTCGCGAAAAAATCCTTGGCGTAGTCCGCTGGTAACTCGTTCACGAGTCATGCCAGCCCCACTGGTCGATATCCACTCTGGACTTCCCACGCGCCAGTTGTCTGTCGGGATGGTGAATTCGGTGTCCTGCAAGTGCAGCTTGAGCTTCTGATGTTCAATTTCCGGTCGAATCACGCAATGGATTTTCAGGTCCCGTCTGTTCCCGAGTTGGATGGTCATGGGTCCGCAATTTGCAGACCGTCCGGATCCCCGAACGCTGGTGTGATCGATGTGGATGTTGACTTCACGGGCACGTAAAGTCACGGCCAGTGTGCCATCGGTTTGCGGTACCAGTTGAGCCCGTCCCAATTTTCCCTCGTAATGGATTCCGGAAAAATGAATCGACATGGGGCCGACCTGGGTTTGCGTTGTCATTTTCCGGTCCGGGATTGTTCCGCGCAGCATGTCCGCGGCGGGCATGCGTGGTAGGGAGTGTCCCAGGGTCTTGAGTGTTTCCTGACCCAGATGCAACGTCGCCGCATCGGAAATTTCGAGTCCTGCCACGAAGGGACGGTCCGGGTCTTCCACAGGGATGGTTTCGGGGACCAGGTCAACTGGGCTCTCACCCGTCGCAGTGGGGGTCACCCCGCGTTTGTGCAGTAAAAGCCAGTCGTAGAAGCTGTTCAGGTGCAGCGCGGTGTCTTCGGCGTTGTGTCCAACACCAGCCAACTCGGAGTAGCGAGGTCGTCCGCCTGCCTCGCGAACCGCTTCGATGATGGCGCGAGATTCGTTGGCCGGGACGACGTGATCTTCCAATCCGTGGAAACACCAGATCGGGAGATCTGTTAAACGGGCAGCCAGTTCAGGACTTCCGCCTCCGGAGATGGGTGCGATCGCAGCCCATCGTTGTGGGTCGGCGGCCGCCTGTGACCACACTCCGAAGCCTCCCATCGACGTGCCGATCAGATAAACGCGGTCTTCATCGGCCTGGTAGTGATTGATGACTTCTTGCAGGATAGCCAGGGCACGTTGTCCACAACGGTGATTGGGACTCCAGGCGTGACGAACAGAAACCTGACGGTCATCACATTGGGGGAAGACGGCTAGGAAAGGAAAGGTTGCCTGTCGAGCTCGAATGGCGGAGGCCAGTCCGGCATCAAGTTGTGAACGTCCGTCGCTGCCCCTTTGTCCCGCGCCGTGAAGAAAGAGAATCACCGGCAACGATTCCTCGTCGCTGACATGTTGCGGTACAAAAACGACGTACCTGCTCTCCCCGGAGTCACCACGATGAGTGCGAGACAGGAACCCGGTCTCAGCACCCAGCAAAACATCACAGCCGACCAATCCCAGGAAACAGGCGAATAGAAAACGCAGTATTTTTAAAGTCACGATGGTATTCCCTTCCGTCGTACTTCTTCGGGGTCAACGTAGAAAAAAGTCGCAGGTGTTGTCTTCACTGAAATTGCCCCGTCCGGTAGGAGTCGCCGGCCTGTTTGCCGTCGGCTGCCCGGCCGGGGACCAGGCAGTACCGTTCTCTTGTCAGTAAAACGACGGCAGAACAGGCAGGGGACCAAGTGAATCATTCACGAAAAAATGGGCAAAGCGTTGCTGTCGCACTGTAAATTAGCGATTTTTACTTGTTTTGCAGAGAGCCATAGGGAACATGCAGATTGGAGAAGTTCTGAAAAAAAAGTAAACTCGTGTCGACGTGTGAGTTCCGATGACTCGCCCTCCGGCAGAAGTGCCTACCCCAGAGCAGCCAGGGCCAGTTTGAATACCTGGCGAATCTGCTCACCTGTCCAGGTGGCTTCTAACGCCTGTCGGAAGGTCGCCTCGAGATCCGTATCACCCGAGGTGGAGATGCGCTCGTCACAGCGAACCAGGGCAACAGCCACGGCAGTCAGGTAGACGATGGGAGCGATTTGCGGAGGCGTGTTTTCGTTCTTGGATCGCATCGAATGAGTGGCCCAATCCTTCACCGCTCGCAGTACCTCGATGGGGGGTGATGGATGCTTCAGCAAATCTTCCAAAGTGGCAATCGGTTGGTCCTCCCCGGAAGTCACAGGCGGTAAAGCAGCTGTGAGTCTCGGAGAGACCTCGGCGAACTGCTCGCAAAGCGGGCTTTTTAATTGGTGCTCGAACAAAGCGGCGAGCTGTTCGTTGGACCACGGAGAGTGTTCGTCTTCGTTCCAATTCAAAAGGCCAGCCAGTCGTTGGATGGCGGCCAGGTCCAATTGTCTGGCGGCAAAACTCAGCATTTCGGGGAAGTCAAGTTCTGTCTGGTCGGTGGCGGTAAGGATTTTTTTCAGCTCCCGGACTTCTCCGTCCAAGGCATTTTTGTCGGTGACGTAGGGCTGGAGTCGTGCGAGCAATGCGCGTCGAAATTGTCTTTTGGCTGTGATGAATGCGTTCGACGCCTGGGCAGCAGATTCGAACCCCAGGCGATCGACCAGATCTTCGTACGGAGTGGCCACTTCGCCCCACAGCAGAGGAGCAAGCAGGCGTTCCTCAAAGAGGCTCCAGATGTGTTGCTTGTCACCATCGGCATAAGAGTCCTTCAAGTCGGACAAGGCATCTACCAGAAGGGTTCGAGCCCAGATGGATTTGAAGATATCGACATCCCTTTGGAATGGATGATCGGGATCGGCTGATCCCAGGTCGTCAAGACTTTTGACGCCGGCGGCCACGGCGTCGGTCGCCTTGGTATGTCGGTACCTGTCAACGAGAAAATGGTTCAAGGAAGTGATGAGTAAAGAACGGAAACGACCCTTGCTGTGATCGGCCCGGTTGAGCAGGTTTCCTTGCAAGATCTTCTCGGTTACGAAATCGTGCAGCAGGTCCTCTGCCTGGTGAGGGTTGATGCGACGACGATAAACCAAGTACGTGTGCAGCGCTGGCATGTAGCTTGTGAGGAGGTTTTCCAGGGCCGTGCGGCGTTTCGATCCCTCCTCGCCGCCTGCTATCTCGATCAACGACCAGCGAGTGCTATCGAATTCATGACGTTGAGGAGAAGGACTGTTCACGATGTTTCGACCTAAGAGGATCCAGGTGGCGAACCTCTCTAAAGTGTAATTCAGGTCCGGTTGTCAGGCAATCATGCAAATCATGAGGCAAAAACGTTGTGTCACCCCAAAAAAAGTTGGGGGCCGTGCAGGATGGGCCGTCCCGTTACGTAGTAGTTGATAGAGAACGTTAAAGACCACAGCAACGCCAGTTTGGTAACCCGAGACTGTTTTGGGAGCGGTTGGCGTCGCCCTTTGACGCTAGGAATTAATGTCGCGATAACGGCCCGTGAAGTCTTCATTGCCTCTGTCTACCGGATGTGGCAGGGGCCAAAGCGGGTCAGGTGAGTTCCCGGCCTTGCCGGCAGAGTTTTCGAGCGGGGTGAGATTTGAAGCAAATGGCAACATCGAAGGGGGAACTATGATCCGGCGATGTGAAGATAAGGCTGAGGTGCTGGAAGAAATGTTTGAGGACCATGAATCTTTCAGAAAGATTCGGCGGCTTCAGCGGGCGCACATGCCGGTGTCCGGGAGTCGTTCTTCCATTCGCGCGGCACGGCGAAGTCGACTGGCGAAGGGGACGAAAAGAAGTGTCCAGCGTGAATCAGAAGGATTCTCGTAGACAAATCAACCCCACAGGACAAAGATCCTGTCAGTGTTCGGCATCTGGACGGCATCACTGACAGGTCAGGGAGGCCGGAAACGGAGACTCGTTGTTCAACAAGACGAAAACGTCCCACCGGAAAAAATCGGCGGGGACCCGTCTGGTCTGTGTCGCGGCTGAGGGCTACCCGGCGGCGTGACACGGATTTCCACGCTCGGACGATTGGCCAGGCGGGGCTGCCTGCTAACGAAGGTGGCCCCGTCCTGGCGCTTTGATACCGCTACCCGGCAATCCGGAGGTTGGCCGTGACCGCGAGGCTCGGCACACTTCTCCCCATGTGACCCGAAACCTCGGGATTGCCGGCTTTTGCGGGATCAGATCGGTGGTCGCTGACGTGCTCCATGTTGGTTAGACTGTGTTTCTTGAACAGCCCGTCTGACACGGAGGATCATTTCACACCATGACCGGCCAACCCAAAATCGTTGTGCTTGATGGATACGCCCTCAATCCCGGAGACCTGGACTGGAGTGGGCTGGAAGCAATTGGCGAGTGCACTTTCTACGACCGGACACCGCCAGAAGAAACGATTTCCCGGGCCCAGGGTGCAGAAATTGTGCTCACCAACAAGACACTGCTGGCTCGGGATGAGATCGAAGCACTGCCTTCGTTAAAATACATTGGTATTCTTGCGACCGGGTTCAATACCGTCGACCTGAAATCTGCTAACGAACTGAAGATTACTGTCACCAACATCCCCACCTACGGTACAGACTCGGTGGCCCAGATGGCCTTTGCTCTGTTGCTTAGTTTAACGCAGCGGGTAGACCATCATGCGCGCACCGTTCGCGAGGGACGCTGGACGAGTTGTCCCGATTTTTGTTACTGGGATTATCCGCTGATTGAACTCGCCGATCTCAAAATGGGGATTGTCGGTTTTGGACGCATCGGACGGGCAACGGGTAAATTGGCGCAGGCCTTCGGGATGCAGGTCCTGGCTTACGACACGATAAAGATTCCGGCAACGGATGGTATCGAGGTCGTTGACCTTGACACCCTGTTCCGGAATGCCGACGTCGTCAGCTTGCATTGTCCTTTAACACCTGAAACGGAGAAGCTGGTCAATCGCGAACGGTTGGCGGTGATGAAAGAGACTGCGTTTCTCATTAACACCAGCCGCGGGCCATTGGTGGACGGAGCGGCGCTCGCGGTGGCGCTCAAGGAGAACCAGATTGCCGGTGCCGCACTGGATGTGTTGGAAATCGAGCCTCCACCGGCTGACAATCCGTTGCTGCGCGCGAAAAATTGCCTGGTGACTCCTCATATCGCCTGGGCGACGCGTTCAGCACGTCGTCGCCTACTGAATACGGCAGTCCAGAACGTGAAGGCATTTGTGACCGGCACCCCGCAGAACGTTGTGAATGGGTAGTGGATCGCCCGCGGATGTCCGGCGGGGTATCCAACATGCAACAGGGGCCGTGTGCAGTGAGTAGACAACACACTTTGCGCCACCACCGGACCAGACTTGTCGGCGGCTTGGCTTTTTGCCGAGGTGCGACCGTACCGCCAGGGTTAGTCGGTTCCCACGACCGCCACGGCTTCAATTTCCACCAGTAGACCCGGCAGGACCAATTGGGGTGAAAGTACCGTGGCGCTGGCGGGCAACCGGTCGGGAAAGGCGGCCGTGCGGGCTTGGTTGTAGGCAGGGTAGTCGCTCATGTCCGTCAGCCAGGCGGTGATTTTTACGATGTCGTTCAGCGCGGCCTCCCCCACGGCGAGTATCTCGGCGATGTTGGAAAAAATTTTGTCCGCCTGCGCCTTGGCGTCTCCCTCGCCCACGAGGTTACCTTGCGGGTCAAGGGCAATCATCCCTGAAACCCAGATCGTGTCACCGACCTGTACTCCCAAATCGTGACTTAAGTTGTCCGCCCATGTCCATCCGGCGGGGCGAAGTGATTTTCTGTTGGCCATTTGTACGTTTCCCTCCAGTGAGTTCATGTTGGGTCGGGGATGTGACGCGGGCCTCCAAGTTAAGCATCGTCACAATGATCTGCAAGTCCCTTGCGTCAGCGGTGTGCGTACCGTTGCAGCGGTAACGCGCCGGGAAGATAAAACAGCCAGCCCGGCGTTGATTGAAAGGTTCAAACTTCCGGGTCCGCAAGCGGGGGTACCCCCGCTTGCGTGTCGATGTGCGGGAGAAGCCGGTGTTCAGGCTTGTTGCAAGGCGCCGCCCGGGTGATTAACGGTTGGGACCCGACTGCTTTTCCGCTGGACCTGATATTCTGGAACTGATATTTATGTTGCAGGAGGGGGTTGCTTCTGATAGCTTCAACAGAGAACGCAATCAGGCTGGAAAGTTTTCAGTGTCCTCGCTTGTACCTGTAGCGATGGGAGAATAAGGAATGCGTGGAACGGAAGGCCATATGAATTCGACCCTCAGTCGTCGTGCTGCAATTCAAGCCGGTGCGATCGGGTTGGGGTTGAGTACGACTCACCTGGCCGGTCTTCGCGCGCTGACGGGTGCTCCCGAAGCGAAGGCCAAGTCCGTCATTTTTATTTTTCTTACGGGTGGCCTGTCCCATCACGATACGTTCGACATGAAACCGGAAGCTCCGGTGGAGATTCGCGGGGAGTTCGGGCGGATATCGACCAAGACACCGGGGCTTCAAGTTTGCGAACACCTTCCCATGCTGGCGCAACGTAGCGACCGGTATGCACTGCTGCGCTCGATGCAGGTAGAGAGCAGCACCCACGCGCAGGCCTGCCACATGTTGCTGACCGGGCGGCTCGATTTTCCCGCGGGGTTTTCAATCGACAAGGCTCCGGACCTCAACGAATGGCCGTCGATCCCGGCCGTCGTGACTTATGCCTTGCGAAATCAACGGGGCAAGTTGCCGCCCGCCGTGATTCTTCCCGAGCCAAGCGTGAACTTGGCGGATCAGGTTCGGCCCGGCCAGTATGCGGGTCGCCTGGGAGAACGTTGGGACGCCTGGCACATCGACATCGCGGCCAAATGCCGTTTGGGTAACGGCGCCTGCCCGGAGTGTTTTCGATTTGACGGGTCGGATTTTCAGCACGGCTCGGAAGGGGTGTTCGAGTTGCCCATGTTGGAGTTGCCCGAGGGAGGTGAGGACCGGTTACGTGGACGGATCGATCTGCTGGGCGAAATACAACAGCAGCAACGGGTTCTGGAACGGGCTGGAGACGAGTTTGACAGTTCCCGACGACAGGCGATTTCGGTGTTGGCTGACGAGAAAGTGACCAATGCCTTCAACGTCGAAAAGGCGGACCAGAAATTGCGGGAACGTTACGGAGACAACAAGTTCGGCTTGTCCCTGTTGATGGCGAGACGTCTGGTGGAGAGCGGCGTCAATCTTGTGCAGGTCAATTTGGGAAAGAATTCATCTTGGGACACGCACCTGAATAACTTCATCACGCTGAAGAATAATCTCCTGCCGCCGATGGACCGGGCCGTGTCGGCCTTGTTGGATGACTTGGGGGAAAGTGGACTGCTCGATGAGACCCTGGTGATCATGACGGGTGAGTTCGGCCGGACACCGAAGATCAATAAAAGGGCGGGCCGGGATCATTGGGGACCCGTGAACACGGTGATGTTTTTCGGTGGCGGTGTCCAGGGTGGAAATATCATCGGAGCCTCCGATCGTACCGGGTCTGAACCGACTCGCGACATTCAGTTGCCGGAGAATTTCGCGGCGACCATCTACGAGGCGCTCGGCATTCCACGGACAGGCATCTGGAGAGATGTTGATGGCCGTCCGCACCGGATTTATGGCGGAAAGGTGATTCCGGGACTTTACAGCTAGGGATGCCGTGCCTGTCGAAGTCCGTCGCACTGTAACGTGGAACGGCGTCTTTCTGTTGTTCCAGCGATGTTGATGTTTCTTCCGCATCAGATGTGATTTTTCCGCCGTGTGAAATCGATTATAATCACTACATGAACCGGCTCATTTTTCCCTGCTTCGTCATCGTGGTGTTTTCTGTCAGCATTTCTGCTGCCGCGGAAAAATCGTCATCCGAGTCCGACTTTTTCGAGCGGCAGGTGCGTCCTTTGCTGGTATCCCGTTGTATGGAGTGTCACGGGCCCGGGACGCAGGAGAATGGTTTACGGTTGGATGCGTTGGATCGTCTCCTGGTGGGCGGAGATTCCGGTCCAGCCATCGTTCCCGGAGATGTGGCCGGTAGTCTGTTGGTGCAAGCGGTACGTCGTGAAGGCGCCCTTCAGATGCCTCCCGACCAAGCTTTAGACGCCCACGAAACGGCCGTGTTGGAACATTGGATTCAGGAAGGGGCCTTTTGGCCGGAGCGTCTGTCGCCGGAGACAGGAATAACATCCGATCAAACCAGCCGGGGGCATTGGGCGTTTCAACCGGTTCGGGAGCCGGTGCTGCCGGTGGTCCAAAATGTTCACTGGTCTCGAACCTCGGTGGACCCGTTTGTGCTGGAAAAACTGGAAGCGGCAAAGGTGGCACCTTCGCCCGTTGCGGATCGGCGAACACTACTGCGACGTGTGACGTTCGATCTGTTGGGTTTGCCTCCACGTTATGATGAGGTTCGCGAGTTCGAGAACGATCTAAGTGACAATGCCTATGAAAAAGTGATCGATCGCTTGCTGGCATCTCCGCGGTACGGCGAGCGTTGGGGACGACTATGGCTGGATGTGGCACGCTATGCCGACACCAAGGGGTTTGCCTATTTCGAGGATCTCAATTACCCCTACGCCTACACCTATCGGGACTACGTGATTGCTGCCTTCAATCGCGATTTGCCGTATGACCAATTTGTGATTCAACAGATCGCCGCGGACCACCTTGTGGTGGGCAGGGAACAAGCGTCCATGGCCGCGTTGGGATTTCTCACGGTGGGCCAACGGTTCATGAATAATCTGCACGATGTGTTGGACGATCGGATCGATGTCGTGACGCGCGGCCTGATGGGCCTGACGGTTGCCTGTGCCCGCTGTCACGACCACAAATACGATCCGATCCCTACCGCCGACTACTATTCACTTTACGGGGTGTTTCGGAGTTCCGCAGAGCCAATCGTGGGGCCGCTGCTGGGTCCCCCTCCGGAGACAGACGAATATCAGGACTACCAGCGGGAACTCGACAAGAGGGTCAAGGCCCTGACCGATTTCGCCACGGAAAAACACGCTGAGTTGGTGCAGGGAGCCAAGGCCCGGGCGGACGAGTACCTGCTGGCCGCCCAACGCGACGAGGATGATGGGATCGAGATGGACAACTCCTTGATCATCGTCGAACCGGGAGAACTCAATCCAACGATGACGCTGCGCTGGCAGGCGCTTTTGCGCAGGACCAAACAGTTGCACGACCCGGTGCTGACCCCCTGGCACGACTTTGCCACCCTTTCGGAAGCGGGTTTTACGGAGCAGTCGCGACAGTTGTGCCAGCAGTATGTTGTTCGGGTAGGCGCTGGGCCGGCAACGCGGATCAATCCGTACCTGGCGAGTGCACTTGCGAAGCGACTGCCGACGAATCTGGAGGACGTATCACTGATTTACGGGGAACTGCTGCGAGAGACGGAAAGCAAATGGCAGTCGGGACAGCGGCAAGCGGAAATCAACGCGCAGCCGGCGCCAACCGGGTTTCGTGACTTGGCTCGAGAAGAACTCCGGCAAGTGTTGTACGCGCCCGGGGCGCCTGCCAATCTTCCGCTTCCGGATATCGGGTTCAACCTGATTCGACTCCTGCCGGACCGGAAGGCGCAGGAAATTGTCCAGAAGTTGTTAAAGGAAGTCGAACAGTGGATCGCGAAGGGAAAAGACACCGTTCCGCGGGCCATGGCGCTTGTCGATTCGAAGACGCGTCACGATCCGAGAGTGTTTCATCGGGGCAACGCCGCGCAGCCGCGGGAGTTGGTCCCCAGGAAGTTTCTCAGTATTTTGTCGGGAGTGAATGATGAACCCTTTCGGCTGGGAAGCGGCCGATACGAGCTGGCGCGGGCGATTGTTTCTCCGCAGAATCCGCTCACCGGGCGAGTGCTGGTTAATCGGGTTTGGATGAATCATTTCGGGGCACCGCTGGTTTCGACACCGAGTGATTTTGGCGTTCGCTGTGACGTGCCTTTGCACCGGAAACTTCTGGACCATCTGGCCGGCCGTTTTGTGGCCGGGGGTTGGTCCATGAAGAAATTACACCGTCAAATGCTGCTCTCGGCAACTTTTCGCCAGGCAAGTATTCACCGTGGCGATGGGGTTCGGGTGGATCCCGAAAACCACTTGTGGTGGCGACAGAATTTACGTCGCCTACAGTTTGAAGGAATTCGTGATTCTCTGCTCGCGGTTGCTGGGATACTGGATGGAAAAGTGGGCGGCGTTCCGGACAGAATTCTGCGAGTCCCCTATCCACGACGGAGAACCGTCTATGGGTTTGTGAACCGGGGAGAGCTTCCGCTGCTTTATTCCACATTCGATTTTCCCAGTCCGGATGCGACCAGTGCCGGTCGGCCGGAGACCACCGTGCCCCAACAGACACTGTATATGATGAACAATCATTTTGTGGTGCAATGCGCCGCCGCTTTGTCGGAACGGGCCAGTCACCAAGCCGTCAGGGCAGGGCAGAATGTGATAGAACAACTGTACCGGGTGTTGTTTGCTCGCGATCCAAGTCCCGCAGAAGTGCGTTGGGCCCGTCGGTTCCTGGAAGTCGGCGACGTACCGAAGGAAAACTACTCGGACTGGAAGTATGGCCAGGGAGAATTGAACGGGTCAACGGGGAGACTCGTCGGGTTCACCCCTTTCGCGAGTTGGAATGGCAGCGACTGGTCGCGCGGAAAGGCGACAAACTCCGCTGCAATTCATCTGGATCGTCATGGTGGGCGGACCAGGGTGAGTGAACCGTTCGTGGTCCGGCGTTGGACGTCACCGTGGGAGGGACGAGTCGTGGTGCGCGGCGTCTTGGGACACGTGGCCGAAAAGGAGAAAGTGAAGGAGTCGGACCGGGAGATCGAAAGGAAAAAGGGGGACGGAGTTGAGGCCCGCCTGATTTCCAGCCGTTTTGGTGAACTGGGAAAATGGTCGGCGCACGGGGAGGAGACGACGACCGGGACGGGGACCTTTGAAGTCAAACCGGGTGACACGCTCGATTTCGTGGTGAGTGGCTGTAAGGATGGATCGGATGACGATTTCCAATGGCGGCTGCGGTTGTATCCGGTGGACGGGGCGGGCCAACGGGCGCCAGTGGCACGTTGGGATTCACGCGCTGATTTTCGTGGTGTGCAGGCGGAAATCAAGCAACAATTGGCTCAGGCCCTCATGATGACCAGCGAATTTATTTACGTGGATTGAAGGCATGTCAAGCAAGAGACAACCAGATCGACACTTCGACTCCTGCCAACCGGCAGCGTTCTCGCGCCGCGAGTTGTTGGGCCGTTCCGGTGTGGGAATGGGCCTGTTGGGCCTGGCTGGCCTGTTGGCGGACGACGGGTTCCTGGCAGCTGCGGACCGGTCCACCACCAACCTTCGCCCCTTGGCTCCCAAGCCGTCTCACTTTCCCGGGAAGGCCAAAAGCGTGGTACACCTTTTTCTTAAAGGGGGACCGTCGCAAGTCGACACCTTCGATCCGAAGCCCCTGCTGGAACGTTTGCATGGAAAGTCGGCAGGGAATCTCGGACTGCCCACGGAGCGAAAGACCGGCGCCGTAATGAAATCGCCTTACAAATTTCAGAAACGTGGACAGAGTGGCATCCCCGTCAGCGAGATTTTCGAAAAGACCGGCGCCATGATCGATGATATTTGCGTTGTCCGTTCCATGCATTGCGACGTTCCTAACCACGAGCCGTCAATTCAACTACTCAACTGCGGACACAATATCGTGACCCGTCCCAGTTGGGGTGCCTGGGTCACTTACGGGCTGGGTTCGGAGAACCAAAACCTGCCCGGATTTTTTGCGCTTTGTCCCGATGGTGTGCCCACGTTAGGATCGAGGTTGTGGGGGTCGTCTTTCCTGCCCGGTGCTTATCAGGGGACGTTCCTGCAGACCAAATATCGGGACGTGGATCAGCTGATTGAAAATGTTCGCAACACGAGCTTTTCGACTTTTGGCCAGCGACGACAACTGGACCTGGTCCGCAGGCTTAATGAACTTCACCTGGTAGAGCGAGAAAAGGAGTCTCGCCTGGAAGCCCGGATCCAGTCCTTTGAACTGGCGGCCCGAATGCAGACGGAAGCGGCAGACGTATTTGATGTGAACCAGGAGCCACAGTATATCCATGATCTTTATGGTTCCGGACCCCATGCGCGCCAGATGTTGATTGCACGGCGTTTGGTAGAACGAGGAGTACGGGTGATACAGGTCTATACCCATCCGGGAGGGGGTTGGGATAGTCATGACGGCTTGGAGGAATCTCATCGCAGGTTGGCCGGGGAATCGGATCAACCGCTATTCGCTTTCCTGTTTGATCTCAAGCAACGAGGGTTGCTGGACAGTACCCTGGTGATTGTGGGCGGAGAATTTGGTCGGACACCCGTCGCCGAATTTCCCAACCTCTCGGGCCGTGATCACAATCATTATGGCTTCAGTTTTTTGTTGGCTGGCGGGGGAGTTAAAGGAGGTTACGTGCACGGCGCCACGGACGACCTGGGCTTTGCCGCCGTGGAAGATAAAGTTCATTATCATGATCTGCATGCGACGATTCTGCATTGCCTGGGTTTGAACCACGAACAGCTTACCTATCGTTTTGCTGGACGAGACTTCCGGCTGACGGATGTCTACGGTAACGTGGTGCATGACATTCTGGCCTGAGCGGGCCAGTGAATGCACGTTGACCGGTTCACACGACTAAACAATAGCGGTGTCGTAGAAAAGAATTTATCGGCAATGGGTTGGCGTTTATTTTGTGGCCGCAAATCTGTAGCATCTTGTGTTTTCTAATTCACCATCGTCAGGGCGCGTTTCATGAACCATCTCGTTACCGACAGTGTTTATCTTCGTATCGGATCTCGAAGGCAGTTTTTCTTTGATGACCTGCTGCTGGACCAGACCCAGAATTTGACGCGGAGATTTCACTCGCCTGAACCCGTGATGGATCAGCCGGTCCTCCAAAAGGATCGACCCTGGGAACACGTGCCCTATCTCAGTTGCAATACGTGGAATGTGATTCGCGACCCGCGCGATCAGCTGTTCAAGTGTTGGTACGAGGATTGGGAGATCCACGACCTGTCCAATCCTATCTCATGGAGACGGGAATCTGACAAAAAGCTGTGTTTGAATTTGCATCTCAGTTGGCCTTCCCGAAATCTATATGCGGAATCTGTGGACGGAATCGAGTGGACGAAACCCGAACTGGGTTTGGTAATCGAACAGGGGCACAACACAAATATTGTGCTGGGAGGGCGCCAGAGTGTGGGGCCTGTCCACTGCGCCTACGTCCTGTTGGATGAGAGTGAAAAGATCTCTTCGCAGCGATTTAAAATGGTGTTTGAGAATATGGCCACCGAGGACGCCGACGACCAAGGTGGTGGAACATTTCGTGTGGCCTTTTCGGAGGATGGAATCCACTGGGAGGTGCAGCCCGAGCCCGTCCAGTATGGTGCCTGCGGTTCGGTGGCGGGTGACGTGGTGACCGTCTCGGTAGAACCTGAATCGGGTGTCTATCGGCTCAATGGGCGGCATCCGCTGATGTGTTCCGCGGTCGTGCAGGATATGCGCAACCCGACCGATGGGGGTTGGATTGCCCCGAATTACCCTCAGCAATTTGGTCGGGAAAACAAACGGCGGATTTATCGGGCGGAGAGCCGCGACATGATCCATTGGTCCACGCCCGCGCCGTTGGTAGTGCCTGAAAGCGATGTCGATAATATCGACGACGAGTTCTATGGCATGGAACAGTTTCAGATTGGTGACGATTGGCTGGGGCTGCTCAATATTCTGCATAACACCGATAACACAATGGATGTTCAGCTCACGTACTCGCGAGATGGAAGAGATTTTAATCGTGTTCAACCGGGCCGGGCGTGGCTGACACCGGGCGGGCCGGAGAGTTGGAATCCGTACATGACAACGGTCTGCAGCAAACCGGTCGAGGTGGGTGACGAGTTGTACGTGTATCACGGGGGTGCCAATGTCCATCACGACTGGTGGATGGTGGGTGTTCCCGAGGGCCTCGACGTTCCGGAGAGCGGAAATCTGGATGAGGTGCGCTACGGGCTGGGGCTTGCGACAATGAAACGAGACCGTTTTGTCAGTCTGGCAGCCGGGCCGGCTCGAACCGGGGTCCTGGTGACCCGTCCTGTTTTTCCCACGGGGGACAAACTCCTGGTGAACGTGAAGTGCGCCCCGGGGGGCTCGCTGGAAGCGGCGATTGCTGATGACCAGGGCGTGGTGGTGGCCGGATTTGAACGTACCAATTGCCAGACGGTCAGCGGAGATGGGGTGGCGTTGGAAGTGAAATGGAAGGAGCAGTCGGAACTTCCCACGGGACGATTCGTAAAACTGCATGTTTTTCTGCGGAACGCAGAACTCTACAGTTTCCAGTTTGTCGACAAGGTCTAGAAACAGCAACTGATCGAAAACAGTTGGGGGCTGCCCGTGGTCGAAGGTGGCTCCGGTGTCAGGGAGTGGCCAGTCCGCCGCGGTCAACCGAGTCCCATCGGAAGCGCCTGATAACGCACTTCCAGTCGTAAGGAATACAGAGCCAACGGCTGAAGGATGTCAGCGGGCCGTTTGTGTAGGGTCAGCGTGAACTCGTTTTCGCCCTGTTGGATGCAGTCGCGCGGCAGCAGGTCCAAGCCGATTTCCAGGTGTCCAAAGTGTCCGTTCCAGTTCCAGGGATACTGCTGACCGACGTTGACGTGACCCTCGTGCAGTGGGATATCGATGCCATTGATGGTCAGTTGCAGTTGCTCGTCGCCGGTCAGATGGCAGAAGTCAAGTTTCAAGTCCAATGTGGCCAGAACACGTTCCCGCCGCGCGAGTTCCAGGTCGTCACCCACCGGCAAAGAGAGAAGGAGGCTGTCTCCGGCGTTGTGCAGTTCGGCTGGTAACTGGTGGGGATGGGCCGACTGGTAGGACTTGCCAAAAAATCGGCTTTGGCTGGGCACGCCGATTTCGGCCAGCATGTAGAGCTTGTCCTTGCGTGCCAGGGTGTCGACCGATCCCAATTCGCCGAGCAAGGTCATGTCCTGCAGGCGGTTGGCGATCTGGTGGTGATGGAAATTGAAGAGGTTGATTCCAGCAACGCCTTGCCGCCAGGCGTTCAACGCCGCACCGCGCACCGCCTCGGCGGGCGGGGGCCGAAAACGTCCCGGGCCGACGCCCTCGGTGACACTCGCATAGACCAGACAGTTTCTGTCTCGCGCGAGATCGACAAAGGAGTCGAAGGGAAGTTCGCAGGCAGTGTCGTAATAGACGGTGGGAGTGAGCACGTCCACCAGTCCCTCCGCGACCCAGTGGTTCACATCGAGGTCGGCAGCGTGGCAGGCTGCGAGCGTACCGGGCACACGGGCGCCGAAGTCGATCTTCCGTCCACGTTGTGTTCCAATCCGGTCGAGAAGCTCACCTATCTGCCGGACATGTGCCGAGAGGATCGTAGCACCAGGTTCGGGGAGGTTGTGGGGGAAGTTGTGGCCGCAATCGCGAGTGAAGTCCAGCTCGAAACCATCCACGTCGTAGCGGCCGCATAGTTCTTCCACAAGTCGTAGCTGATGTTGGCGAACGGCCGGTATGGAAAAATCAAGGTGCCGGCAGGGTGGAACGTGGCCGTCAGGATCGGGATCGTGGTTGTCGTTGGCGCAACGTTCTCCCAGGCGGTATTCGGGGTGATCGATGCCGAATTGACTGCGCATGCCGTGCTGACCCGAGTGGCCGTCGTTGAAACGCATGGCACCCCAGAAGGGTTTCCCTTCCGCGTGGGATTGTTCGATGGCCAGGGCCCAGGGGTCCCTGGGGAATTGGAGGAGGGCCTGCAGATTGCGGATGCCCTTCCAGGTAAAGACACTCATTGCCTTGTCTGGAAAGACGGTTTGGGCTGCAGCGTAATCGTGGGGAAACAGGGGGCTGCAATCCCCGACCGTAAACATGTGGCAAATGATGCCGTCCACCTGGGTTCCGGTCAGCCACCCGACGGTTTCGTAGAGAAATTGCTCTTCGGTGAGAGGGGGGTGAGAGACGTAAAGGAAGTTGCCGTCACTGTGCAGATAGAACCGGGGAACTGACGTCATCAAGAACTGCCTGGCAATGGAGAGGAAAATGAAGGAATCGGATGAGGCACGGGAGATGGTCTGCCCGCCTGCTCAAGGGGGGGGCTGGCTGGTCCAGATCGTCAAGTTTTCGAGGGACGAATCGGCGCGGCGTGGCAGCACCCAACTGAGGGCGTAGCCCAATCCCAGCAAGAACAAATGTGGCAGGACGCCGATCCAGTACTCGTTCGGAAAATGCTTGGCCAAATCCGGAAATCGCCCGCTTCCCTGATCCGTGTTCAAGAAAACCCAGCCCCCGACCAGGGCAACAGTCGCCAGGGTGGCGATCAGGGCGGCTCGGGACCCGACACGGACAGTCAGGAATCCCAGCAGGAAGAGGCTCAAAAGCCCGGCAGTCACGACAGGGTAGACGAGCGTCTGCATGTCCATCAGGGTGTCGGTGCGCAGCTTGTGAACCGCCATGGCCACACCGATCATGATCAGGGAGAACACGACGGACATCGCGCGGCCCACCAAGAGGTAGTGTTGTTCAGTGCCGGCTGACGACTTGAAACGCCGGTAGAAATCGTTGGTCACCGTAGCGGCGGAAGCATTGATGCTGGAATCGAGCGTTGACATGGCGGCCGCCAGCAATCCGGAGATGACGAACCCGGCCACGCCGGCCGGGACTTTCGTAAGAATGAAATAGGGAAAGACCTCTTCCGGTTTGGCATTTGCCAGCGCCGGGTCCGGGAAGTGCTGATAAAACACGTAAAGTGCCGTGCCAATGAAAGCGAAATACAGCCACACGGGGATCGTGAGTAATGTTCCCAGGACGAATCCCTGCCGGGCTTCTTTGTCGGTTTTTATCGCCAGGTAACGCTGCACCATGCTCTGGTCGGTGCACATCATTTGCAGGAACATGAATTGGTAGACCAGGATGATGACCCACACGGTTTTCTCACCGAAAATGAAGGCGGTGCTGCCGACCGAGAATTTCCCGGCCGCGTGCGCTTCCGAAAAAATCTGGTCCAGGCCTCCCGGAACAAGGTAGGCGATAATGGGGGTGCAGATGAGGCCCCCGACGATCAACGCGATGCCCTGCAGGCAGTCGGTGTAAATCACCGCCCGCAGTCCGCCGGCGATGGTATACAGGGCCACCAGGAAGCCCAGGCCGTAGATCACGTAGGAGAGGTCCCACCCGCTCATCTTCTGGAACGGCAAGCTGACGGCGTAGAGGATGATCCCGGTGCGGAAGATGTGGTAAAAAAGAAACGCCATTGCACCGTACACCCGGGCCCAGACACCAAACCTCTGTTCCAGGTACTCATAGGCCGTGCGGATGTGTCCGCGACGAAAGAAAGGCATGAAGACCAGGTAGGTCACCACGGCAGGAATGAAGTACAGGAAATGTGCCGGCATGAAACGCCAGTCATCTTTAAAAGTTGCACCGGGCAGTGCCAGGAACGTCATGGAACTAATGATCGTGGCCATGATCGAAAATCCCACCACCCAGCCGGGCATGCTGCGATCGGCCAGAAAGTAGGAGTCTGCAGAGGTGGTTTTACGTGCACAGTAGACACCGATGGCGACCATGATGGCCAGGTTCAGTCCAATCACCAGCAGGTCCGGCCAGCGTGCTAAGTGTTCTGCGGGCATTGATCATTATCTCCGGGTAGGAATTGGCATGTGGTTGATTGAGGCGTTCAAACTTCAAGTGGTAGGACCGTTCGAGATTGCACTGGCAATCCGCCAATTCCCGGCCTGATCGCAAGCAGCGTAGTACATGCGGTATTTTCCCGCACCAAGATGGATCACCGACATGTCTTCGGCATGCACGCCGTCCAGGTCATTGCCATGGTATCCGTCTCCTTCAATGGCACACTCACCTCGGCTCCAGACCAGGCCGTCCGCCGAGTAGGCCATGAAAATCCGGGACCGGTACCCCGCCATGTCGGTCGCGATCGATGCGGCTGCAAAGTCTTCGCTGGAACCTGTCGTGACGGCGTTGACGTCGTGGCTCGGATGCAGTGGGACTTTGGTTCCCGGTGGCACATCTTGCCACGCGGAGTAGACCATGCTCCAGCTGTCCTGGCCACCCTGTGGCGGTATCGCTTCGGCTGCTGTGACGCCCCCCGAGTCATAGGTGGTCTGCCTCTCCTTGATTCGATAACCCGCCTCGAAGGTGAAGTGAAGGCCGTCGTTGGTGACGGCACTGATCACACCTTTCGTCGTCCGTTGATCGCCCGGGTTTGGGACCTGGCCAAAACAATACAATCGGCCACGACCGTCAGGAAGCGGCGAAAAGCGGGGGCCGCCAGTCCGTTCCGGACCCTGCAGTCGGATCCCGTCCTCCAGTTCCCAGGACAGCATGTCGCGGGAGATTGCACTGCAGATGACGGTTGGTCGATCGGCCGTGCCGCGGGACTCAAAATACATCCGCCAGCCACCGTCATTGATCCGGGTGACTGTTGGCGCAAGGATGCGAAGTGACATGTGAGGCAGTTCTGGATGTGGCGCCAGGCGAATCCCCGGTTCCGTCTGAAAAAACAGCCCATCTTCTGAAACCGCACTCAGGATATATCCCTGGCACGAGGGGAAAGGTTTGCCCGGTCCGACGGCCGTGTAGAACAATCGAAACCCGCCGGACGGGTTGCGAACAATGCAGGGCGCCTGACACTTCGAACTGTCCAGGTCTCGAGATCCTTGCAGGCGGGGCCCGGGTTCTTTCAGCCAATGGTGAGTGACGGGCATGATGGTTACCCCATTGCGTCGTGCGTTGTGAGAAAAGTTGCTCCGGTCTCGCGAGGAATCGACCTGCCAGTGGGCCTGTATGTCGTGTTGATTCGAATTACACGCCGGCTGCTGGACCCTTTCGGTTCAGAGAAAAACAGACTATCGAATATCCAAACTTTGACAACCCCGGGCATCTAACGGCAGTGTCGAAAAAGAAATCGTGTTCGGGATGAACCACAGCGCCGAAATAGATCACCGGGCGTAGCCAACAAGGGGCCCGGGTGAACTGCCAGGGGCCGCAGCGTCAGGTTCTTGTACCACACCTCGCTGTTGTGATCGGTAAGCATGATACGGCCGGGCCCGACGTCTCCGAAACCGGAGACATCGGAGAATTTGCTGTTTGCCTTTTGTTGACGCCATCGACAGCCACCGACACGGGCCACAAGGAGACGCTGGCCATTCAGCCAGTGTTCGATATGCCTTCCGCAAACAAGAATGCGGGCGTGGTTGTACTGGCCCGCGGGATGAAGAGGTTTGGAGCGGGCCGGTCGATACATGTCGTAAAGAGAACCTGTCGAATGCTTAGGGTCAATCTCCGGGTGCATGGCATCGTCCAGGATTTGGAACTCGCACCCCAGCACACGGCCTGCGAAATTCCGCACGCGGTACTTCACGCCACTGTTGGTTCCGGCTGTTATTTTCCACTCGAATTGAAGATCGAAGTTACAGAACTGCCGGGTGGTGACGATATGACCCGCCCTTCCGCGATCGTTTCGCAGGTGGATCTCTCCCTCGATAACTTCCCAGCCGTCTTGGATCG
>CAUZBP010000005.1:0-138588 GCA_963578105.1 Planctomycetota bacterium
ATCGTTCGGAGCCCCAGTTCCCGCTGAACCGCCGCTTGAATCTGTGCCTTTGGTGCATGCCCGTTACCGGTGATAATTTTCTTGACCTTCGTCGCCGGGTAATGTCGCACAGTCATGCCATGCTGGGCGGCGGCCAGACAAATAACACCCCTGGCATGTCCCATTAGAATGGCGGTTCTGGGACGTTGATAGTGCGAGTACAACTCCTCCAAGGCCAGCACGTGCGGCGTAAAACTCTGGATAATTTCAACCACACCTTCGTGAATCTCAAACACACGTTGCTTCAGCGAATTGCGTGAACGGCCATGAATGACACCCGCTTCACAAACATTCAAGCCCGCATCGTTTGTTTCCAGTATGGCATAACCCGTGACATTCAATCCCGGATCAATTCCGAGAATGCGTTGCGATTGTTGTTGGCCGGTTTTAGCGTTCATGATTTATTCACGTCCGATGATCAGGTATTCAGGAACTTTTATTACCATCAGCCCGTTGGGAGTTGTCGAATTCACCGCTCGCCCTGTACCAACCACCCGACCCGCAATTCACCCTCTGGACGACAGCTACCGGCGATGGCCTTTTAAACACGTGCACTTCAAACCCGGAACAAGAATCACGCGACGAGACATCCAACTACCACTCCTGTACGATGCGTCGATCACGAGTCCGCCTGCCGCTTCCAGCCCGTTTCGCCTTTACGATCTTCCAGAACAATCCCCAGTTCACCCAGGCGATCCCGAATTTGATCTGCCGTCTCAAAATCCTTTTTTGCTCGGGCAGCCGTCCGCAAATCCATCATGACACGCATTACGTCATCCAGCACGTCGTCATCACCGCCGCTTCCTCCACTGGCAACCTGGCGCGGCTTGAGGAACAATCCAAGGATGGCTGACAATTCACGCAAGGTTTCACAACCACGCAGGAAGGATGCCATGGTGGATGAATCGTGCGAACTGTCTTCGAGCTTTTGATCGTCGACAAATTTATTGAGGGCTGATAGCATCTGGAACAAATCGCTGACGGCGGCCCCTGTATTGAAGTCGTCGTCCATTTTTGTGAGGAAGCTATCTCGTAACTTTTTCAGTTCGATCAGCAATCCGTCTCCAGCGGGATCAAATTCTCCGTCCGCTCGACGACTAATCAGGCGACGCAGGTCCGTCGGTGTATCTGTCAGATAAAAAGAGAGCGAGGTGATTCGCTCGTAACGTTCGAAAAACGTGTAGAACTTATCGAGCGCGGTGCCCGCCTCCGCAATTCCTTCATCACTGAATACAATCGTGCTTCGATAGTGGGTCCGTAGCAGGCAAAATCGAATACGATCACCACCAAAACGAGTGATTTGACTTCGCAGACCACCCGCTCCTTTCGAGCGACTCATTTTCTGAGCGGATTCTTCCTCGTCGAACTGAGGTTCTCCCTGCTGGCGGTCCGCCCGGCCGCCGATTTTTCCCGCTTGTCCCGCACGAAGCAGCCCATTATGTACCCAATATTTGGCCATCGGCTGACCGTGGCAGCACTCACTTTGTGCGATTTCGTTTTCATGATGAGGAAAGATCAGATCGAGTCCACCGCCGTGAATATCAAAGGTCTGGCCCAGGATTCTGCGGCTCATCGCCGAACACTCGATATGCCAACCTGGTCGCCCGGGGCCCCAGGGACTTTCCCAGGAAGGTTCCTCTGGCTTGGCCGCTTTCCACAGCGCAAAGTCACCCGACGAACGTTTCTTGGCAGCTGCACCACCCCCCTCTCCCTGCTGATCCTCCGCCTTACGATTGCTCAGTTTGCCGTACTGAGGATCTTGCGACACGTCAAAAAACACATCCCCTTCGACCGCATACGCGAAACCTTTTTCAATCAAATCTTGAATGAATCGGATAATCTCATCCATATTCTCCGTCGCCTTGGGCAAGTGGGTAATTTGATCCACGCCCAATGCCAACAAGTTGGCGCAGTAGTCCATCGTCATTTCCGTGGCCACCTGGTTCATCGAAATGCCGCGCTCTTGTGACTGGGCAATCAATTTGTCATCCACGTCGGTAATATTGACGATCCATGTCACTTCAAACCCACTGTAAGTTAAATAACGCTTGATACAGTCAAAGATGACCGGTCCGACCATGTGTCCGATGTGAGCTTCTTTGTATACCGTAGGACCGCACAGATAGATCCCGATGCGCCCGGGGTGCACGGGCTCCAATGGTTCCTTGTTACGGGTGAGCGTATTGTAGATCTGAATGGTCATGACAGGAGATTCGTCTTCTGCAGGAGGCGAGGATTGAAGGGTGGTGGACATGGCGACTTACAAATTTCTTCAAGTGAATGACGCTTTTTTCCAGTTTTATTGTCGGCAAGAAGTTCTCCGGATCAAAGGAGCGGCAGCACTCCGGACATGAGTTTGCGGCTCCGTTGGTTTCGTTTCAATCGTCCAAATCGATAGCCGTCGCTCAATATCAAGTCAAGAAAACGTCAAATCAACGGTCACCGTCTGAACAACTACCGCGTTATGTTATTTGTTTACTGATCCAGGGACGAACCGGCGAGGACCAATTAAGTAACTTCGTCGTCACGAATCAACAAAGCCACCGACTGAGCCATCATGGCCACGTCCAATCCCACAGGACCAATTTGTTCACCAGTTTTTGCCTTGATCCCAATCGCGTCTGGCGTCACCGCGAGAATCTCGGCCACCCGCCCGCGAATGCGCTCTTTAAAAGGTGTCAGTCGAGGCCGTTGCGCAAACATAATGCAATCGATGTTGCCAATCTGATAGTTTTTCTGACGTACTGCTTCCGCCGCCTGGGACAGCATCTCGGCCGAATCGCGGCCGCGATTTGCTTCATCTGTGTCCGGAAACATTTCGCCGATGTCCCCTAGTCCCGCAGCTCCCAACAGAGCGTCAGTGATCGCATGCAGCAAAGCGTCAGCGTCGCTGTGTCCTACCAGGTGGCGGTCATGT
This sequence comes from Planctomycetota bacterium, assembly GCA_963578105.1. Taxonomy (GTDB): domain Bacteria; phylum Planctomycetota; class Planctomycetia; order Pirellulales; family Pirellulaceae. The sequence goes on from CAUZBP010000005.1 coordinate 2,957, forward strand.
GGAATATCAATGCCACCAAGTCGCAAAGGACCACCTTCCTCAAGGCGATGGGTGTCGTGGCCAATACCAATTCGAAACGTTGCTGAATCTCCTATTCACGGGTGGATTGCCTCTACACCGGGGATTATATCGAAACACCAGAGGTGAAACAATGTAAACCCTTTTTTAGAAAATCTGCTGTTTTTGCAACATGCCGGACGGCAGGTCAGTGACCCCTGAGCCGATGGTCAACGGACTTCTTGCTTCCGGAGAAAATCTTTTCCGCGCAAGGTCAAGTAAGTAATCCTCCTTATCCTTGGCTCTCCATCCTGCTGAAAACGTTTCGAGCACAACTATCTGTAAGAGATGTGGATACCTATAATCGGACCAGCCATGAATGTCATCGAACTGAAACAGCTCACAAAAACTTATCGCGTTTACCAGAAGAAGGAAGGTCTGGTGGCTTCGCTGCGTGGACTGTTCCAACGGGAGTATCGCGACGTCAACGCGGTACGTGGTATCGACCTGACTGTGGCAAAGGGTGAGTTTGTTGCCTTTCTGGGCCCCAACGGCGCTGGAAAAACCACCACGTTAAAATTGCTTTCCGGTGTCATTAATCCCACCAGTGGAACCGCGCAAGTGTTGGGATATGTACCGTGGGAGCGCAAAAATGCCTACCGTCGTCGCTTCGCACTGGTGATGGGACAAAAGAACCAACTCTGGTGGGATCTCCCCGCGAATGAATCCTATCGTTTGCATCAGCAGATCTACCGCATTGAACCGGCTAAATTTGAACGGACTTTGGACGAGTTAACCGATTTGCTCAGTGTGCGAGAATTGCTCAGGCAACCCGTCAGAGAATTGTCATTGGGAGAGCGGATGAAGATGGAATTGATCGCCGCCCTGCTCCACTCACCCGAAGTCCTATTCCTGGACGAACCGACGATCGGACTGGATGTGATCGCGCAACACAACGTCCGGCAATTCCTCAAACAGTACCAACTCGAGCGACAAACTACGATTCTGCTGACAAGTCACTACATGAAGGATGTCGCAGCGCTTTGCGAACGGGTCGTGGTGATCGCTCACGGTCAAGTCGAATATGACGGGTCCTTGGCTGGTATCCTCGATCGCTTCAGTGGTCACAAGATCGTTACCCTGGCCTTCACGGAAAACCAAATGCCCCCAGATCTGACCCTCTTCGGCGAGATCCTCGAAGTGATTCCTCCCAAAGCCAAGTTGCGTATCGATCGCAATGTTGTTGCTAAAAAATTGGCTTCACTACTTTCCCATTATTCGGTTGAAGACGTCAGTGTCGAGGATCCGCCCCTCGAAGATGTCATCGCAGACGTCTTCTCCAGAGCCGCCAGATCGAAAGAAGCCTAAGAGTGTACGTTCGAGCCCACACCTGGTGGACCATTCTTCGCATTGCCTTGGAAGAACGTCTTGTTTACCGAGGTGATTTCGCCCTAGGCACCCTGATGCGATTCTTGCCCATCATCACTCAGATTTTCCTGTGGTGGGCTATCTTCGAATCGATCGGGGGTGGGTCCGCTGAAAAAGTCGAGATTGCAAATTTCACGTTTCCAGACATGGTCGCGTACTACTTGCTGACCATGGTAGGACGTGCATTTTCAAGCATGCCCGGCCTGGCTTCGGGTGTTGCCCGCCAGATTCGCGACGGTGAAATCAAGAAATTCTTGATTCAACCTGTGGACATGGTCGGGTTTTTGATGCTCAGTCGGATCGCACATAAGCTGGCATATTATTCCGTCGCAACACTTCCTTTTGCACTCGTCTTCTACCTCTGTCGGGGATATTTCAGTGCAGGCTGGCCCGACCCGCTCACTCTGGCAGCGTTTATCGCTTCGCTCATCCTTGGATTTTTGCTGGGATTCTTCCTCGAAACCTCGATTGGACTGATTGGATTCTGGTTCCTGGAAGTCAGTTCGCTGCTGTTCGTCTACATGCTCTTCAGCTTTTTTCTTTCCGGGCACATGTTTCCACTCGACATGCTCCCCGAGCCGTGGAACTTACTGGTCGATCTGTTACCCCTGAAATACCTGGCTTACTTTCCGGCCGCAGTTTTCCTCGGTAAAGTAAGCCAGGATGAATTGATGCTGCAACTCGGTATCCAGGTGGCATGGATCCTGTTCTTCATTTTTCTGTCGCGATACCTCTGGAAACGCGGCGTACGCCGGTACAGCGGATTTGGCGGATAGTTTCATGAGCGAACAACAACCCGTTCTGATCCGTGTGTTTCTTACCTTCGCTCGGAACAGCCTCGTGCGCGAAATGACGTTCAGGACCAATTTTTTTATCCAATGCGTCGCTTCCATCTCGTGGACATTAATGAACCTGGGGTTTTATCTGATCATCTTCCATCACCTGAACCACAAGCCGCTGGCGGACGGTTCCGGCTGGCAACAAAACGAATTCTTTGTGTTTCTGGCAACAACTTGGATCGTTTTCAGTATCGTTCAGGCGTTTTTTATGCCGAACGTGCAGGAGTTCAGTGAATTAATTCGTACAGGCAATCTCGATTTCGTGCTTTTAAAACCGATCGACACCCAGTTCTTGATCTCTTTTGCAAAAGTGGATTGGTCCGCCCTGGTTAACTTTGTCATGGGAATTCTCTTATTAACGGTAGGCGTCTGGCGTTTGACAACGCAAAGTAACAACCCACTATTGTTAAATCCCGCGAACGTCTTGTTGTATTGGTTTTATGTGGCATGCGGCGTGACAATCCTGTACAGCCTGATGATCTCCTTGGCAGCCACCAGTATCTGGCTGGGAAGAAATCAAAGCCTCTACGATTTCTGGTTCTACATCACGAACTTCTCCCGGTATCCGATGGAAATTTACGCTCGTAGTTGGGGCTGGTCACTCTGGGGACTATTTACCTTCGTGATTCCTATCTTGATTGTCGTCAATGTACCCGCGCGCATTCTGGCTCGACCTCTGCGACCGGAGGGTCCCTGGTTGGGACTATCCTTATCCGGATTCACAATCCTGGCAACCTTCGCCTGCCTGGTCATATCACGACGAGTCTTTACGCTAGCCCTACAATCTTACCGCAGTGCCAGTAGTTAACTGTGCAGGAGTCCAGGTGCAAACGCGCCAGCAGCGGGGGTTGTTGTGGAACCAGAACCAAATGGTTATGGTGACATGTCCCGTGTACTTGGAACTGGCGAGCCTCGGAAGGGCCCAGCTGGTTCGGCCCCATCTTCACGTCCAGCCTCAAGAGTTGTCGCTGTGCCATCCTACCAGCCATGAAGCATCGAAGCCTGAAGTACTGACGTATGAAACTCGCCTTCAGTAGTAACGCTTACCTTCATTTCTCGATCGAGGACACCATCTCCAAGATTGCAGAACTTGGTTACACGGGTATTGAAATTCTGGCAGATGTGCCACATGCCTGGCCTGCGGGATTGCTGGATCAACAGAAGCAGTCCATTCGACAGTGCCTGGAAAAACATCACCTGGAAATTTCCAACATCAACGCTTTCATGATGAATGCCGTGGCGGACCCACGACAAGCGTACTGGCATCCGGGCTGGACTGATCCTGATCCCCATTACAGAGCCATTCGCCGCGAGCACACCAAGCGGGCATTGCATCTGGCCCAGGAAATCGGTGCTCCACACATCACGACGGAACCGGGGGGCTTCCTGATGGAAGGTCAAACCTGGGAGGAAGGTGCCCAGATTTTCTATGATGAGTTAATGCCCTGCGTGGAAGTCGCCGAGCAATTAGAGATCGGCTTGTTGATTGAACCCGAGCCGGAACTACTGATCGAACGTTTCGATCAGTACCTGGAATTCAAGGGGCGAATTGATTCTGATCTGGTAGGGCTCAATTTCGACATTGGTCATGCGTATTGCGTCGGAGAAGATCCCCAGGAATGGGTGCCGCGGATGGCCGCCCAAACGGTTCACTATCATTTCGAAGACATCGCCGCATCCCGGATCCACCAACATCTCATTCCCGGACAGGGTGCCATCGATTTCCAAGCGACCATCACCGCGATTGAAGAGACTGGATACGATGGCTGGATCACCGTCGAACTCTATCCGTACATCAACAACCCGGATGACGCCGCTCGCCAAGCCAAGGCATTTCTCGCTACGGTGTTCCAGGCGGGAAATGCGGGATCAGACTAGTTTGCGAAGTTGGAAGGTGTTGTTAGAACAAACCTCGTAGCTGACCGAATGTCGTTCTTCAATTTACGGGTTGACTGATCCGGAACCACGACAACAACAGCGCAAAATGAGGGGCCTACTTGTCATTGCAAAATGACCGCAGCCTGGCTTCATCTTGCCAGGCCAAGATGCAGACACACCCTTCCACAGGCCAACAGCATGTTGCGAGTCCATTTACAGCTCTTTCGCGTTTCCAACATTTTCACCGCCGTGGCAGATATCACGGCCGGATTTCTTTTTGTTCAAACAACGCTCGCTCCGTTCAGTAGTTATGTCAGCCTGGTGTGCAGTTCTTGTTTCCTCTACACAGCGGGCATGGTGTTGAATGACGTTTATGACTACGACGTCGATCGGCAACTCCGACCTGAACGTCCGTTACCCTCCGGAAAATTATCCATCCAGCATGCCAGAAACCTGGGATACGGCTTGTTATTGGCGGGCATCAGCTGCGGATTCATTGCGGCTCATGTGGGGTCCGAAGCGGTAGTACATCCCGGGCGATGTGGTGTCGTTGCCTGTCTTTTGGCGGCACTCGTCGTGGGCTACGACCGCTGGCTGAAGCCGACAGTGCTGGGCCCTTTGACCATGGGGCTATGCCGAGCGGTCAACCTCCTGTTGGGCATGAGCATTGCCAGTGCCGAACAGGCCCCGGGACACTGGCTGTTGGCCGGATTTCAACCAGCACAACTGGTCGCTGCAGCCGGACTGGGGACTTACATCACGGGCGTGACCCTTTTCGCCCGTCAAGAAGCCCAAACCAGCAGTCGGTTGCGTTTGCTGGTGGCTTCCGCTGTGTTGGTGATGGGTATCGGATTTCTCTCATTTCTTCCGGATCTTCTTTCTCCCGAATTGCGATCAAACTACGCCTCTCGCGTTCCCCTGTTGACGACCGTCCTGGCTCTGTTGATTGGCTGGCGGTGTTTTCGATCGGTTGTGGATCCATCCCCGAGAAGTGTGCAAAATGCAATCAAGGTTTGCTTGATGTCGATCATCGTGTTGGATGCTGTCATTTGTTTGTGCGTCAGTGATGCGGCCCACGCATTGGGGATTCTTTCGCTGCTGGTCCCCACCATACTGCTGGGGAAGTGGTTCAGTCCCACTTAGCACGCAGGGCGGCTTGAATGAACGGCAGCATGCGTTAAACTCGGCCAACGCACCTAAAGTGCGGAAATCGCCATCTGCAAGTGGGATGATCGAGCACGGGTTTGGGGATGCGACGTGCTGCCGACTGTTCCCTCGTTTCCGACAAGGTGAAAAAGTTGAAAATCCAGTCAGCGGACTCTGGCTGCCAAATCTGATTCACTGACGAGCGACGCAGCTGGAGGTCAGGTCTTCTCTCAACTTCTCGCTTACTTCTGAGTCAGAAAATGAACCACGTCATTCTGCTTTCCGTCCCCGGGCTCCGGGCACAAGATGTTGCCAACATGCCCCATCTACAGCAGCTCGTTGCACGGGGGGAACAAGCATCCTTCCTGCCCAGCTTTCCCTGCGTGACCTGGCCGGTTCAGGCTAACCTGTTAACGGGCCGGCTGCCGAGCGACCACGGAGCAGTTGCCAACGGCTTTTACTGGCGAGAAACGGGGGAAGTCGAAATGTGGACCGCCGGAAATGATAAATTGGCCGCACCGCAAATCTGGGACTTGCTGCACCAACAGGATCCGGATCTGACTTCAGCCGCCTGGTTTCCGATGCTGAGCAAGGGGTGCGGAGCAGACTTTGTTTGTATGCCCGCACCCGTTCACAATCCTGACGGCACCGAATCCCTGTGGTGTTACACACAACCGGGTGATCTGTACGGGGAACTTCTCGATCTGTTTGGTCACTTTCCTCTGCAACACTTTTGGGGTCCCCTGGCTAACATCCAATCTTCAGCCTGGATTGCCAAGTCAGCCGCCCATGCTGCAGAAAAATTTCGACCCGCGTTTTTCTACCTTTACCTGCCTCATCTCGATTACGCGGCCCAGCGCACCGGGCCCGACAGCCCGGACGCTCAAAAAGCGTTACAGGAACTCGATGACGTCCTAGGCAGGATGCAGGCGAGTTTCGACAAGGCCTTCGGTTCCGCGCCACTGATCTGGATCGTGGCTTCCGAATATGAAATTGTTTCGGTAAATCATGTTTGTTATCCCAATCGAATATTGCGCGAAGCAGGTCTTTTGCAGGTGGAACAACGTGAAGATGGAGAACATCTTGATATGGTTCAGAGCGAGGCATGGGCCCTGGTCGACCATCAATTCGCACACGTTTTCGTCCGTCAAGCCGACCAGAAAACCGTGGCACAGGTTGCCGATCTTTTTCGAAACCAAGCAGGTATCGCCGAGGTGTTGTTAGAGAGTCAGCGTGCCGAGTACTCCCTCCAACATCCAAGGTCCGGAGAGGTGACTCTGGTCTCTCATCCCGAAAGCTGGCAAGCCTATTATTGGTGGTTCGACGATGACCGAGCGCCCGCCTTCTCAAGAAAGGTCGACATTCATCGCAAACCAGGCTATGACCCCGTTGAACTGCACTTCGATCCCGCCACGAAGAGCATTCCGTTGGACGCGACTCTAGTGCGAGGTTCCCACGGTGCACCCCTTACCGCATCACACCAAGGAATCATTCTCTGTTCCCAAAAAAATATCCTCGGGACGGGCCCGGTGGCAGACACCGATGTGGCTGAAATCGTGTTACGACAATTCGGCGTTTCCCTGGAAAGCTAGGCGATGGTCCAGCCTGCCTGTTGACGTCGCCTTTCTCGCTTGCCTGGGTCAGTTCGTCACAACCGCCTCCTCATCAGGCGCTCGGTAGTCAAAATTGGAGCTTTGACTGAAGAACTCGATCGGATTCTCGTAGACGACACGACGAATCACGCTTTCCGCATGACCTCGCTGCCGCATTTCGAAGATGAAGTCCGGAACAGCCGTCGGTTTGGACGGTCCCCAATCTCCAGCTGAATTCACCAGCAGTCGCTCGGGGCCATGAACCTCAATAATGTCTGCCGCCCGCTGAGGCGTGCATTTTGTTACTGGATACAAAGTCATTCCAGCCCAAAAACCGTCTTTCAGCACATCAGCTACTGTGTGTTCTTCAACGTGGTCCACGAGCACACGATCTGTATCGATGCGGTGATCACTGGTCAGCATGTCGAGGATCATACGGGTCCCCAGATACTTGTCTTCCAGATGTGGTGTGTGGATCAGGATGGGCTGATCAAATTGGACGGCCAGATCCAGGTGTTCCAAAAAAATCTGGGCCTCATTGCGGGTATTTTTGTTCAAACCGATTTCACCGATGCCCAGGACTCCGGGTTCGTCTAAGAACTCGGGAATCATGGCGATGACTTCTCGCGACAGTTCCACGTTTTCAGCTTCCTTGGCGTTGATACACAACCAGGTAAAGTGCTGAATGCCAAATTGGGCCGCTCGCCGTCTCTCAAAATCTGTCAATTGGTGGAAGTAATCGCGAAAACTATCGACGCTTCCCCGATCAAAACCGGCCCAAAATGCTGGTTCGCTGACTGCCACACATCCCATGCGTGCCAGCGTTGCATAATCGTCGGTCGTTCGCGAAACCATGTGAATGTGTGGATCAAAATAATACATTTAGCAAACCTCACTGTAGCCTGGCATCTTGACAGAAGGGTTTTCTGGCTCGAAACAATCGCCTGGACTTGCTAACCATTGGAAACGTTTCCGCTCAAACCGTATTTTTCACGCCAATCCGGATCATACGACAAGGAGAAGAGCAGTTGAACGGCCCTGGCGCGTTCTTCCTGCGATCCGAGCAGCACCTCTAGCCCCTGCTGGAGGAGATCCCAACGCTGATCGCCTTCGACAGTACCCTGGGCACGTTCCACCCGATCAAACGAGGCTGCCAATTCCAGAATGCGGGCACGTAGCTCCAGGAATTCGCGGTCCAGAATTTGCGTAGCAGAAGTCTCCATGTTCAGTTCCTCTAATGGCAGTCAGGCTGTTTGAGGGCCCTATGAACGGCTCCTACCCACAGTTTGTTCTTCTCCGGGCCTATTTGCAAGGCATCCTGAAAGCATTACCGAAGCGAACATCGGAAAAACTGGAAACCATGACTTACCTCAAGCGATTCGTCTTTTCCGGGACCGCAAAGGGCCACTGGAGAAGGAGTCCGCACGCCGCTCCCCGGTCAGCCCATTCGCTGGGGATCCGGCCGGATTTTTTCGAGTTTCATCGTTCCAAGACCCGGACCAGGATTGCCGTTAGTCTCAGCCCCCCACCGTACACGCATGGTCCGCGGGGTTGTCACGGGGCAGCCCAGGATCGGGGCCTTACCACCTGACCTACTTCAGGCAGATTTCGACCGGGTTTCCCAACTCAGTATTCATTGAATCAGGACCGCTGGAGCGGACCGCCGTGCAAACTGAGTCGACCTGCCGATCGACGGGTCACGTCAACAGAAAACAACGTGAACCAGGACAGCCGGATGCTAATGATTCCTGCTCGATTCAATTTCCCGACATTGAACGTTCAACCCTGACGTTGCGCTCAATCGTTTTGGTGTAATGCGTTTGTCGAAGATTCACAAAACCACACGCATCCAGTCGGCTGTCACCTGACGGTTAGTAGACACTAGTCCTTTGTCCACCTTGGGGCAGTGCCCTCCGCGGAAGTCCGACCGTCAACCTGACCCAAATTCTAGAAAGAGTCGCCCTCCAACAGGGCCGGACTTCGCTCGCGAAATTCTTCGCTCTCATTTGTGTCACCTTCCGCTGCCGACTTGTTTTCCCGGCTGCGATTGATGACTCCCAGACGCTTCGTGGTCACACTTCCCTGCCAACCCATGAGGTCCAAAAATTTTTCCACCGAAATGCGCTGAACGCTGTACTGCTGGGCTTGACCGATGATCTCACTCAGATTCCCGGCAACTACGTTGGCGAGCTCATTGGTGGGGTCGGCACCATTTTCCTCAAAATCGTCCGGTGTCGGTTCGCTCAGGCGGATTGTCGTATCACCAATGATTAAAAAGCGCGTTTCAAACGACATCTCTCCCGTTTGATTGCCGTCTTCATCCACCTCGGCGTCAATCACTCCCCCGTTCATCGAGATGATTTCGCGAATCATCTCGCGATCAGTCTTATCGTCCCCGTCGATATCCATTTTTCCTGCAAGTGCAAAATGCAAGTGACGCCCCCGGTCCCAGGCAGTCGAATACAACACATCGCGGGGTAAAATCACGCGGGACGTATCGGTTTCCAGGATCCGGGCAAGCGCCCGGTGGGCGCCCAGGACTTGAATCACCTCGAGGGCACCCTTTTTCCGTTCCGGTTGAAAATTTTTCTCCCCCCTGTCGAACACAGAAAAAGTCACCAGAGGTCGCAAACCATCTTCGGAACCAACATCCAGGTAAGCAAGCCGGTCGCGATGATTCACCCAGGCAACACTGCCATCCGCAATCCCTATTTTTTCATAGGTCAGGAGATCGATATCGGTCTGTAATTTCTTGTTGGTCGTATCAAGTGTCCGAATGGTGTCTTCACTCTTGGCAAGCAACTCGTTTTTCTCATCCTCCATGCGCTGCCTTTCCTTACGTTCCCTTTGAACGTCAGTAGCATACTTTTGATTCTCTTGCGTCATCCGTTGACGATCTTCTTTGAATCTCTCGCTTCGCACAGCCATTTCTTGGGCCGTTTCAGCGGATTTGTCCTTGTACTGAGTTGTGGCCTGTTCCTCCTCTTCGCGAGCCTTGTCGCGCTCGTTCCTCATCCGTTCAACCTGAACCTGTGTGTCCCTGACGCTCTTACTACTGTCCATCAAGCGGCCAATCAAATAACCAGGCAATTCGCGATAATTGCGATTTTCTTCCGGCCAGTTGTCCGCAAACATAGTCATATCCGTCTTATGCTGTGTCTCAATATCCTTCAGTTCAGCCTCTTGTGGATAACCGACCATCGCCTTCATTTTTGTGAGATCGTCATTGGCTTTCCTGGTACCTGCCTCGGCCGTGTTAAGCCTCTCCTGCATCTGCACTTTTCCGAGAGCCGCTTCCTCCCTTGCCTTTTGCGAAAAAAAGAACAAGACCATCAGTACGACGATGATCAGAACACAGACGATCAGCCCAATTTGCAGGCCTTGATTTTCACGCGTAGCCATGATAGTGCCTCAGACAATACGGACAGCGCAGCCGCCCATTTAGGAAAGGATTCGTTGGAGGGAAAGTTCGTTCCGCTCAAGCTTTACTCTTTGTACACCTGGGTGGAACGATCCCCGAAGATCCGATCAGAAATGAGGTTCCTGGCGACTGTTGGAAGTAAAACATTGTTAACAAAGGACCTTTTAATTCTAATTAGAACGTGGAACAGATGTCAATTAAAAGCTTATCCAAGCCCGTTGGACCGGCGCATGCTGTTTCCCGCATCCTCGGCTTAAACCCACCTGAAGGTTTACAAATTAGCGGGATCCGTGTTCCTCACTCGCCGAAGTGCCCTCAATCGGTTATTTTGCTGAAGCAGGCGATGACATGGAATGATCGGCAACCGAAAAGGCGGAAAATCGAATGCTTGCGAAGAAGCCACAGCAGCAGTCTTTCATCGAATTTGCGGGGGCGGAGTCCGCTTCACCAGCCATTCACAACAATGCGCCTCAACCGACAGAATCGACACCATCGGGGGAATTGGCAGGCAAAACCGTTTATGTCGTCGACTCGTTTTCCTTGATTTTCCAGGTGTTCCACGCCCTTCCTGAAATGTCGAGTCCCAAGGGACAACCGGTGAGTGCAGTGTTCGGTTTTTCTCGAGACATCCTGTACTTGTTGGACGAAAAACAACCCGACTTTCTCTTCTGTGCCTTCGACCTTCCCGGCAAAACGTTTCGGCACGAGTTGTTTGCCGAGTACAAAATTCAACGCGATGAAATACCTGTGGACCTGCCGCCCCAAATTTCAACAATACAACGAGTCCTGGAATCTCTCGGCATCCCGATAGTGGCTTGTGACAATTACGAAGCTGACGACGTGCTTGCGACGCTCGCCCGCCGTTGCGACCAACTGGGTGCTCACTGTTACCTGGTGACAGGTGACAAAGATTGCCGACAATTGATCACCAAGTTCGTCAAAGTCTACAACGTTCGTAAAGATGCTATTTATGATGAAGACTCGTTAATGGAAGATTGGGGCATCCTCCCCAGTCAGGTGGTCGACTTTCAGGCCCTGGTGGGTGACTCGGTCGACAACGTCCCGGGGGTTCCCCTGATCGGTCCCAAGATCGCCCGAGAATTGTTGCAACGGTTTGGCACGTTGGACGAAATTCTGGCTCACAGCGAGGAAGTCGCCGGAAAAAAAAGGCGTCAAAACCTGGTTGAAGGCCGGGAACAGGCGCTACTCAGCCGGCGCCTGGTCCAACTGGACGATCAAGTACCCGTCAACATCGATTTTGAAGCAGCGCGCGTGAAACCGATCGAAGCCGGCCGTGTCCAGCCCCTATTCGAAGAATTTGGATTTCGTAACCTGTCACGGCGATTTCGCGAGGAGCAAGAAGAAGCGGCTTCCAGTCCCTGGCAGGCAAACTACAAAACCGTGGCGACGGAGGCAGACCTGGCCGAACTTGTACGCCAACTCCAACAACAGAAACGGATCGCCGTAGACACTGAAACGACGTCACTGGACGCGTTGCAAGCCGATCTGGTGGGTTATTGCTTTGCCTGGCAGGCGGGTGAAGCATTTTATGTACCCGTACGCGCACCAGAAGGAGAACCTCAACTGGAACCTGCTCTCGTGGCCGAGGCTTTGCGTACGGTTCTCGAAAACCCGCTGATCCAAAAGGTGGGTCAAAACCTTAAATATGACAAAACCGTCTTACGATCTGCAGAGATCGAATTGCAAGGCATCACCTTCGATACCATGATCGCCGACTACCTTTTAGAGGCCGGCCAGCGTGAACACAACCTGGACGCCCTTTCTCGAAAATACCTTGGTCATCAAGCGATCAGTTTCCGCGAACTCGTCGGTTCTGGCCGAGATCAAAAAAGAATTGATGAAATTCCTGTCGAACGGGTTACCGAGTATGCGGCAGAGGACGCCGATGTGACTCTGCGACTGGCCGACATCCTCTCGCAGAGATTAAAACAAGAACAACTTGAAGAACTTTTCTACAATCTTGAACTTCCTGTTCTGGAAGTGCTTGTCGCCATGGAATCTGCCGGCATCTATGTCGATACGGAACGCCTGGCTCAATTAAGCAAGGTGCACGGCACACGACTGGAACAGTTAAAAACAGAAATCTACGAATCAGCAGGTCGTTCGTTCAACATTGCGTCCCCCAAACAGTTGGCAACGATTCTGTTTGAGGAACTGCAATTGCCAGTGATAAAAAAAACCAAAACGGGCGCCAGCACGGACGCGGACGTGCTCGAACAATTAGCTCTGCAGCATCCCCTGCCGGCCAAAATCATCGAGTATCGGCAACTCGCCAAACTCAAAAACACCTACTTGGATGCGCTCCCGCAACTGGTTAACCCCAAAACGAAACGGATTCACACGTCGTTCAATCAGGTCATGACAGCCACGGGACGATTGAGTTCGAATGAGCCCAATCTCCAGAACATTCCGGTCCGTACCAAGGAAGGACGTGAAATTCGTTCGGCTTTTCAAGCGGGCCCGGAGGGTTGGCATCTGCTGGCCGCGGATTATTCACAGATTGAATTAAGAGTACTCGCACATTTCTCCGGAGACGAAAACCTGTGCCAAGCTTTCATGAGAGATGAAGACATTCACGCACTGGTCGCCAGTCAGGTCTACGGCGTGGAGTTAGCCGAGGTCACAAGTGAGATGCGACGTAGCGCAAAGGCGATAAACTTCGGCATCATCTACGGGCAAAGTCCTTTCGGACTGGCCAAGGCGTTGCAAATCGATCGTGACGAAGCGGCTGCTTTTATCGAGGCCTATTTTGCCAAGTATCCGGGTGTTGACGAGTTCATTACAAAAACATTCCTCGCATGTCGCGAAAATTCTTATGTCACGACACTTCTGGGACGCCGCCGAGCGATCCAGGGGGTCCGTCATCCTGAGAAATGGATGGGAAATCCACACCAACGTACTCTGCCCGAAAGGACCGCGGTCAACACGGTGATCCAGGGTTCTGCAGCTGACCTGATTAAACTGGCCATGATTCAAATACCCGCTCGCTTGGACCAAGATCAATTGAAAGCTCAGATGCTGCTTCAAATTCACGACGAACTGATCTTCGAAACTCCTGCGGCACAGATCAACCAACTCGCGGAAAGTGTCTCCGACACCATGTCAGAAGTTTTTCCTCTGAGAGTCCCACTAAAAGTTGACGTAAAAACCGGCCTGAATTGGGCTGACTGCGAACCGATCTAAATGGAATCAAGAGAGAAAAAACACGCCCGAGACCATGGGCAGCGCCGAGTCAAGAAAAAATCCCGAATTACCATCAACGACAGGCTATGACCTCATGACAGTCATTGGCGTTATCGGCGGGATTGCGAGTGGAAAAAGTGTTGTCTCCGAGTATTTGCGCAAATTGGGTGCCACGGTATTGGATGTCGATCATTTCGGGCACGAGGTGTTGCGACAGCCCGAAGTTCGTGAAGCCGCTGTGAAGCAGTGGGGCCCCCAAATCTTAAATCCGGCGGGAGAGATTGACCGCCGAACACTGGCAGGGATCGTTTTTAACCCGGAAAACCCAAGAGAACTTGAATTTCTTGAAAATTTGACTTTTCCGGACATCACTACCCGAATTCAAACCAAGCTCACAGAATGCGCTGGTGCCGGCACGCGAGCACTCATTCTGGACGCGGCAGTCATGATGAAGGCGGGTTGGGACGACTTTTGCGATGTCATCCTGTACGTGTCGGCCGAAAGGAACTTGCGATTGCAACGATCCAGGGAGCGGGGCTGGACAGAAACACAATTTGCAGCGCGTGAAGCTGCCCAACTCCCGGTCGAGCAGAAACGAGGCGGGGCCAATGTAATTATTGACAATAACGGGACTATTGATCAAACTTACCGACAGACACGAGAGTTCTGGCAGTCACTCGACAAATTCTTGCCCGATGCCTCGTAGCGAGCCCGCCTGTAACTTCCTTAATTTTATCCGCGAACCTCCGTCAGTTCGTTGTCGTTTGACGAACCTTGCCGTTGTGGTGTTTGTATGTTTTCAGTGCCTCAATCACTTCACGAAAAGTCGTCCCACAATTCCCAGGCCAACTTAGGCAGCCGGATTCTTGGTTTCTCTTCAAAGCGGAGTAGCAGTTTTTAAGGGAATTTGATAGAACACCGTGGGATCCGCCTTTCACTTCACCGTAGGATCTTTCTTTCACTTCACAGTTCCCAGGATTTCTCCCCCCTCGTGCTGAACAGGAAGCTGCACACCCACCGCCGGCATCTTTCGCATACTGGCAAATCCAAATCCCATCAGGAGTGATGAATATGTCGAAGCCGAAGAGTGCTCCCATTGCACAAGACCCGCAATCGGAACTCCAGAACGGCGATAGCGATCCCATTACGAACCATCCTAGGCAGGCTGCTCTGGACTCTCCTGAAATCGACACGCGGTATCTTGAAGAAGAGGGTGAACCGCTGACTTTGGCGGAAGAAATCGTCGATGAAGCGGAGCGAAGCGGGGAAGACACCTACGACCATTATGAGAAGATCAAGCAAGGCGATATTCACATCGCCGAATTACAAAAGCTGAGCATGGCGCAGCTCATCGAAGAGGCTCGCAAAGAAAATCTCAAAGACGTCAGCGGGATGAAAAAACAGGATCTGATCTTTAAGATCCTGAAAGGGCGCGTCAAGATGAACGGGCTGATGTACGGGGAAGGAACCCTGGAAATTCTGCCCGACGGTTTTGGTTTTTTACGGAGTCCTGACTATCACTACTTGTCGTGCCCGGATGACATTTATGTCTCCCCCAGTCAGATCCGCAGGTTTGGACTAAAGACAGGCGCAACGGTGGCGGGACAGATTCGGCCGCCAAAAGAAAACGAACGGTACTTTGCCCTGTTGCGAGTGGAAGCGATTAACTTCGAAGATCCGAATTTACTGACAGACAAAGTCTCCTTTGACGACCTAACACCTTTGCATCCCAACACCCGTGTCACCATGGAGTCTTCAGCGGAGGACATGGAAACGCGCGTGGTCGACCTGATCGTCCCCATTGGCTTTGGTCAACGTGGCTTGATTGTCAGTCCTCCCCGGGCAGGCAAAACCATCTTGATGCAAAAGATGGCCAAGGCAGTGTTAAAAAACTTTCCCGAATGTTACGTCATCATGCTGCTGATTGACGAGCGTCCCGAAGAAGTGACCGACATGGAACGTCAGGTCAAAGGTAAGAACTGCGAAGTGATCAGCTCGACTTTTGACGAACCGGCCACCCGCCACGTTCAGGTCGCTGAGATGGTGATTGAAAAAGCCAAACGGATGACCGAGTATGGTCATGATGTCATCATTTTCCTGGATTCCATCACTCGTTTGGCTCGAGCCTGGAACTCCGAATGCCCCCAATCCGGAAAAATCCTCTCCGGCGGTCTGGATGCCAATGCGCTACAAAAGCCCAAGCGATTCTTTGGTTCTGCACGTAAAGTCGAAGAAGGCGGTTCGTTAACGATCATCGCTACGGCATTGATCGACACGGGCAGCAAGATGGACGACGTCATATTCGAGGAATTCAAAGGAACGGGCAATCTCGAAATCGCATTGGACTGTCGACTGGTCGACAAACGCATTTGGCCCGCCATTGACATCAATCGCAGTGGTACACGACGTGAAGAAATGCTGATGGATCCAGAGGAACATCGCCGAGTCTGTATTCTCCGACGAGTTTTAAACGAAATGAGTTCATCCGACGCGATGGAACTACTGGTGACACGTTTACAAAAAACTCAAACGAATGCGGAATTCCTCATGGGCATGAATCTGAAGTAACGAACATTGGCGAGTGAGCGGTGTCCGGTCCCCCCCAAAAAATTGATACTCCCGAGCCACCCTCGTTCGTTCCCGCCCAGCTAGTTTCCGAACCGTCGCCACCCAAGGTCCGCAAAACGCTCCGCTTCGGTATCGGTTCGTTGTTCGTCTGCATGACGGTCTTCGCCTTCCAGTTTACAATGGTCAGGTACTACGGGGCCCTGGGCGCGATGGCGCTGCCACCGCTGATCATCTGCTTCATGATTTTGTCAGCGATCTACCTGGAAGTCCGCTGGAAGGGAAGCGGCAATCGGCAACAACGTGAAAGCTTGAGTAACATATTAACGAATCGAAGTTTTCTATATATCTTTGTCCTTGGTGTATCCGCATACGGTTTGGGAAGCGCCACTTCGTGTTACAAGTCCGACCCCAAATCATTAATGACAATAAGGAAAAATGAACTAGAAACAGATCTTGGATTTCGTTCACATACAACGTATGCCATGGGGCGGAGTCGCCAACAGGAGCTACTCGAAATCGACAGTATCGATGGTGGTGGTCCTATGAACCAGGCAGGCCTACAAAAAGGCGATCTCATTGTGAGCAAATCTTCGGTTGACGTGTTGTTGAATCAATTACATGAACAACGAGGGAACACTATCCATCTCACTATTCAACGTGGACAATCTGCTTTTCAGAGAAGGCTGGATGAAAAGGAGCAGTTTCCTATCCTCATCCGGATTCCCGAGCGATTGTCTCAGTGACCCAGTTTTGGAGTAGCCATCGTGCCCAACGAATTGACTGGCGACGGACCACTACCTGAATGTCAACTGGCGGTCGTCGTTTCGAAATACAATCATTCCATCACCAAAAATCTCCTGGAAGGTGCCGTCGAAACGCTCACCTCCGCCGGTCTTCCTTCCTCGGCAATCGATGTTGCCTGGGTGCCTGGAGCCTGGGAGATCCCGATCGTCGCACAAAAGATGGCACAGTCAGGAAATTACGCAGCCATCCTGACGTTGGGCGCGGTCATACGCGGGGAAACGACCCATGATCAGTACATCAATCAGCAGCTTAGCTCCGGACTGAGTCGGATCGCCTTGGATCATCAAATTCCCGTCCTGTTTGGTGTCTTGACCTGCAACTCTTTGGAACAAGCCATCCATCGCAGTGGTGGGCAAGCGGGTAACAAAGGGCAGGAATGTGCCCAAGCGGCCCTGGATATGGTAAGATTACTGTCCCGCCTTGCTTGAACAACTCGCGCCAGCCCAAGAGTAACCCCCATCCCCCAGTTACGCTCTATAATTAAAACAGGATCGGCGCCAAGTACGTTCTGCAATGCCTGATTTCCGGTGGAGGTGCCATTGCAAGTGACTACAGACTTTCCATTGCCACCCGAGGAGAACAGGGGATATGCTACGCCGTAGTCGCGCCCGCGAAGTTGTTTTGCAGATTCTCTATCAGGATGACTTGAATCCTGGTGGACAACAACAGACTGCCGACTCGTTTCTTAAAAGTCGTTTGCACGCCGACGAGGAATTAACCGCCTTCGCCAGATCCCTGCTCTCCGGAGTCCGTCGCAACCGGGGGGAACTGGATCAACTCCTTACCAAAACAGCCGAAAACTGGAGCCTCGAGCGAATGGCGGTCACCGATCGCAATGTCCTGCGTTTGGGTGCTTTTGAGATTCTTTACACCGAAACGCCTGATCGTGTGGCTATCAACGAAGCTGTCGAACTCGCCAAACGTTTCGGTACGGATCAATCGTCTCAGTTTGTCAACGGCATTCTGGACCGTTTCCTCCAGGACCGTGGTTCGGAATAAGACACGAATACTCTTTCCTGGCGAGTGGAAACCGGATGCCTGATCGCGCAGTCGCCGGCGTCAAATAAAAATCCGCCCTGGCCGGAGCAACTCCGAACAATCAAACTGAAACCGTTTTCAGCAAACCTGCCGGCAGACGAGAGCAATGATTCTCCATGATGCCACCAGCACGCGGTACTGCCGAACTTCCGCGTCTGGCGTCCGTTCTCAGATTCCTCTCTGTTCGAATGGCAGGTGCGAGTGATTCTACGATCGTCAGTCTCACGGCGCTCGAGTGCCCTACTGCCTGCCGGTGTTCGTTAGTAAAATGCAGGCCTTGCGGAGGCGCTGGACATAAAACTTACAAGGGACTCGGAGGGACTTGGCCACATGGGACTTTTTGATCGGATCAAACAGGGACTTCAAAAGACTTCCCAGGTACTCCAGACCGATATCCGTGACCTTTTCAAGCAGGAAGGTCGCCTGGTAGACGACGACTTCTTGCAAGAACTCTTTGCCGTACTCGTCCGTACCGACATGGGCGGAGGACCGGCGGCGACCATTCGAGACGACATGCAAAAGTCCTTTCGCGGCAGGGTTGTCAAGGAGGAAGATGTTCTGTCCTCGGTTAAGAGCAACCTGAAAGACCTGTTAGCCCAGCCGGAAATCCCGATCAATCTGGCAGAGTCAGGACCGACGGTCATCATGGTGGTCGGGGTGAATGGATCGGGGAAAACGACTTCCATCGCAAAGTTGGCGCACCGGTTTACTGCGGAAGGAAAAAAAGTGGTCCTGGGAGCTGGTGATACTTTCCGAGCAGCAGCCGTCGAGCAGCTGGTCATTTGGGCAGATCGTATCGGTGCAGAAATCGTGACAGGTGACTCGGGACAGGATCCCGCCAGTGTCGCTTTCGCGGCTGTCGCCAAAGCGATCCAAGATCAGGCAGATTTTTGCATTATCGATACGGCTGGCCGTTTACAGACACAATCCAATTTGATGCAGGAACTGAGCAAGATTCGACGGGTGATCCAAAAGCAGATCTCCGACGCACCTCAAGAAGTTCTGCTGGTTTTGGATGCGACTGCTGGACAAAACGGAATCAGCCAGGCCAAAGGATTTTCCGAGGCGGTCCAGTGTACAGGGATTGTGCTAGCAAAGTTGGACGGTACGGCCAAGGGAGGCGTCGTCATTCCGATTCGCCAACACTTCGATCTACCAGTCAAGTTGGTGGGGGTAGGTGAAGAAGCTGAAGATTTGACCCAGTTCAACGTGGACGAGTTCGTGGATGCCTTGTTCTCAGACCAAGAATCCGCGTAATTCCGAGTGCTGACACTGCCGATTCTTTTCATTATTCAACTCTTCCTTCATCCTTTCTGCTCGAACTCTCTCTTCTTCCACATTTCTTTCTCGCTTGCATGCGGCAAGTAAATAATGGGCTACCGTTACAAATTACCCACCTCCACACCTATTTCTCGCTTCCTTCCCAATTTTTCAAATTCTCGATGAAATTGGTGCCCACCCACGGCCGATTTGTCCTACATGGATGGAAAAAGATCGGTTGTAGGTAGTCTGCAAATCGTTTGATTCCCTCGAGTACACTCTCTCATTTTGTTTTTCCCGCGGTTTGTGCGGCGGATACAAACCCATCTCCCTCAAACGTTTATCACGGAGTTTTATCATGAAGTTTGCGAAGCTAATGGCGGTCGCACTAGCATGTGTTGGCATGGCGGCCAGCGGTGAGGGGGCTCAAAAATTGAGTGACCCCAACTCGACCCCATCAACATTTGACTACTACCAATTGGAAGAAGCACCTTCCCCCAGCGACTTAACTGTGAAACAAGTTTCTTTAAGCAACAATCTGGGAGGAAGTTGCGACGAAGATCCCGGTTGTGATGCGGCCCCGAGTTGCGGTTGCGATGCAGAGCCTAGTTGTGGTTGCGAAGCTAGTTGCAATCTGTGCGATCTTGGTGTTCTGGGCTGTAACACTTCGTGCCTTAACATCGGCGGATGGTTTCAAACCGGCTACAGTGCAAACGAACAGCCCTTCTCGGATGCGAAAGGTGACAACCTTTCCTTCAACGACTCCACAGGAAATATGGACTTGCACCAGGCTTGGCTTTACGTCGAGAAAGCCGCTAAGTCCGATGGTTGTTCCTGGGACTGGGGCTTCCGAGCCGACTTTTTGTACGGTACCGACGCTCAAAAAACCCAGGCTTTCGGTAACCCGGACGACT
This sequence comes from Planctomycetota bacterium, assembly GCA_963578105.1. Classification (GTDB taxonomy): domain Bacteria; phylum Planctomycetota; class Planctomycetia; order Pirellulales; family Pirellulaceae. The sequence continues at coordinate 23,046 of CAUZBP010000005.1, forward strand.
ACGACAATGGCTGGGACCACGGCCGATACGGCTTTGCCCTTCCTCAGTTGTACGCCGAAGTTGCCAAGGGTAACCTGTCCGTGAAAATTGGCCACTTCTTCACCAACGTTGGTTACGAAGTGATTCCGGCCACGGGCAACCGTTTCTTCAGCCACTCTTTCACCATGTTCAATGCGGAGCCCTTCACTCACACTGGTGCATTGGCCACCTACACGTGCAGTGACTCCTTAGAGCTTTACGGTGGCTGGGTTGCTGGTTGGGACACCGGCTTCGAAGCGTTCACTGAAGGTGAAAAAGGAAGCATGTTCCTCGGTGGATTCAGTGTCAGCAACTGCTGCGACACCGCTACCTTGACCTACATCACCTACTTTGGTGACTTCGGATGGCGTGGTTCAGACGGTTATGGCCACAGTCTGGTCCTGGACATGAACCTCTGCAACGGCGTCAACTACGTTGTACAGAGCGATTACGTCCACACCGACTCGGACAACGAAGATACCGTCGGAATCAACCAGTACCTGTTCTGCAACGTCAATGACTGCACAGCAGCTGGTTTCCGTTTTGAGTGGCTCAAGGACGACTCCTTCGGCGCCGGTGCCGGCGACGTGTACTCGGCTACTTTCGGGCTGAACTACAAGCCTCGTGGCAACGTTGTCGTGCGTCCCGAAGTCCGCCACAACTGGGACGTTGGCTCTGTCGCAAACGACGATGAAGTCACCGTCTTCGGTATCGACACCATCGTGAGCTTCTAAGTGACTGAATCACTACCATGTGATTCGATTCACTGACCTGCGAAGTTTCAAAGCCGCCCGGGTGCTTGCACTCGGGCGGCTTTTTGTTTGGCCGCTAACGGGTAATCGGTGGTGTCCTCTACTTTTCAATGCTTGAGGGCTTGTTCTCGTTTTTCGGTTCTTCCAACTGCTCGGTGGCGCGTCGGCACTTGCCCAGATGACAGGCAATTCCCCATCTGGCTTGATGGGCCACAAGGCAGTGAACGACCGGCCTCCCACAAGGCAACTCCGGTCGCAGCAGAGGCTTGACCTCCCGGTGTGTGGGTAGAAGGTCCCTGCTCCTGCTCCACACCGCCGCAGGTTTGTCCTGAACGCCCCCCTTGGTGGTCGAAAACCTCTTTTGACTCCCGCGGGCCGTCTGGTCTGTTTGAAAAGCACTGCCCGCACGTTCGATTTCCGGATTCCGGAAGAAGCGGAGGCCCGGAGTACCCCCCCAATCGACAACTTGCTAAAATTCCGAGACACCTGTTTAAATAAAACGATGGTACAACTTCCGCAGCATCGAACTGCCGGGGTGGCCGGCGATCAAGAAAACATCGTTCACGGTGCTAATTTGAGATGGATCGTCGGTAGCCTGCAAGTCACCTCACAACCGGTTTCCGCCCTCAGGGTGGTACTACAAACGAAACTCAAATAGTAGAAACAAACCCCGACACCCCTGTGCGGATCAACTTCGGAGTCACAGCGATGAAACTGATCATTGCCATCATTCAGCCCAGCCGGCTCGAAGCAGTGAAAACGGCACTCACCGAGGTCGAAGTCTTCCGACTTACGCTCATGGACTGCCAAGGATTCGGCCGTCAGAAGGGACATACCGAGGTTTATCGTGGGCACGAACTTGCTGTCAACCTGCTCCGCAAGGTCCAGTTACAGATTGCCGTCAACGACGAATTCGTGGAACCCACGATCAACGCCATTGTCCAGGGAGGCCGTTCGGGAGATCAGGGAGAAATCGGAGACGGCAAGATCTTTGTCCTGCCCATGGACGACTGCGTGCGCATTCGCACGGGGGAACGTGGTTCGGAAGCCATCTGAGTGCGTCATCACTCCAATTCCGGCTCTTCCAACGGCCGATGCAGGCGGGGCATCCACTTGCACAGTGCCACTCCACCAAAATAGAGCAGCGTCAGGGGTAAGGCCATCAGCAACATACTCATGGGATCCGCAGGAGTGAGAAACATGGCCAACGTAAAGATGACCAGGATGGCGACTCTCCATTTACTCAGATAAGTGGCAACGTCGAAGACACCGATTCGTTCCAGGAACAACATCACTAAAGGCAGTTGAAAGCTGATGCCGAACCCTAGTGGTAAAAACAGCACGAAAGACATCCACTCGCTGATCCGTGGTTGGGCATCAATGTCCATTTTGCGATTGAAGCTTAACAAGAAATCCAGGACGTAATCGAACACAAAGAAATACGCCAAGCCAACACCAGCCAAAAAGAGAACGATGCTGAAGGGCAGAAACACATAAATATATCGTCTTTCGTGTACATACAGCCCCGCCGCGACGAATGCCCAGATGTGGTAAAAAATCCAGGGGCTGGAAATAACAATGCCGGCTACCAGGCCAGCCTTCAGCCAAATGACAAAGGATTCCTGAACACTCAGCGTGGTAATGTTCGGATCGAGGCGAGTCCAGATCCGGGTCTTAACCATTTGAGAAGAAGGGGTCGGTAACGGTTCGTCAAATGTTTTCTCTACCGAAGCATGGCTTTCGGTCTCTTGGTTTGGTTTTGATTCTGAAGAATCCGCGCCGGCCGGAACCAAATCCAGAACCCGCCGCAACTCAGGCACTTCAATATACACCTTCTGAAACGCGAAATGGGACTTTTTCATGAACCTTTGCACATCGCCGTCCAAATCCTCGTATTCATCTGTTAGTTCATTGATCGAGTTCTCGAGGTAATATTTCTCCAAAGCTATTTCTAGCGGTTTCTTAATCGCCTCGACGACAAGGTTGGAGAACGCCAGACCAAAGAGGAAAGCAACCATGAGTCCACCAAGAGACCATACGAGCGCGTGGCGCAGTTCCTCCAGATGTTCTCCGAAGGTCATCGTCGATTTGGCGAATAGATCGTCGTTGTATTCGTCAGGCATAATTCGATGGCAAGGTTGGTAGAAGTCAGCAGACGGCTTCCCAACGGAAACCACGATGGTTCGGAACTCGGAAGAGGACCAGCTCGTAGCGTTTTGCTGCGGTTGCCGGGAGTTCCAGGCGAATTGCCTTGCCAGCTTCGTAGTGACGCTAGATGTGAGACTGGCAGGATCCAGTTCGATGCTGCCCGCCTGGCGGGAGCAGCCAGTTTAACGGCGGGCCAAGCCGGTAGTACTCTTCATGGTATCATTCGATTGGTCCGGTCACAAGCGGGAGAAAGAGTGCAACGCTCCCCATTCTTCCCACAACAAGATGCTGGCACTGCTGTCCGCGTTGATAACGTTTCGATTTCGCCTTTCTGTGGCTATTTGACCTTTGCAGCCCGAGCTGATTCCCTGTACCTTTCGCCTCACACTCGACATTTTCTTTCCCCGGCCTCACACTTTCGCTGCTTCATGCCGAACCTCCTGAAAACCATCTCCATCCTCCTGATTTCGGCTTCCATTCCTGCCTGCGTCGTTGCTCCTGATTGGACCAACCCGGGGAACATCCGGACTCAGCAGCTACGCGCAATGCGTCACGATCCCTACGCCGAAACGGATGTAGCGCCACCAGTCGTCGGCGGACGACCCCGCGAGTACCTGGTACCGGCACCGCAAGCAGTACGGGACCAACCCCAGCTGTCAAATTTCTTGAACAGACCTGTACCACGATTGTACTAGGGTCGGCGGGCCATCTTGTCTTTTGTCACCGTCTCGACTTTGACCTGCCCGTTTTGGTGTCACACGGTTTTCCTGGCTTACTGATAAAAAATAATTCGTGCCGTTGCACTGAATTTTACGAGAAGCCCGTCGAACTGAACCTTTTAAAGTTGCGTGTGAAGGGCCCACCCCTTTTCTGATCTTCCCAATAGACTCCACGGAAGACGTTAGCCCGCTTTTGCAATGGCCGACAGGCTCGTTCTGGAGTTAGCCCTTTTCACCGCCACAAGTCCTAAAACAAACATACTGGAAGCGGACAAACAGGTATTGGCAGCGAGAAGAGCAAATTGGCCCTTGAATCCCGTCCGCCCCATCAGGTAGTTTAAAACGTTCGGCTGCATTGGATTTCAAGATGACTCATCAATCACACAATTCGAAAGCACGTGGGCAACAGCATCGGCAACCGGAGTCTGCGCGGACTGGTGAACGGATACAAAAAATTCTGGCCGGCAGTGGTTATGGCAGCCGTCGCCAATGTGAAAGTTTAATTCTTGAGGGGCGGGTCGAAGTCGACAGAAAAGTAGTGGTCGAACTAGGAACGCGTGCAGATCCATCGATCCAGGAAATTCGCGTCGATGGTGAAGCGATCCCCCGTCTCAAACTGATTTACTACCTGGTCAACAAACCCCCGGGAACGGTTTCGACGAATCGGGATCCAGCAGGACGTAGTCGCGTGATCGACCTGGTACCCGGTGGGGATCAACTTTTTACCGTCGGCCGCCTGGATCGCTCAAGTGAGGGGTTGATCCTGGTCACCAATGATGGCGACCTGACTTACCGCCTGTCTCATCCACGTTTTGGTATCGAAAAGACCTATGTGGCTGAGGTTCACGGGCTTCTTACTGACCAAAAACTGAAACAACTGCGGAAGGGAATCCACCTGTCCGAAGCGTTCGCTCAGGTTGTACGGGCCCGTGTTAAACGGTCTTCAAAAAATTCGACGACACTGGAAATCGTTCTGAATGAGGGACGCAATCGTGAAATCCGCCGTATGCTAGCGCGTGTGGGCCACAAAGTCGTTGGTCTCAAGCGAGTGGCTTTAGGTCCACTAAAACTTGGAGAACTTCCCATTGGCGCCTATCGGCAACTGACACGTGACGAAGTTCGCGCACTTCGAAGGGTCTCTTCAACAACTTCCCGAGCACAACCCTCTCAAAAAAAATCTTCGTCCACGCGGCGGCGAACAGGGAATCGCTCGCGCAATACCACCTGAATCTTGGAGTGACACAAACTGACCCGCATCGCAAAATGGGTCTGGGGATCAGGGCGCACGTTCCATACCTGTCGGACATTTTCCTGCTTGTCGGCTAGCGAAATCCGGACATCTGTCGTACGATCCGTAGCATGTCGAATCCGCTTCACGCGCCCTACTACGCCGATCAGGCCCTCTCCTGTACTGTTCCCGTCTTGGAAAACGTGGAGATTGCACGGAACACATACCGCCTTCGCTTCGAATCCCCGCAGATGTCTCGTCGTTTCTTACCTGGCCAATTCCTGATGTTGCGGCTAGCCGGTCTGCAGGATCCTCTACTGGGTCGTCCACTCGCGCTGTACGACACCGTCTGTACGCCTGATGGAACGCCTCGGGGTATCGATGTCGTGTACCTGGTCATGGGCAAGATGACAACCCGGCTGGCGGAAGCAAGTCCCGGGGACCAGCTTGCCGTCTGGGGACCGCTCGGGAATGGATTTCATCCTCAGCCCGTCGATCATTTGATCATGGTGGCAGGTGGAGTCGGTTACACGCCTTTCCCCGCAGTAGCACGTGAACACCTGGGATCCCGTCAGTACGGCCAACCGGCACGCACAACGTCAAACGCGTCCCGTGTGTCGATGTGCTATGGAGCCCGTTCTGCCGAGTTCTTGGCTGGCATTGAGAACTTTTCGGAAATCGGCGTCGACCTCCATCTGGCAACGGACGATGGTAGCCGGGGACACCATGGCCTGGTCACGGACGTCCTGGAGCAAGTCCTGGAACAGAACGGTAGTGATTCTCGCAGGATCTTGTGTTGTGGACCGGAACCAATGATGGAACGCGTGTCCGAAATTGCGGAACAGCAACAGATCGACTGCGTCGTTTCTCTGGAAACACCAATGGCTTGTGGCATCGGTATCTGTTTTAGTTGCGTCGCCAAAGTTCGCGAAGAAGCCGGTGGTTGGGACTACAAGCGCACCTGTGTGGACGGGCCCGTGTTTGATGCACGGCAGATCCAATGGTAACGAAACTCAGGCCTGCTGCTTCACAGACTTGATGCTCCGTTGCAATCGCGACTTGATTCGTGCGGCCCGATTGGGATGGATAATTCGTTGGGCCGCGGCACGGTCCAGTTTCTGCGTCGCCAGACGGAGTTGATCTTCACTTCCCTGAACATCCCCCGACGTGATCGCTTCACGGACTTTTCGCAACTGGTTCCGAATCGACGACTTGATGGATCGATTCCTATTGCGGTGGACAACGTTTTGGCGGAGTCTTTTTTTCGCGCTGCTGGTATTCGGCATGAGTTTCTAGGGGTAGCGTACGCTGGCTGGAATGTTGTCAGAATAAATCGTCCGGAACATGACGGCTTTTCAGAATCTACTTTTATCGTCGATCGAGGGCATCTTGTCTAGCCGTGCTTTGACATCCTTGTACCCGGCATCCAATTCGAGCAACGCAGAGAGGTATTTCTTGGCATTTTCCGTATCTCGCAGCCCCGTCGCGAGCACCCCGGCGCGATATAATCCGAGTTTTTTGACATTGAGGTGCGAATTGTCTGCTGAATCCACGGCCGCACAGTAGGCCTGAATGGCCGCCCCATAATCTTTGAGATGCTGGAAACACTCGCCCAGTTCAAGTTGGGCCACGGCTTTGCAGCGAGGATCATCGGCCGCTATCCGTAGAGATTCGACAGCCATCTCAAATCTACCGGTTTTTTTCAGTCGAGTTCCCAATTGAAACCGAAAACGAGGTTCCTCGGGGTACCGTTGAACTCGAGAATCGTAAACCTCGATTTCCCCCTGCAGGACCTGGGCCTTGAGATCCGCCGCCAATCGGGTCGCCTCTTCCGACTCGCCTGACTTGGCTTGCTGTTCCGCAATGGCAAGTTTCTCCCGGGCTCGAAGCATCTGTGTGTCTTCCAAGGATTCGCGAATTCGAATATCACCACCCGACGCCGACAAACCACGTTGCAGGGCCATTTCGGCCTCTGAAGCCTTGTTTTCTTCAACCAGCAGCTTGGCCAATTGGAGGTAGGCTTCCACATCCGTTGGATCCACCGAAATTGCCTTTTCAATTCGCTGCCGTTCTGTCAACTGAATCGGGGATCCAACCTCCTTGTCTCCTGTTACTTCTGCCTCTTGAAATTTTCCCTTGTGCTTCACTCGATTGGCTGGTAAATCAGCCGGATCTCCGAAACCGGCTTGGGCCCGTGTCTTTTCAAGTGTCAATTCCGAAATTTTCGTGGCGGCTTCGCGATCGTTCCGTTTGTTTTCTTCGACACGATGCCAGCAGGCGATTGCCATGTCGAATTGGCCCATGCGAGCCAATGACTGGGCACAGTGCCGATTGACTTCAGGATCCTGCGGATTGGCATCCAGAGCGTTCTTCAGGTAACGAAGTTCAATCTCATTCAGATGGAGGGCCTGGCAGGCCTTGGCCATAGCACGCAACACCGTCACGTCCCAAGGATTGGTTTTTAAAGCGTCCAGGCCGGCACGGATCACGCCAATCCAGTCTTTTTTCGAGACTGACTTCTTCAGGTTCGCCTTCCCTCCAAAGCCCCTAATCCGTGCTCCTTTTTTGTTGTTCTTGTATTTCCTCCCGAGATTTCCTAAGAATGCTTCCAGGTAAATCAAGTTACCTGGATCGTGCCTCACACACTCGGTGAACATCGTATTGGCGTAATCGTAATCGTACTTTTCTTTTTCCATCAACTTAGAACCGTGGTCAAAACATTTCTGGAGCCGCTGCCGGAGTGCGGGCTTGATAGGTGGAAGCTGAGCCAACGGTTCCTGTTGACCCGTTTCCTGTGAGGTTTCAGATGGCTGATTTGTCGCCATTGAACTATCTTGATTGGTGGTTCGCGGTATTTTCTATCCTGGCAAGTCCAATGAGTGTCCTAACGGTTGGTGGACAGATCGTCAACTTCCAAACTGCCAAAACAGCAGGACTGCTGACCAGGGGACAACAGGCAGGTTAATGCGTAAAGCGTTCAATTCCAATTTTTCGGTAAACCGCTGCAATTCACTGAGCAAATACTTACTATTTGATCCGGTTTAAATTCTAATAAGTCACATGTCCAGAATCCATGTCGGTTGCTGCCGGAAGATAGGGCGACAGTTTCGATGAATCAACGACCGTCACCAACGGGAAAGGTCTTCCTGGTAGGCGCGGGTCCGGGGGACCCGGGTTTGATCACCGTACGGGGCCTTGAGTGCCTGGAGCAAGCCGACTTGGTGCTCTACGACTATCTCGTCAATCCGTTAATCCTGCAACACGCGCGGCGCGGAATCGAGTTGATTTGCCTGGGTCGGCACGGACGAGGCCGGATTTGGACTCAAGATGAAATCAATCAACAGATGATCCAGGCAGCCCAAGCGGGTCAATGCGTGGTGCGGCTGAAGGGTGGAGATCCGGCAATTTTTGCTTGCGGGGCTCAAGAAATTGGAGTTCTTCAGGAAGCTGGTGTTTCTTTTGAAGTCGTTCCTGGCATCACCACTGCGCTGGCGGCCGGCAGTTATGCCGGGGTTCCCGTCACGCATCGGGACCTCGCTTCGGCCGTGGCCCTGATCACCGGCCAGGAAGATTCAGAAAAAAACGACTCGATCGATTACGCCTCGCTGGCGAAATTCCCCGGAACGCTAGTGATGTACATGGGTGTCACCACAGCTCCTACCTGGACATCCGCCCTGATTGAAGCCGGTAAACCGGGTGACACTCCAGCCGCTATCGTCCGCCGTTGCAGCTTTCCTGATCAGGAGATCATCCGTTGCAACCTGAGTGAAGTTGCCGAACGTCTTGTCTCGCCCCAACGAATTCGACCTCCGGTGGTGGTCATTCTGGGCGCCGTCGCCTCGCTGTCCCAAAGTTGGTCCTGGTTCGATCGAAGACCGTTGTCCGGAAACCGTATCCTCGTTACACGCCCTGCCGATCAGGCTGCCTGGCTGCAAAAGAAATTGGCTGACCTGGGAGCGGAAGTTCTTACCCAGCCTGCCATCGAAGTGAGCGAACCTGACGATTGGTCTCCCGTCGACAGGGCCATTGAACGTCTTTCGAATTTCGACTGGCTTGTGTTTTCCAGTTGCAACGGCGTTTCGTTCTTCATGGACCGTTTGTACCAACTGGGTTTGGATGTCCGCGTCATCGGTGGCCTCCAGCTTGCAGCCATTGGCCCTCGCACCGTGGAAGCTTTGCGCAGCTACGGCCTGGTGGCAAATGTTCAACCGTCGCGGTTTTGCGCTGATGATCTTGCCCACACACTTTCTGTAGACGCTCGGGGTAAACGATTTTTGCTGGCCCGTGCCAGTCGTGGTCGCGAAGTTTTATCTCAAGAGCTAAAACAGGCAGGTGCCGAAGTCACCCAAGTCGTGACTTATCAAAGCCGCGATGTCGAAGGTGCCGACCCCGATGTTACTGCGGCCCTTGAGGCAGGAACTATCGACTGGGTCACCGTCACCAGTTCGGCCATCGCCCGTTCCCTGGTATCGCTGTTTGGCCGCGATTTACAGAAAACACGGATCGCGAGCATCAGTCCGGTCACAAGTTCCACCCTGAGGGAACTCGGAGTCTCGGTCGATGCGGAAGCCCAACAATACACCATGCAGGGCCTGGTAGAAGCCCTGCGCTCAACGCTGAAAGATCGGTAAGTAGGCTTTGTCCAGTTGCAGGATGATCAAATTGATGGCACTGACATAGATGGGCCCGATGTTTCCCTGCCAATGTCCTTCACGCGACTGTTCCGACACGATCCGCTTGTACAGTTTGTCGCGAAATACCTGCCACTCGCTGCCTGCCTGGCGGTAAACAACTTGAGAGTAGTACAAATGCGTATAGTGCCAGTGGCCGAAGGAGCGCGCACTGTCCGCAATTTGGTAAAGATTACGTTTGCAATATTTCAACATCTCCGGAACGTGTTTGTTTTCGTACGCACCGGCGTTGAACAATGCTGCAAGGGCAGCCGCTGTAATCGCCGGCCGCGACGTCCCCCGGTTCCGCGAACTGTAAGAAATTCCGCCGTCAGGATTCTTGCAGCGATAGATGTACTGCTTCGCCCTTTCAATCACATCTGCCGAAACCGGAATCCCGGCGTTGCGGCAACCACGTAATCCCTGGACCTGTGTAATCGTGGTGGAACCCTCATCGAAATTGCTACCGTCCTTGGCACTTACGTAGCCCCATCCACCCGAAGTGGTTTGTGCCTGGCCACTAAACTGCACCGCACGTCGCAAGAGTTCCATCAATTCGATACGACGCTCCAGGTCTTCCTCTTCACCCAACACTTGGGAAAGAAACAGCATCGAGAATCCGTGCCCATAGGTGTAACGACTGTCTCGCATCGGGTTGCCGATCAGTCCGTTCTTGCGTGACTTGCTCGTCAGGTAATCCACGGCGCGGCGTACGGATTTGGCATAGGGTCCCTGTGTCGTGGTGGAACCAGAACACAACAGAGCCAGACCAGCCAGAGCTGTCATGGCTGTGGGATAGTTAGCGGCTGTCCAATGCCCGAGGCGAGACTGCGTTCTGGCGACCCACCGCAATCCTTTTTCAATGGCACTCTCCTCCGCCGGACTGTAGCGGGCAGCCGCGGCCGTTCGGGCGAGATGGCAAGTCCAACTCGTACCCGCAAATTGGGCAGACCGTGTAAGCATACTCCGTCGAGTAACCGGCAAGCTCATGGTTTTACTCCCTTTCCTCAAGGTCGTGCCATTCTCCGTATTTTTCCCGATTAAGTCCAATTCAATTCGTAAGGTCGATGTGTCCCGCATTGTTCGCAATATCGGGCCTCTCGCACCCCACTTCCAGTTATGCGGCCTGGCGAGCCGATTCTATAACATGGTTGGGGTAAATTTTGACGTTATCAACGAATCGAAGGGAGTCGTTAGAGGCGTATGTCCAAACTATTCCACGGCGAAACGCTCATCATCAGTATCCTTTTGGACCAGGATGAGGAGGCACCCGGTCGAAAACCTCATCGTGATGAAGTCGATCTCGTCCAGACTGTCGCTAGCAAACTCCGTCAGTTAGAGCTACCAGCGACTTGGGCTATCAATAACGTAGAGGACTGGTTCCAGCACGGTCTGTGTGACGCGATTGACGAAGTCGCCGTTCTGGTCGGCAAAAGTTGGAAAGACCGGACTGCCGGCCGGTCTCGCTTGGCTCAGACACTCCCTGAAAAGATTCAACGGATCCGCAGCCATGGACGATCCGTCTCGACCCTGACAAGCATGGGCAATCTGGCACACGAGAACCTGGACCTGCTCATCAAGTATGGAATTCGCTCCATCTGCGACCTGACAAACAACGCTCAGGCCTATGCAGAACAGATTCGTTGGGGCCTGTGGAAGATGCCCACCGCGAAACTCGTTCCCCGCAGGACAAGGTATGGTCACCTCGGAAATCACGGCGGCAGCGTACAGCCCTCGATTCGTAGAACGGCCAAAGAACACTCGATTTCCCACCTCGGGGTCGATCTCCGACAGCTTGCAGTGTTGGGATTCAGTGGTTTGGGACAAGCTGTGCGTGTTTTTGAAATGGCGGCCAAACAACGTGATCAAGGAAATATCGCCTGTCAGAACGTCGCTACTTTGACCGCTGATCTATTCGCTCCACGTCAGACAAACGGGGCGCTATCGATTCTAAGAAAGGCCGCGTAAGTTGTCCAAAATCAGCTTTTGACTGCAGGGTACAACTGTTCCTGCCACCGGGTGCATACGGTCCACCAGTAGCAAGCCTTGCGCTGACCGAGCGCATCCCCAAGTCATTGAAGTTCCCGGAAAGCGCTCCAGCTGAGATAGGCCAGCATTCCACCAGAGATCACAAAAGTAACATCCATCAACATGCTGGCACCCTGAAAGGGAGCAATTAAGGAAAGAAAACTGAAATAACCCCCGAGAAGATCGAGTAAAAACAGTAAGGCTACGAGGGCCGCAACGGCCATTCCAGCAATGGTCAAAAATCGGGGCATCGGGTTGTTTCAGATGAGATTTGGCTGCGGTCCCGGGGAAAAGTCCCGAAAATAATAAGCTGGAATTCTAGTATAGTTTAGGTTGGGAACATGTCATTGCCAAACTGGGGGCACACACATAATTGACAATGTTTCTTAGTGTTGTGTAAATCCACTTGAACCTCAACCTACTACCATGCAGGAGTTCCAATCTTTACAACAAAACCTACCACAAGTCTCGTAAGATCAGTGGATCGACACAAGGTTGCTCTGCTCCCAGCGAAGACCTGAATGATGAAATTCTAGCCAAGGGATGTTGAAAGAGCGTACAACCAGGAAAAACAGCACGTGCAGGAGCCCGATTTCTCCTGTTCAAAAATTTTATTTCCCCAACATTTCATTTTTAATCCGAGCGCGCATGACTCTGGGCGGGATCCTCTTTTGGGGATCAGGTCGAGAATAACAAAAAAACCCGACCACGGATTTTCCCGAGGGCTAACAGGGATGCATGACAATCAGCAGGGTTCCCGACCAGTCTGCCAGGACCTGCGCCGTCAGATGCCGATTGCAAAAAAATGGGCTTATCTGGACCACGCAGCAGTGGCCCCCATCACCGCTCCCAGTCAGAAAGCGATCCAGGAGTGGTCAGTGGAAGCCACGGAAGAAGGCGTTTGTCGATGGTCCGGTTGGGCGCGCAAAATCGAGGAGGTGCGCTGCCTGGCTGCTGACCTGATTCGGGCAAACCAATGTGAAATCGCCCTGCTTCCGAATACCACCTCCGGAATTGGACTAGTTGCTGAATGCTTTCCCTGGGAGTCCGGAGATAATGTGGTTACCCTTGCCAATGAATTCCCATCGAATCTTTATCCCTGGATGAATCTTCACAGCCGAGGTGTTGAAACACGGCTCGTCTCGCCCAGGGACGGAGTCGTCGACCTCAACCTGATTGCGGAAGCGTGTGATCAGCGAACTCGCATCATTTCACTAAGCTGGGTGGGTTACGTAACAGGCTATCGCCTGGATGTCCAAGCCGTATCGCAATTGGCACACGACCAGGGGGCTTTACTGTTTCTGGACGCCATCCAAGGCCTGGGGGTTTTCCCTTTGGATGTCTCCCGGTGCCAAGTTGACTTCCTCGCCGCTGACGGTCACAAATGGATGCTGGGTCCGGAAGGGGCCGGACTCTTCTACATGCGTTCAGAACACCTCGACCTGCTTCGCCCGATGCAAGTTGGTTGGAACAGCGTCGTACGTCGTTATGACTACGATCACATCCGCCTCGACCTCCGCCCGGAGGCATCACGTTACGAAGGAGGGTCCATGAATATGGTAGGATTCATTGCACTGGGCGAAAGTCTTTCGTTGCTGACACGCCTTGGACTGTCGTCCCAGGGGTCCACGATCGCCGATCAGGTGATCCAGATCACAGAGACTGCCGTGGAGCGTCTGGAGCGAGCAGGAGCGGTCCTCCTGGGCAAACGGGACGGAAAACATCGTTCAGGAATTGTGTCCTTTCAGCTCCCTGGCCGCGAACCGGCCTCAATTCGCCGCTCCTGCATGAAAAAAAATGTTGCCCTCAGCTGTCGTGGTGGTGGTTTGCGGATCAGCCCCCATGCCTACAATAATGAAGAAGATCTGGATCGTCTGATGTTGGCGCTGGAGGAAGGGTAGAGGCAAAGTTCGCAGATCCCGAGCCGCAGGACAGAAGACGGAAGAAAAACAGGATCAGTAGTCGCTGGACCACTGCTGTGCTTTTTAACGACTCACACGAGCATTCAACACCACTTTCATCACCATGCCTGACTCCGATTCACACGTTGCCGTTTACACGGGTTCATTTGATCCAATTACGCTGGGACACCTGAGTGTAATTGCTCGCAGCAGTCGCCTGCTTGACCGCCTTGTGGTGGGGGTTGGAGTCAACGTCGACAAACCTTCGCTGTTTTCTCCCGAGGAACGGGTCAATCTTGTGCGCACTGTCACGCAACCATTTCCCAATGTCGAAGTCAGAACCTTCTCGGGGTTGGCCGTCGAGTTCGTCCGAGCCTGTGGTGCACGAGTAATGATTCGAGGCGTTCGCCCCCTGACCGATATCGCAACTGAGTTCACGATGATGATGGCGAATCGCCACCTGGACCCCGATATCGAAACCATCTTTTTAATGGCCGACGAGGAGTTCGCTCACGTTTCGAGTTCCCTCATCAAGCAAATCGCTCCCCTGGCAAATGACGAAAAGCTGGCTCGTTTTGTGCCTCGCGAAATCATCCCGCAACTGAGAACAAAGCTCAAAGGTTCTTGAGTCGCAGCACAGGGCACACAAGTCGCTTCACGCTCGATTCGAACAGCGACCAGTGCTGCTGCACCACACACCGTCCGACCGGTTCCACCCTGCCGGATCAGTTTTGTTCGGCGGCATCCTCGCCACCAATGGTGCGTAAATAACGGCGCAGATAAGACGCGCGTTCAACATTGCGATCAGCCGTATCCAACTCCTCGCCACGCAGTTTCTGGAGATGTGCCGGTTGGGTGTGGATGAATAATTTGTTGACATCGGGAATTTGCAGATTGTCAATCAGACCCAGGTTCACTCCCATCCTGACGCTGGAAAGCAGATGCATCGTTTCTTCACTGCTGATTGTCTTGGCAGAACTCAGAATCCCATACGCCCGGCTGACCCGATCATGCAAATCTTTCTGGCTTTCTCGCATTAAAAATGCCCTTGCCCGGCGTTCGTAATCAATCAGCACAGGAACCACATCGCTTACCTGGTTGATAAGGTCCAACTCACTGCGGCCCAACGTGATTTGATTGCTGATTTGATAGAAGTCGCCCATCGCCTGCGAACCCTCGCCATACAAACCACGCACAGCCAAACTAATTTTGTGGAGACTGCGGAAAACTTTTTTGATTTGTCGTGTGATAACCAGGGCAGGAAGATGCAACATGACGCTCACACGCATGCCGGTACCAACGTTTGTCGGACAAGCGGTCAGATAACCCAATTTTTCATGAAAAGCATAGGTGACGTGTTTTTCGACGGCGTCATCAATCTCACTGACCATGTCCCAGGCGGCTTTCAGATCCAAACCACTGTTCATCACCTGAATCCGCAAATGATCCTCCTCATTGATCATCAGGCTGTAAGTCTCACGTGAACCAATCGCCACGCCGCGAGCCCCCTCGCTTTCCGCGTGCTCCCGACTGATGAGTTGCCGTTCAACCAGGAATTGACGGTCTACGAATTCCAATTCACTCACGTTCAAGTACAGGAGGTTTTTTTTCAGATGATCATCAACCAGGGCGCGTTCGCAGATTGTCTGCTCGATCGCTAACCGGTCATGGTCGGTTGCAGTCCGAATAAAGGGAAAGTCCGCCAGGTTTCGCGCCAACCGAATGCGGCTGCTAATAACAATGTCGGACTCCGGGCCGGAGCCTCGCAACCATTCGCCACTCGACCCCGTTAGATCTTCAAGTTCCACAATGAGCTCTCGTTAAGTCGGTCTATTTTTTATGACAAACACGAATGAAAGGCACCAGCCAAGTGACGTACTCGGGCCGCCAGTTGGTTTACTCCTGCTGACTCGATATTTCTTCTTCGAGTTCCTTGATCTGATCTCGTAATTGCGATGCTTTCTCGTAATCCTCGTTGTCCACGGCCTCCTTCATTTCACGGCGCAAGCGTATCAATTCTGTCTGCTGTTCGGATCCCGCAGAACTGCGACGGGGCCGTTTGCCCACGTGCTCCGTGGCACCATGTATGTTCATCACCAGTGGCTCTAGTTCTTCTTCAAAACAACTATAATCATGAGGGCACCCCAGTCTTCCCTGGTTGCGAAACTCGTAAAAAGTGATTCCGCAAATGGGGCAAGCTTGTTGGTCCAGTCTGGCCAAGTCCTCGGCGGTCTGCCCCAGTTGCAATTGCTGCGCAAGCGCCCCTGCCAAGGTCTGTGACGCGGGCGACTCCGATTGCGGGTCAACGGGCGTTAAATAATTGCGTGCGTGCTCCTCACACAAATGCAACTCCTCAACTTCCACGCCAGTCAATTCCGTGATGTGGAACGTGGCCGGCTTTTCACAGTGCTGACACTTCATGCTACTGTTCCCGAACAGACGAAATTTGCGATGGTCGCTGACAATGGCAACGAAGAAGAAAGTGGCACAATCGGTGCAAATCGTTCTACAACAATAGTTAACGTTATTTTAATAGATTCTAACAACAGCTCGAAGCGTGTCAAGATTGGTCGCTCGAAATGGCGACGTTGTGACCCACCGATGTGCTTGGTAAGCTGACTTCGCTCGATCGGTTTCTCGCAGTCCTTCCTGTTCATCTCAGTAAAAAATGAATCATCTTCCGGATTTCGACACTTTTCAAAGTCTTTCCCGTGACCACCAGTTAGTGCCGGTGTACCGGACACTCGTAAGTGATTCACTGACGCCCGTGTCTGCGTTTCATAAACTGGACACCGGTGGAACATCCTGCCTGTTCGAAAGCGTGATTGGTGGCGAGAAAGTCGGACGGTACAGCTTCCTCGGCACCCGTCCGTTTATGGAAATTAGCGCTGCGGACGAAAACGTCAAGATTTCGACAGCGGACGGGACCAAGCAATGGACAGCAGCCGACCCGCTGAACGAACTGCGGAAACAGCTGGCGGGTGTGCAGGCAGCTCGCATTGATGGTTTACCCCCTTTCACGGGCGGCGCCGTCGGTTACGCCGGCTACGACGTAGTCCGCTACCTGGAGCATCTGCCACACCCAGCTGCCAACGATCGAGGTCTACCCGATTTAAGTTTTGCATTCTACGACCGGATGATTGTTTTCGACAACATCACAAAAACAATGACCGTGATTGTGCTGGCCCGCATTCCCCAGAAAAAATCCGGCTTGCGTGCGACCTACGACGACACCTGCCAGGCAGTCGACGAAATTGTCGAACAATTATCCAGCGAACAACCCACGCTGCAACCTGCCGACATCCGGGTCGGGGGTGACGTCACCATTGCTTACCAGTCCAACTTTCAGCAGGAAGAATTTGAAAAGGCTGTCAAACACTGTGTCGAATACATTGCCGCGGGCGACATTTTTCAAGTCGTCATCAGCCAACGCCTGGAAGTTTCCATTGAAGCTCCACCGTTCGAGATTTATCGAACGCTACGCGTGGTCAATCCCAGTCCGTTCATGTTTTTTCTGCGCACTCCTGAAGTTACTCTGGTCGGTAGCTCGCCCGAGATTATGTGCCGCGTCGTCGACGGTGAAATTACCGTCCGCCCACTGGCAGGAACCCGTCCTCGAGGTGCGTCGGAAGAGGAGGATCGACAACTCGCTGATGATCTCCTGGCCGATCCCAAGGAACGAGCGGAACACGTGATGCTCGTTGACCTGGGGCGGAATGATGTGGGTCGTGTTTCACAATACAACACCGTCGAACTCTCCGATGTCATGACCATCGAACGCTACAGCCACGTCATGCACATCACTTCCAACGTCACCGGCCAACTCACCGACGAACATGACGCATTCGACGCCCTCCAGGCCTCCCTGCCCGCTGGCACCGTTTCCGGCGCCCCCAAGGTCCGCGCCATGGAAATCATCGATGAACTGGAGCCTCATCGACGCGGCCCCTATGCCGGCGCAGTTGGATACTTCGACTACAACGGAAATATGGATACCTGCATCGCTTTGCGCACTATCGTCATCCAGAATGGAAAAGCTTACGTGCAAGCAGGCGCTGGCATCGTCGCCGACAGTGTTCCGCACAACGAATACTGCGAAACACTGAACAAGGCACGCGGCCTTTTGAAAGCAATCGAACTTACGGAACAGCGAACCCGGGAGTCCCAAGCCGAAGATGCAAGCAGTCATTAAGCAGCCGGAAAATAGGTGGTGATACGGCCTGCCCCGCCTGACAATGCATCCGACTGGTTTTAATCCATCCCAAATTCCAACACTTCGGAGAGTTCGCTGATTTGATCGACCTGTTGATGGAGGTCTTCTTCGAAGGCATCCAGGACCTGCAACATCGCCCCGACAATATCCGGGCAACGATCGGCTACATTATTAACCTCGATGCCATCTTCAGGCTTGACGAAGAGTTCGGGTTGGCAAACACTCACCCCGTCGGGCTGGCCAGCCTGACCTTCTCCGGGAACTCGTAAAAACCAGGCTGGAGTGCGCAACGCTCGTTCCGTCCCAAGAACGGATGCGGCTCGATTCCGCCGAACTCGATCGATCTGGACCAAATCCGACAACAAACTTTGTCCTTGAGCCACCGCGACAATCGGTTCCAGGCCAAACCAGTCGCCGATCGTGCTGAAAAGATCCACTGGTTGGATCAAAGCTTGAGACCGACAAAGAGCTCCCTTGCGATCCGACGACCTGATCATCAGAGGCACCTGCAATAATTCGCCGTACAGCGCCTGCTCCGCAGACCCGACGCGGCGATGTTCGCCCAGAGGAAATCCCCGGGGGGAAGTGACGACCGTCAGCAACTGGCCAAAATTCTTCTCTTCGATGGCTGTTAAGAGTTCGCCGAACCACTGATCCAGCAATCTAATCTGCCCGGCGTAAGCGTAGGACATTCCCAATAACTCATCCGGGTCGTGATTTACAGGTAGGACACAGTCCGGCACCTCTGTGGTTTCCGGGGGTGGAGGGTCGTCTTCTGACGCCAACGCGGCCCGCATTTCATAGGGAGCGTCCCAGTTGCCTGACATTCCACGACTGTGAATCCAGAGAAAAAACGGTGGCTGCAATTCATCCAGAATGGAAACCGTCGAGGCCATAAACTGTCCGATTTCCGTCTCGTCCACACTCTCGCAACACCCTGAATTTTCGGACAACTGCAAGGTGTGGCAATGCTCGAAATGCTGGGCCAACGGATGACTGGAAACTTGAGTTTCGTCCGTGATCAAGACGGTTTGTACCGACTTGTCCGACAGCGGTTGGAAAAAACTACGTCCAGTAGAAGTGTCGGCTTGTGCCGCGTGACAACCCTGCCAGTAAGATTGGTAGACGTCGATCAATGATGGCGAATCGATGATGGCGTGCTCGCAGATGAAAGCTTGACTTGCGAAGTGATTCAAGAAGGGCGTTTCGAGCCACGAGTTACCGTACGGACCCAGCCACCGCGCACCCCAACGATCTACGGAAAGAACAATCGCACTTTGGCAAGACTCCGACATCCGTCACCAATGCCTGACCCCGAGTTGTCACAGGTTGAACTTGGACGCCAAGTGTAGAGCGGCAAGTCGTCAACGGCAAGTCGTCAACGGCTAGTGGATTGCGGATCGGATTTCCTGAACGGCAACCTGTAACTTGTGACAAACGCCCGCTCGCTCCGACCTGCTGCCACGTCGATGCTGACCCAACTGCTACACGGAGTCCGCCCGGGCAGTCCGAGTCATCCTGCTGGAATCTTCGCATAGGGCAGGTGAAGATCCGACCGTGAAATTTACGGTCCTCAGCTCCCCGGCCGGGCCAGTTCCCACCGGATTCTTACCGAAATTTTAATTATTTTTTCGAATGGTTTTCGTGCCCCAAGGCATCGCACGAAGCGTCCGCTGCCAACATGGAACACAACGGATGGCGACCGTTCACCACACAGAATCAGTCACGTCTACAGCACCTGTTAACAGACGATTCGTCCGGCTGGATGTTTACGGTGAGTGCCAAATCTGTAGGGCGCCCTGTACCCGGGCAGGTAGCGAGGGTCATCGGAACCCTTCTCCCGGTGCTCCTGTTACATGTCTTCACATTGCCCTAAACCGTTGGGTCCTTTACTGTAACGGACGTCGACCCACAGTCCATACCACAGGTTCTCGTCTCACGGAAAGACTCGATCTGGGGAAAATTTGGGTGACCTGTTGGCCAGCAGCGGCAACAAAGCTTGGTAACCCCGGTTTGCAACAATGGTGTATTAACGAGCTGCGCGATAGCATGGACGGGAAATGAGCCAGGTTCAAAGATGTTAATTCGACGGGAACTCGAAGACTACGTTCCGCCACCGATGCGTGTCACGCAGCAGGTACTGTCAACTGCTGCCCGCGTACTGACCGGCGCAACGGCCCGCTGGGTTGACTGTCAGCCTGACACCTGCCAGCGAGTCTACTTTGCCAATCACACCAGCCATCTGGACGCCCTGATCATCTGGTCGTCACTAACGCCGGAGATACGCGCACTGACCCGCCCCGTAGCAGCCAAAGACTACTGGGAAAAAGGGCCGGTCCGCAAATTCATTTCCAGTGCCTTCAATGCTCTCTTGATTGATCGCAAGGAAATCAAAGTCCATCAGAGTCCGGTCGATTTAATGATCCGTGCCATTGGAAACAAAGAGTCCCTGATTGTATTCCCGGAAGGCAGCCGGAACACCGACTCCCAAATGAGTGATTTCAAGAGCGGGCTATTCTACCTGGCCAAAAAACGCCCGGACCTGGAACTGATTCCCGTGTACATTGAAAATCTGAACCGGGTCTTGCCTCGCGGTGAATTCCTGCCAGTACCGTTGCTCAGCTGCGTCAAGTTCGGTTCACCGGTGTGGCTGGAACGTAGCGAGCCTAAAATGGATTTCTTGCGCCGAGCCCGTGAAGCGGTGCGCCGCTTGAAAGAGGTTTAAACGTTGAACGCCTTACAACACCTCGCTTTCTTCGCTGAAAGCGAGACGGTGCCCATTCTTCAGCTCAATCTACCTACACTGGTTTTATTCGGTGTCGTATTCGGGCTGCTGATTATCGCGTCGGTTGCTGGTCAGCTGATGAAACGGCAGTCGGAAAGTTCGATCCATCCTGCTGTAGTACGCACCTTCAATTCACGAGTCCTCGCCTGGTGGCTGCTGTGTGCCAGTGTCGCGCTGGCTTTCCTCTTCGGTCGCAGCGCCACCATCATCCTCTTCTTTTTCATTTCCTTCTGGGCTCTGCGAGAGTTCATCACGTTGACACCCACCCGTCTGGGCGATCATCGAGCACTGTTCTGGGTTTTCTTTGTTTTAACACCTTTACAGTACCTGCTCGTCTGGTGGGGCCCATCCCATTATGGCCTGTACAGTATTGCGATTCCCGTCTATGGATTCCTGTTCATTCCTGCCCGCATCGCGCTCTCGGGTGACTACAAACGATTTCTGGAGCGCGCAGCCAAAATCCAGGCAGGCCTTCTGATTTGTGTCTACACCCTGAGTTTCGCACCAGCGCTGCTCGACCTGAAGCTGGTCACCTACAAGACGGCGGACGGCTCTTCTGCCCTGTGGACCGACGGCAGTCCTGCAGGACTGCTGCTTTACTTCATTCTCATCGCACAACTGGGCGATGTGATGCAATACCTGTGGAGCCAGTTGCTGGGCCGGCACGTCATCGCTCCCGAAATCAATGCCAGTCGCACCTGGGAAGGACTGTGTGGTGGGGTTGCCAGTACGACATTGGTCGGAATTTTACTCTGGTGGGCGACGCCCTTTACCTACTGGCAATCGGCGTGCATGGCCTTGGTCATCGCGGTGCTGGGCTTTGCAGGTGGCATGACCATGTCCGCCATCAAACGCGACCGGGGGGTGAAGGATTACGGCACCCTGGTCGAAGGTCATGCAGGCGTGCTCGATCGCATCGATTCGATTTGCTTTGCGGCGCCTGTCTTTTTTCACCTGACCAGGTATTGTTTTTCCTCGTCAGTTTGATTCTTTGATGACCAGTACAATGCGTACTGGCCACCAACTGCAACCACGGCCCAAGCCGGGTCGTCGGACAGAGAAACACTGCAGCTGCCGCGAAACCGTATTCCCCTACCTCAAGATAGTGTCACGGGGAACAGGTGGCGCATCGAAGCGAACTGGCAGCCGACGAGACTCACTGAACAAGGCTCGGTCGGGATGTGACCACTCCAAAATCACCCGTCGTCGCTGCTCTCGAGCTGGTGGCTGGTTTTGTCCCGTCGCGGCCGGCGTTCGAGGGGAGCTGGCAGCGTAAATCGCATCTCGCGATTTGGCGGTTGCTTGCTGACCCATTTGTTTTTGAGCCCTGGTATTTTGTCGCACGTACCAGCTCAACTCATTCGATTCCTGAACTTGTGGCAAAGCACGACCGGTCAACCGGTCGTCGGTGACTCGTCTCCTCCGTCGCAGACCCAATCGTTCGCTAAGTTTTACCGATTTTGAATTCTGGGCCCGGTAGATGGGTGCGTTACCGGTTTGCGCGGACGGCGGAGCAGTGGAGGCGATTCTCACACCCTGTGGCTCTGATCCTGCCGGGTGCATCGGACTGCCACGCGCCACCCAGTCCAACCAGGTCTGCTGAAGTTCCCCCAGACCGCCGAAGCCGTAAAATTTCTTCGTCG
The DNA here is from genome assembly GCA_963578105.1 of Planctomycetota bacterium. GTDB lineage: Bacteria > Planctomycetota > Planctomycetia > Pirellulales > Pirellulaceae. Next base: position 45,151 of record CAUZBP010000005.1, read on the forward strand.
CTGATGCCCAACGGTTGTTCGACATTCCTTCGCCCAAGTACTGCACAAACCTCTGTTTGCCACCCAGGCCGATCAGGAACCGCGCTACCGAATACCCCTGGGCATAAAGAGGCAAAATGTCTCGAGGATAGTCCTTCATAGCAAACATGTTATTGAAAGCAATCCCGCGACTACGAGGGACTCCTCGATGATTCTGCCAAGTCAAAAAGCGAATCAGCAAATTTTGCTGTTTCTGTTTTTCACTTGTATGCTCAACGGTAGTACACGCACCTTCATCAGCCCAACGCGGCAGTGGCCGCCCAAAATGCGTGGCGAAGATCGTGTGTGTCACTTCGTGGGGCAGGACGCTGTCAAGGATTCGCTGTCGGGATCCCTGGATGTTCATTTGCCATCCAAACGGCCTTCCGTGGTCAAACATGAAGCTCGTGGCACCGCCAGCTCCCAGGTGAGGAGCCACCTTTGCATTGATGGGACACGGCTGCGACCAGCGTGGTAGTTCCTTTCCCAACCACTCAAAAGAAAGCTCCTTGCGAAATCGTTCGGCCTCGTCGCCAATCTCTTTCGCCAACTGGGGCAATGGGGCATGGACCACAAAATTCGTGGTTCGATAGGCCGCTCCCATTGAACAAGTGATCGCTACGAGCAGCATAGCGCGGAAGAATCGAGCATCCATGCTCCACTCGCTTTCGTTACTGAGTTGGGGTAGTTACCGCTTCCGTGCGATCATCGGCTGGCTGAGCGATCGTCCAAGATCAATCACCGACTGCCAGTACGTCTGCAAACTTCGAGCCAATCACTCTCTCACCCTGTCGCCTGATGCTTCTCGGGCCGTCTAAAGGATTGATTCTCCGTTCTCTTTAATCCTCGGTAAATGAACAACTTGTGAATCTTCCAGGTCGCCAAATACCGATTGGGAAATTTCCTGGGATCACGTATGCCCGGACTGTCCTGGGATGTAAAGTTTTCAAAGCGTAGTCGAAGCAACGCACTGATAGCTAGATCGTTTTTGAGTGCTAGCGGTTCACGGTCAGCATTCTTCGCGGCTAAAGCGTTCCAGGACCGCCTGATTTGCCACCGGAAATTTGTAACTCGCGAGATTTCTGCGAGCCACCCATTGAAACGGACTCCGGGGCAGCTGGTCCTTGTCCAATGGTTCGCAGAGGAAGAAATGGAGTTTCAAATCGCCGTGGTCGTAACTGATTTCCTCGACCAGCAGCTCCCGCAGCACCCTGATTCGCAAACCCGTTTCTTCGGCGCATTCCCGGATCGCCGCCTCTTCCAAGGACTCCCCCCCTTCCAGCTTGCCACCGGGAAACTCCCACAAACCGGCCAAGACAGCTCCTGCGGGACGCTGACCTATCAGGAAGTGATCATTCCGCCGAACCACGGCAACGGCAATCAAGTTTGGCTGGGTCCCGGAATGCATTCACCGCTTCGCTGGGTTTGTAAGCTAGACCGACGATGTGGTCAGGGAACCACGCGCATCGTGCAAAAACTGCACCGGCCGGAACGATGACCTGTCGTCCATTTTCGGCTGTCTTTCACCTTCTGCTTTGGTAGTCTTTCTCTTCTGTGAGACTCCAACCGTACGAGATTGCCGCTAACTTTGAAACTGATCCAACCAACGTCCCGGTGATCCCATCACGTTATAACCTGCATCCACATGCAGTATCTCGCCTGTGATTCCGTCAGACATATCGGACAATAAAAAGGTTCCTGACCGGCCAACTTCTTCGTGAGTCACATTACGTGACAGCGGCGCCATTCCCTCGTAAAGTTTGAGCATTTCGCCTACACCTGCTGCGCTTCCTGCCAGAGTCTTGAGCGGCCCCGCGCTGATTGCATTGACACGCGTACCTCTTGGTCCCAGATCGTACGCCAGATACTTGACGATCGAATCCAACGCCGCCTTACAGATACCCATCACATTGTATCCCGGCACCGCTCGCTCGCCTCCAAAGTAAGTCATCGTCAGAATCGAAGACCGGTCACTTAAAATATTCTTTGCAGCCTGTGCCACAGCAATAAAACTGTAAGCACTGATTTCCATCGCCATCTTGAATCCCTCTCGGCTCGTGTCGATGGTGTCTCGCAGCAGGTCTGCTCGGTCAGCAAAAGCGATGGAGTGCAGCAGAAAATCAATTTGGCCGAATTCCTCCGCAGCGCGGCTCATCACTTCGCCAATCTGCTGATCGCTGCGTACATCGAGCGGAACCAGAAATTTAGCACTCTCGTAACTGTCAGTGCACTTGGCGACACGGCGTCGATTTTTTCGCTTCTCGTCATCAGGTCGATCTGGCAGATGGCTAAATCCGATCTCTGCTCCCTGCTTCAGCGCCTCTTTTGCAATGGCCCAGGCAATCGACCGCTCGTTGGCAACGCCAAGCACAAGTCCCTTTTTTCCCTCGAATAAGCCCATCCTAGTTGCTCCTCAAGCGGTAACTCCGCGATTAAATTTCGCTGCAGATTGGATGCCGTGGCCGGTAGGAGTTGGCCAGACCCTGAAACCCCGTCTGCTGAATTTTGCAGGTCCGATCCCATTTTGCAGGTCCGATCCCACGACCTGGATCCGCAACCCTTCAATTACCCACCCCCTCTATTTCTTCTGGTTCCTCTGCAGGTTAGCCCTTTCAACATTTCATCGCTACAGCAGAAAACAAGGAGTATATCAACCATCTTTGAGCCACTTGCGCATCATTGCGCCAGTGTAGCTTGATCAAACCGACAACAGCAAGTTAAAATATGTAGTACATTTGACAACATCTTTCTGTTCGAAGGCAGTTTTTCACCATGGCACGCCTAGCCGACGGATCCGCAATTCGAATGCAGGCCAGTCAACAAGCACTGGAATCTGCTCCGGAACTGATTGCCCAGAGCAGTGAAAGGACCGGGCAGAGGCAGTTTCAAAAGGCAGCCCTCACTTTTCTGCAGGACCGCTTGCACGCTTCCTACCTGGTTTTGGTTCAGGCAGAGCGAGGCCAGTGGCGAACACTGGCCGAAGCGGGCCAATCCGAGCCCTTGCCCCTGACACTCATGGCTGATGTGTTGGACGCTGACATCGCTGCGGCCGAAAAGGGTTGGTTGGCATCTCCCCTGCTGCGGCGATCCAGCCAGGGTGAACTGCTGCTGGCCAAAATGGACGAAACCACTGCCCTCGAACTCGTCGATGTTGATGCCCACGCCGCCCTGTTGGGAAAGGTGCTGCAAATCGTGCGTCACCAGTGGCACGATGAGAGTCGTATCCAACGTCTGGAGGCGATCTTGCGCATCGCCGGTCAATGGAATCAAACTCTGGAAACAGAAACCCTGCTGGCCCAAATGGCCGAAGCTTCGACCCAGTTGCTGGACTCCCAGCGGGCCAGCATCTTTCTCTGGGACCGTCCCAACCGAATGCTGGTGGGACGCCCGGCATTGGGTGTCGAAAATGATGAGTTGCGCATTCCGCAAGATTCAGGAATCGTCGGCCAGGTGATTCAAACGGGTGAAACTCGTCGAGTTGATCTGGAATCCGGGCAGCACGAAATTGATCGACAAGTCGACGAAAAACTGGGATTTCAAACTCAAACACTCCTCTGCGTGCCACTTCGTACGAAGGAGGGCGAGGTGTTCGGGGCTTTCGAGATCATCAATAAGAAAAACGGTAATTTCACCACCGAGGACGAGGAAGCGCTGCTTGAACTCTCTGCCCATGCAGCGATTGCCCTGGAAAACACGCAACAAATAGAGCAGCTGCTCATTTCACGACAGCAGATGGCCGAGCAAGCGGCTCAACACGTCAACTTGATCGGCAACAGTCCGGCTCTGGAGGCTTTGCGCTCGACCGTCGGACGGGTTGCCGACACGGATTTAGCCATTTTAATTCTCGGAGAAAATGGTACAGGTAAAGAAGTCGTCAGCCAGTCGATCCACTATTTGAGTCGTCGCCGTAATGAACCCTTTGTCGCGGTAAATTGTGCATCACTGGCCGAAACGCTGCTGGAGAGTGAACTATTCGGCCATGAGCAGGGGGCCTTCACAGATGCTCATGAGACGCGGGCGGGAAAATTCGAACTGGCATCGGGCGGGACGCTGTTCCTGGATGAAATCGGCGACCTCAGTATCGGGGGTCAAGCCAAGCTGCTGCGCGTGCTGGAAGAAAAAATTGTTGTGCGAGTGGGAGGATCTGTCCCCATTCATGCCGATGCACGCGTTGTCGCCGCGACGAATCAGGATCTGGCAGCGATGGTCCGTAAGAAAACGTTTCGAGAAGACCTCTACTTTCGCCTGAATGTCGTCTCCTTGGAATTGCCCCCTCTCCGTGAACGTGGCACCGACATTATCCTGTTGGCAGAACATTTTTTGAGCGATTTCTGTATGAAAGCGAGACGCAGCCTGCCCAGATTTACCAGCGAGGCTCGAAAACGCCTGCGGGAACACGGCTGGCCCGGCAACGTTCGCGAATTACGAAATCTGATGGAACGCCTGGCTTATTTGTCACAAGGTGACAAAATCGACGTCGAAGACCTGGCGTTCATCCTGGCTCCTGACGGCGAGTCCCCCGGCTCCCTGCCTTTGGATCTCACCCTGACAACGGCGACCAACCGGTTTCAAACGGAATACATCAAGAAACACATCCAATCGTCGGGCAACAACGTCAGTGACGCCGCGCGACGCCTGGGCCTGCACCGCTCCAACCTGTATCGCAAAATGCGCACACTGGGGATGAACACCGAAGAAGAGTGACAACACCCGGCGAAAAAGCGGCCACATCGACCGTTGCGATCCCGTGCCGCAAGCGATTGGGCGGATTGCTTCACCACTAGTAACGTGAAGCCGCGTAAACCACATGCAACCGTTAATCTAAAATTTCAGAAGCCGTCAGTTAAAATAAAAAAACCAATTCCAACGCCGGCTATCAGCCACTTTTCTATTCTGGCTTGATACGCGGCGGTGTCTCGTGAGTCAATCTGGCCCAACTTCACCGCTCGTCGTCAAGGTCGTAAGTCGACATGGCCCCCCGCCTCCAAAAGCTAGGGAGCAATCTGGTCGGCAAGCCAGGCTACACCGACTTCATTCAAGTGTTCGGGTTTCAGTTCGGCGAAACATCTCAGGTAAGGCTTTTGCCGCATGAAATTAGGTGTCCAACGTCGTCTCACTCGCTCTGCCAATTCGCTGTACTGCTCCATCGCTGGATTGACCCTGAAGGCTGCCTGAATCCGATCGAACACCGGAAAGTACGCGACCTCCGCTTCTTCGGCCAGGGACTTCAATCTCTGGCTGTAGCGCACTTGCGTGTTGAAAGCATCGTAATCCACGAGCATAACGCGAGCCCCTTTCTCGCGTGCCGCCGCGATGAGCCTGCGATGAGCTTGCAGGAAGTCGTCAAGTTCGACACGGGGAACGAAGTCTTCCGGCGCCCGATCCCCAATGAGCATGCTCCTGGACCATTTTGCCAATCGCACGTTGTCGGCCACGCAACTCAGCAGATAGATGACCGGACTCTGCCGAGACATGAGGTCTCTATCCGCGTGGGGCTGACGCCAGGCATCGTTGTTCAGAAATGCCAACAGCAACCAATCGAATTCGCAATCCTGAAACTTGTCAGCGTACAGACGTTCGCCTTGTAGCACGCTGTAACCGAGAACGCCGCCATTGTAGACTTGAATCGGAAATTTCGCTTGAGAAACACGCGTAAGTGCCTTGCCTAACATGCAAGGAAAAGCGTGCTCGTCGTCAAGCGGATACCCGAAAAAATTGGAATCCCCGAGGCACAGCACGCGCAATTCCTTCTCCTGGCTTTTAGTTGGCGGCATCCGAGGTCCCCGGTAACCGTCCTCGTTGATGGTGATTCGCATCATCTGCTTTTCGGCGTCTCGTAGCCTGTGTTTGATCACGGACTCAAACTGCAGACTGGGCCGCAGGGCCCAGAGCAAATGGGGGTCACGGCGGAATAGGACCGTGGAGGCGTCTTGAGCCTCGACCTGACCAGACAGCCAATTGACGAATTGCCTCGTTCCCACCGCCCGGGCCGAGGGAGACTTGGGGCTCCAAAACAGTCGCACCAGAATCTCGGGAATGCCTACGAAAAGAACCAACACGATTAGCGCATAAAGGATTTTCCGACGGAAGGGGATAGAATGGGGCATGCGCTGTCGCTTGAGTGGCGGTCCGTCTTCGCCGCGAGTCGAGAACGGCCAGGCTCACTGAGCCCAGGACCGCAAATAGAGGGTTCCAAAATCTGGTATATCACCATTATACCCAGCCCTGGACGAGTCATCCAGTGAGGCCGTATCTTCCGCTGCCTCCACTTGATATGCCAAAACAACTTCGGAATCGTTTCCGTTCATTGACCATTCGGGCCTTGCTGTTGAAGCAGCGCCCGAATCTGGCGGAGGTTCTTTTGGGCATCCGTATAATCCGACTTCAAACGCACGGCCTGCTCAAAATACTTGATTGCGTCCGTGAGTCGCCCGCTTTTCGCGTGGATAACGCCTAAATTATTGTGGGCCTCAGCGAAGTCCGGCTTGAGTCGCAGCGTCTCCTTGTAATGCCCGGCTGCTTCCTGGAAACGTCCCAACGTCAGCAGGGCGTTGCCCCAGTTGTTGTGGGCATCGGCAAGGTCCGGCTTGAGTCGCAGCGTCTCCTTGTAATGCGCTGCTGCTTCCCGGGGGCGCTGCAACGCCTGCAGGGCGTTGCCCAAGTTATTATGCGCCTCGGCAAGGTCCGGCTTAAGTTGTAACGCCTCCTTGTAATGCCCGGCTGCTTCCTGGGGGCGCCGTAAGGCCAGCAGGGCGTTGCCCAAGTTGTTGTGCGCCTCGGCGTAATCGGGTTTGATCCGCAAGGCGTCCTGGTAATGCGTGACGGCCTCATCGAAACGCCCCAGGCCTCGCAGGACGTTGCCCAAATTGTAGTGCGCCTCGGCATAATCCGGCTTGATCCGCAAGGCATCCTGGTAATGCGTGACGGCCTCCTCGAAACGCCCCAGGCCTTGCAGGGCGTTGCCCAAGTTATTGTGGGGCTCGCCACTTTTTGGATCGAGCTCGATTAGACGCTGTAGTAACACAACAGCTTCTGTGTATTTTTCGGTTCGAGTCAGCAGATCACCCAGGTTAAGCATCGCCAACGGGTAACCGGGTGAGCGGGCCAGTGCCTGGCGGTATTTTTCGATGGCCGCTTCGTGGTTCCCCTGGTGCTGCAGCACCACCCCCTGATTAAGGAACCACCTTGCTTTACCCTTTATCATTGGACGACGACGTCGCTCCGCTATGAGACGGTCGAACAGCGCCCGACTGGCAGGTTCCTTGTTGCCGAACCAACCCGCACCCTCGATCGCGTCCCAGATGTGCCAGGCGATGATTTCGTGTCCCTCCCGCGTCGGGTGGACATAGTCTTCGATGAGGTTGAAGCCGACCAGGCCGTGCTCACTACGTTGCTCGAAATCCCGATCGACATCCACCAGCAACGCCCCGTACTGATGAGCAACCTCTCGAATCGCTTCATTAATTCCCGAAACGCGGCGACTTGGTGAGGCCTCCGCATCACACGCTCGGTGGTACGCGGACCGCGCGTCGTCCCAGCGGGCGAGACCCTCATACGCTTGAGCCAGAAAGAACTCTGTTTCGGCGTGACCCGGGGCCAGGCGGACTGCAGGCTGAAGACTGGCAATTGCCGCCTCGAAATCGCCGCTCTCCAGGCGACGTTTGCCTGTCAAAAACGCCTCGGACCACTGACGATGCTCATCGTCAGTGAGTCGTACTTCCGTCGTCGAGGGCGACGGACGCCATTCGCGCAAATTGCAGGGCACGGTGGCCAATACAACCTTGACGCCCGACTCCTGCGCGCGTCGGACGAGACGCTCCAGCCGCCAGCGGTACTCCGCGACGATCGCCTCCTTCTCTTGCCGGGAAAAGACTCGCGTCTCGTCCCGCCGCACGCGGGTCTCGAACTGCTCACTAGTGGAAGGTGATTCATTTCGCCACCCCTCCACAGCACATCGCATGGGGGAATAAATCCGTGAATGTGCCAGTAAATATTCCAATCGTGTGCGTGCGCGACTGCGACGCTTGAGCGCCTCGAAAAAATCGGGTTCGATAAACTCGTTGTGGCCGCTGTAGACGAGTAGCACGTCCGGCTCGTACTGGAGCAATTCATCGGAGACGATGTTCAGCCGGTGCATCGCGTAGGAAACCCCGCTCGCGTTGACCGCCTCGACGTGTCGTTCTGGATGGCTGGCGGCCAGCGCCTCGCCGACAATGTCCGTAAATGCAGCCTGGGCGCCCCAGGGATAGCCGTGTGAACTTGAGCCCCCCAAACAGAAGAGACGTATGCCGTTTACAGGTTTTTTTGCGAGAAACGACTGATCGTTGAATGTACCGAGACTGGTGCGCCGCGTCCGATATCGATCGCCGTCCGCTTCGAACACCGTTATCAGGTCTGAGAATCCCCGGAACGGGTCTTCCTGTTCGACGAGCGCCGCCACGCCGAACGTCCAGAGCGTGAGTTCCGCGATCGCAAAAAACGCAAGGCAGGCTACCGCCGTAAACAGCAACTTTTTCCACAGCGCGACTTGCCGATGCCGCGGTTTGGCGGAGACGGGGCTCGACGCGTTCATAGACATCGACTCTCGAGCAGTTGTGGCGGAATCAACCGGACAGGCAAAGCACCTGATCACGATCGGGCGCGATCGCGCCCTGGTGTGGACTAACTGACAACTGACTGACAACTGACAGGGACTTCAGTCCCTATCACGCTATCACGCCGTGAACCTAGCCGACAGCCCACCTGTCATCAACATTCTACCCGGTTGTCCGCCCGTTTTCTTGCGTCATGGGGCGACCGGACAGGCCACATTGCGATTGCCCGAATTCTGCCCGGCGTTGAAATCGGTATCTCAACCTTGCCGGTGATCTTTGACAATTCGGACGTACGCCCCCAGTCTGCTGTTTGGATCGGATATATCAGCAGGCCGGAACCAGCACATCTTCGCCTCGATCCGCAATTTCGTTTAACTCGACACTGGCGGCACTCCGCCCTACTCATTTCTTCGAAAAGACTCCTTTCAGACGGTCTCTCGCCCATCCCTTGCCGGCACAGCGTTCCCCATGCACTGAAACACAAACAACCTAAGGACAGGGCGTGTCAACCACCGCATTTCCAATCAAAGTGCCATCGGAAGGCAACTCGTACCGTTTTTTTGGCACACGTTGGATAAGGTCAGCCAGAGACTGGAGGCGTAACTGATTACAGAATACCTTTCACAATCGTCCCATGGACATCAGTGAGCCGGTAGTCGCGTCCTTGGAACCGGTAGGTCAGTTGCTCGTGGTCAATCCCCAGGAGATGCAATAACGTGGCATTCAGATCGTGCACATGCACCGGATCGTGGACAATGTTGAATCCTAATTCATCCGTTTCGCCATGGATGTGCCCGGCCTTGATGCCAGCTCCGGCTAGCCATATCGAATAGCAGCGATTGTGGTGGTCCCGACCGTCTGCAACTTCCTCACCCTGAACCATGGGTGTACGTCCGAATTCGCCACCCCAGATGACCAGCGTGTCGTCGAGGAGACCATGTTGCTTGAGATCCTGCACGAGCGCCGCACTTGCCTGGTCTGTATCTACACAATTCCCCTTGATTTGCTTGGTGAGGTCTGCGTGCTGGTCCCAGGCCTCGTGAAAAAGCTGAACAAAACGCACGCCACGCTGAAGCAAACGCCGGGCCAACAAACAGTTGCGGGCGTAGTTTGATTCCCGGGGATCCTTGATACCGTAGAGATCAAGGATCGGCTGCGGTTCCTGTGTCAGATCCATCAGTTCCGGCGCAGCAGCCTGCAGGCGGTAGGCCGCCTCGTAATTTTGAATTCGTGCGGCGATCGCGGGATCCCCCACTTCCTCCAATGCCAATTCGTTCAAGCGACGGAGCGTATCAAGTGAAGCCCGCTGAGCGTCCGCGTCGACTCCCTTGGGGTTCGACAAGTAAAGCACAGGATCACTCGTCCCCCGAAAAGGCGTGCCGGCAAACGGCGTGGGCAGAAACCCGCTACCATAGTTACTGGCTCCGCCGCTCGTCCCTTTGTAACTGGTCAACACGACATACCCGGGCAGGTCGTGAGACTCGCTCCCCAAACCATACAATGTCCAGGCCCCAAAGCTGGGCCGCCCGAATTGCTGTGACCCGGTATTCATCATGATCTGGGCAGGAGCATGATTCACGGCCTCAGTATGCATCGAGTGGATGATGCAAAGTTCATCGACAATGCGCGCGGTATGAGGCAGAAGTTCGCTGAGCTCAATCCCGCTCGCTCCGTGACGCGAGAACGAAAACTTCGGCCCCAGCAACGCGGAATTTGGCTTGATAAAAGCGGCCCGATAGCCTTTCAAAAGCTCCGGCGGCGGAAGCTGCCCATTGCGACGTGTCAACTGTGGCTTCGAATCAAATAACTCCAACTGGCTCGGAGCTCCTGCCTGGAATAGATACACCACCCGTTTTGCCCGCGGCGTGTGATGAGGCAGCCCCGGTAAACCACCTGGAGCTGCCCGGGCCGCAGGCTCGCCAGCCAGGAGCGATTGCAACGCGATCGCGCCCAGTCCAACACCACAGTCGCGGAGAAACCAGCGCCGCTTGAGATTGCAGGCATTTCGGAATCGCAATTCTGAAGACGAAGACATTGTCATCTTTTCCAGCCTTGATTTTCGGAGTCCAAAAACTCTCTCCTAGTGGGAAGTACCTGGAAGGGTGGACCAATGAATAAGTTGTTTTTTGGATAGCTCATTAGTTCTTGCTTAACGTTTCATCGAGGTTGAGCATGACACGTGCAACAAGGAACCAGGCCGCTGCATCTTGGGGTGTCGTACCGGGAGGCAGCTGTGGCCGTTGATCGGCAGCTCCTGTTGCCAACTCGCTGATCGAAAGCCAACCGTCCGCCAGGCGCTGACGTTGGCCCGTCAGTAAAGACCCGATTGCTTTCCATTCTACCGGTTTCACCGGCCTACCCGTGCAAAGCCTGTAAGCGTAGTCGGCCCGCCGTTCGTCGGTCGGCCCCCCTTCTCGCAAAATACGCAACGCCAGGGCTCGGGCAGTCTCGACAAATAGCGGTTCATTAAGTGAGACCAAGGCTGCCAGGGGAGTACTCGAGCGCGGGCGTCGGGCACACGCGGTGTTGGAATTTGGCGCGTCGAACGTCGACAAGACCGGGTCGGGCATCGTGCGTTTACGGAACACGTACAAGGAACGTCGATAACGGTCTGAACCGGTTGCCACCTTCCAATAGTCCAGGATGTGAAAATTGGACTTGAGAACATTTTCCGGAACCGGCGGAAAGATACTCGGACCACCAATGTTGCGGTTCAAAAGACCTGCCGACGTCAGAGCAATATCGCGCACAATCTCGGCCTCGGCGCGAAATCGTGGCCCCCGCGCGAGCCATCGGTTTTGCGGATCCTGCCGGTAGGCCTCGGGAGGTGCCCAGGAACTTTGCTGATACGTCTTGCTGGTCGTGATCGTGCGAACCAAATTTTTCAGGCTCCAACCGCGGTCCATAAAATCAACCGCCAGGTAATCGAGTAAGTCGAGGTACTCAGGCCGTGGAGCCCGCGTACCAAAATCTTCGGATGTCTCCAGCAGACCCCTGCCGAAAATCGCCTGCCAAACCCGATTCACCTGCACGCGTGCGGTAAGTGGCGACCGCCGGTCGACCAGCCAACGGGCGAATGTCAGCCGGTCGAGGGATGCCCCACTGGAAAGCGGGTGCAATGCCGCGGGGACATGCGGATCGACTTGATGCAATGGACGGTCCCAGGCTCCGCGGTTGAGTACGAATGTCTTCCGATGAAGTTCTGGCGAACGGGCGCTCAGGCTCAACACACTCGTGGGGGCGGTGTCAGGGTAATGGTCAAACAGCTCATCGATTTCAGCTTCGACACCAGCCAAGTCTGACACACTTTTTCGCCATGCCGAAAAAACGGCCTGCTGCTCATCGGTGGTCCGGTCGACGGCAGACTTTTGCATCGCCAGAGTGGCTGCATGACCGTAACGGGTCGCATGCGGGTTTTGCGATTTCGTGACTGCCAGGCGAAAACGCCCGATGGTGAGCAATCCCCGACCGAAGTCGCCCGTCTTGAGGTCCTCCCGCAAAGAGTTGCGAAAGTGAAGATCGACCCGCAATTGGGTTCCGCTGGCAAAATCAAGTGGCTCGGTAAATTGAACCACAGCCACCGAATCGGTATTCCTCCTGCCCGGCCCCCGGTCGGCGTACCAGGCAGTCGTGTCGTCACCGTCTATCATAAAGGCAACAGGCCCGACGCGCTGCTTGTCATCTTCTTTGACCTCTGCGTTCGGGACCGAAGCCATGGGTCGCTCTTCCGTAGAAAAGTCTGCTGTCGGTTCGGCGAGGGGTAAATCTTGCCATGTGTCGCGGTCGGGTCGCTTAATCTGGGCCGTCAATTCAGTGAGAGCGAAGGTCCCCAGCAGACTGCGTCCCGGACCATTGTTGGGTAAGTCCGCGTAGGTCAGGACCTCCAACCGCAACCCGGTCAGCCCCTGCAGGTCAGGTTGAGAACGGACATACAGTTCACCGGTTCGTGTCGGATGTCCCAAATTCGTAATACTGTGGTCGTCAAGTGTTTCGGGATGATTGAGGCCACCAATCCATGTTTCGTCAAAGGTTTCCAGAATCTCCCAGTCGACGGCCGAGGCTTTTTGCTTCGCTTCCCACCGGGCAAGTTCCGTGCGCCAATCGGGACGCGCCGATTTCACGCCATCGTTGATCCTCTTGATGGCCTGTTTGATCTGTTCGATCCGTGCCAACTGATTCTTCGTAAAGACCGATACCTGAGCCTCATGGGTATCATTCAGGAAAGCGAACATGCCATAATATTCGTCCTGTGAAATTGGATCGAACTTGTGACTGTGGCATTGCGCACACTGGAGCGACACACCCAGGATAGCTTTCCCAAGGCAGTCCATTCGGTCAAACATCCCCTCCATGCGGAACTGTTCGGAAACGATCGCTCCTTCTTCGTTGGTCATTCCATTACGTAAAAAACCGGTGGCGATCACCTGGTCCTGGGTCGGCCCGGGCAAAAGATCGCCCGCGATCTGTTCGATCAAAAATTGATCGTACGGCATGCTGCTGTTAATGGCCCGGATCACCCAGTCCCGCCACGCCCATTGCTCACGGGGCATATCCTTCTCGTAACCGTTGCTGTCGGAATAGCGGGCCACGTCAAGCCAATGTCGGGCCCACTTTTCTCCAAAGTGCGGGCTTGCCAAAAGTTGTTCAACCTTGGCTCCCACTGCAGAGGGAAGATCTCGCCGGGCGGCGGCAACGAATCGCTCCACCTCCTGCGGCGACGGTGGCAACCCGATCAAGTCAAGATAAATGCGGCGGCAGAGCATTTCGGGCCGCGCGGGAGGCGAAAAATTCAAGCCGTTGCCGGCCAGTCCGGCAGCCACAAACGCATCGGTCGGATGGCGATCAGCTTTATCAACATCGACCGTCTGGGGCAATTCGACCCGCTCAGGGGCAACAAAAGCCCAATGTCGCGAGTAGCTCGCTCCCTCTTGAATCCACTGGGTGATGGTCACGATTTGCCCGGCATTCAAGCCGTTCTTCTCGCCCGGTGGCGGCATCACCATCTCGGGGTCATTCGAGCTAATACGCCGCACCAGTTCGCTCTGCTCGAGCTTACCCGCGTCGCCCCGATCCAGGCGCAGATCGGCCTGCCGGGCCCCCTCGTCCGGACCATGACACTTGAAGCAGTGCTCAGAAAAAATCGGCTGGATATCGCGTTGGTAATCGACCGCCTCAGACGCAATTGCAGGCAGCCAGACACAACAGACCAACCATGCGGCAGCCACCGGGGGCACTCCAACCACCCGCCCAAACAACATCGCACGCGCGCGGTAATCAACGACAAGGGCACCTCCGAGCAAAGAATTTTTTGCTCGAGCCTGATTTCCCCGTGTGTACATCGCGGTTGTCCTGGTCTGTTTACCGACCTAACCCATTGGTTCGTGATGTTATCCAACTGCGCGTGCAGTGCTTTCAAGAGGCGTGCCTCGGAGGGCCGTCGTACACAGAACGCCAACCACTTTGAAACACAACCCTGTAAGTATGGGGCGGCTTTCGACGCAAATCAAGCTCGTGCATCGCCTTTTGAGAATGTTGTTTTTGCAACTAGAGCGGTTTCGGATTTTGTGTAGCCACATTTTCGTCGCATGGAGCTGACCATTGGTGCGCCCCGACGGCTAACTGTCCGCGCGACTCGCGCCAGTCTTCCTGCTCATATCCTGTCATTTCAATTTCAGCTGGCAATGCGTCTCCATTCACGGGGATTCACACTTGTGACACAGTTCGTCGGTTGGTAGCTTGGTGTTCGAACGCCCAATGAGTATTTCGACGGTATTACTTTGCTCGACGGACCCCACGAGCTTGCTCACGGGTGGATCAGGCTGTCCCCATTCCAGCATCCACAACCGGTCAAGTACAAGGACATCCATTTCGCGGCACAGGCGGACGTCTGACACTGATGGTGTACGAAGGCGGAACCAATGGATGCAGCCGAGCGGGAAAATACGCGGGTGGACTCGCCTCGCTCGGCAACGTCAACACCCGCCCACTGACCTCAGACGTTCGCTTATTCAAAGTGAAGTTGGCCGCGCGAACGATCGATTGATAATTGAGTACCCCGTCCCAACTGGCTGAGTTGATGTCTAGAAACCGTTCGAGGCCCATCCCCGGCAAACCGCGGCACCGGCAACTCGCGCTGTGGAAAAAGTTGCTGTTTACGACGGTGACCTGCCTTGCATTTTTTGCACTAGTGGAAGTCTCGCTTTGGGCGCTGGGCGTGGCGACGCTCGTCGCGAGAGAAGACCCCTTCCGGGGATTCTCGGGCCTGGTGACTGTCTTCGCCCGGGACGGCGAAGTGTATCGGACGCGGCGGGGCAATCTTGACACCTTCAACGATCAGTCATTTCTTGCCACAAAACCCCTGGACGGCTTTCGCATCTTCTGCCTGGGCGGCTCCAGTTCGCATGGCTTTCCCTGGGGCGCCCAGGCTGCTTTTACCGGCATCGTGGGCGATGCGCTGTCCGCGAGTCATCCGGAGTTGCACATCGAAGCGGTCAACGCCAGTGGCGTTTCCTACGCGATGCACCGGCTGAACATCGTCGCCGACGAACTGCTGGCCTACGAGCCGGACGCGCTGCTCGTCTACAGCGGACACAACGAATTTATCGAGCCTGCGTTTTTCGAGGCCCTCAAGCGCCGCGGTACGGCCCGCAACCGGCTGGAATATTTGCTGGCACATTCACGCGGGTTTTCCGCCATGCGATCTGCCGTGGAAGGCCTGCGAAACGAAAAACCTTCCGCGCATGAGCATTTCGAGACCCGCGTGCGGCGAGACAAGACGCGCGTCTTGTCCCGGCAAGAGAGGGCGGAGATCGTCACGGAGTACCGCTGGCGGTTGGAGCGTCTGGTCCGACGGGCCCGAGCAGCCGGTGTCAAGGTGCTCCTGGCGACGGTACCCTGCAACCTGCGCCAGTGGCGTCCCAGATCCTCGTCGATGGCGGGACTGCTAAGCGAAGCCGACCGCCAGAATTGGTCAGAGGCGTTCAGTTCCGGCAAGCGTCAGCTGAAGACTGGCGATTTCACGGTGGCAACCGCGCGCCTGGAGCAGGCAGCGCGGTTGGCTCCTCACCACGCCGAAACACAGTTCCTTCTGGGCCAAGCGTACGAGGGACTCGCCCGCTGGAACGACGCACGCACGGCCTACCAGCGGGCGTGTGACACGGACGACCTGCCAGATCGCCGCGTCTCGGGAATCAATGACGCCATCCGGGAGGTGGCCCGTGAAGAGGGGGTGTTGCTGGTGGACGTCGACCGCATTTTTGAGCAGCGCAGCGAACACGGCCTGGTCGGATTCAACCTCATCGAGGACTACGTCCACCCGACGTGGGAAGGACACGAACTCATTGCGTGGCACGTCTGGGAGGCGATGGAGCAGGCAGGCTGGTTCGGCATCAACTCGGCTGCAGACAGGGACCACTTCGACCACCTCGTGGCCCAGCGGCGGCGGCCCATGACCCAGAACGCCCAGTGGCTTTACAACCAAGGTGTTGTGCTCAAGCACCAGGGCCAGACTGCGGCGGCCATTGAAAAGTACCGTCAGGCGCTGACGGCGTCGCCCAACTTTTCCGCGGCATTGCAAAACCTGGCGGGACTCCTTAACGAGACCGGCCAACCCGCCGAAGCCATCGGTTTGTGCAAGCGACTGGTAGAGATCGACCCGGCCAGCGCCGAGGCCCAAATCACCTTTGCCAGTGCCCTGGGAGGGCTGGGCCGCTTCGAGGAGGCCATACCGTATTGTCAGGAGGCCTTGCGACTCAAGCCGAATTTTGCCAGGGCCCACACCAACCTGGGCAACGCCCTGGGGGGCCTGGGGCGCTTCGAGGAGGCGGTGGTGCATTACAGGGAAGCGCTGCGGCTCCAGCCGGAACTTGCCGAGGTCCACAACAACTGGGGCAACGCACTGGCGGGCCTGGGGCGCGTCGAGGAGGCCGTCGCGCATTACGAGGAGGCGCTGCGGCTGAAGCCGGACGACGCCAACGCCCACGACAACCTGGGTAACGCCCTGGCGGGCCTGGGACGCTCCGAGGAGGCCGTCGCACATTTGGAGGAGGCGCTTTGGCTCCAGCCGGATGATGCCAAGACCCACAACCATCTGGGCAGCACCCTGGCGGGCCTGGAACGTTTCCAGGAAGCCGTCGCACATTACAAGCAGGCGCTGCGGCTGAAGCCGGACTACCTTGAGGCTGGCAACAACTACGCATGGCTGCTGGCGACGTGTCCCGACGCACAAGTTCGTGACGGGCAACAGGCGCTTGAGCTGGCCGACCGCGTGTCGAAAGTGACGAGGCATGGTACTGCCACTGTTCTGGATACCCTTGCTGCAGCCCATGCGGAGGTGGGAAATTTCGAGGAGGCCGTGCGGTGGCAGGAGAAGGCCGTACAGCTGGCACCAGGACCCCAACAGGACATTCTGCGCCGACGCCTCGAACTGTACAGGTCCGGTCAACCATTCCGCGAGGGCTCTCAGCAACCTGCGAACGGGAAAAACGATTAAGAGCTTATCCCCAAACCCGGAGCGCGAGGCTCCAGCTTCTGCCTGGTGCTGGCCGCTCTGTTGGTGCTGGCCCGCGTAAGGTTTTAAATTGTTAAAGAGCGGTGAAGGCAGTCACGCCCAGTGCATCTGAGCGCCGCCGCCCTTGGTCTTTTTTCCTTGCCTTCACTATTTCCTCCTTGTCGGGTCCAGATCTGTCGGCGGAAATCAAATTTCCTATCCGTTGACTATCTCCATTCCGCCGAATTCTCGATCCTCGCGGGGATCGGATTTTACTGGCTCCCCCCGTCACCTTGGCTGCCGGCTGGCAGGGGGACCTGCTGATGCGACATCAGGTAGGCAAAAAGGTCCGCCGTCTGCTGCTCGTTCAGGACATCCAGCAACCCCTCGGGCATCAGCGAGAGACGGGTTGGCCGGGACTCGTCGATGTCGGCGGTGCGGATCACTACCACCCCGGTGGGAGTCTGGACCTCCCAGGACTGTTGGGTCTTGCGGAGGACAACGCCATTGACCACACGGCCATCGGTCAGTAGCAGGCTGGTTACGCGAAAGCTTTCGGCCAGTGTGGCACTCGGATCGACGATGTTTTCAAGCAGGTACTGCAGGCTGTTTCGCTGGGCCCCGGTCAGGTCCGGTGCCATCTTCTCTCCGCGGCCAAACAGCGTGTGGCACTTGCCACAGCTCTTGTCCCAGAGCAGCCGGCCGTTGGAAGGGTCTGCATCGGCAAACGCGGTCCGGTCCAGTTGCTCCCGCAGCTTCTCGATTCGCTGCCTCTTGTCAGCCGTGATCGGTCGCAGTTCCGGCCAGGTCCTGCCCAGCAGCTCGAGCAGTCGCGGGTCCTCGTATCCCTGCATCTGGCGAATCTGGGAAACTGTCACCTGCCGGTAATCGATCTTGCCCTCTACGACCGCCTCCATCATGGCCACCGCCGAAGTGGGGCGTGTTGCCAGGGTCTCGATCACCGCCTCGCGACCACGGCCGCGGAGCCGGCCATAGGCGTCAAGCAGGATCCGGGTCATCTGCTCCGGCGCCAGCATGGCGATGCCGCGTACCGCCTCGGCCACCACGTTCCGGTCCCCCAGTTGCTTTTCCAGCAGTGGAAGCAGGCCCTCGGCTCGTGCATTGACCAGCGAGCGGATCGCTGCCTGCCGCGAGGCGCTGTCGTTCCGGCCGGAGGCGACGAGCTCTTTCAGCTGCTCAACCCCGCGCCCGTCGCCAAACACCACCCCCAGCTGCTGAACCCGTTGCTGGACCATTCCAGATTCGGAGCTGGCCAGCACGCTTTGCACCGCCGGCCAGTCTTCCGGCTGGGGCGCCCGGGGCCATGACTTGAGCGCGTCAAACAGCCCACTGAGAATATCCTCCTGCTGGTTTGTCGCCATCGTGGGCAGGGCCTGGACCAGGCGGTTGACCGCCCGCCCGTTCTGCTCCGGGTCCTCTCCCAGGCGACGGCTGATATACCGGCGCACCTGGGCCTGGCGGGCCGTGACAGCCAGCCTTACTCCCTCCTCGGCGTTGCCCCCCACCGCTTTTTCCACGCCATACCAGATCATCAGTGGTAGCACGCGGTCGGTGGCAAATTCCTCGCGGGCGACCAGCTGCCGGGCAATCGGCCAGACCTGCCCGGCTGGTAAACGCTGCAGTGCCGAGGCGAGGTAGCAGAGGACCAGGCCCGAGTCATCCCTGCCGGCCCGGTCGGCCAGGGCGATGATTACCTGGCCTGGAACCTGTGGATCCTCCACCAGCAGCCGGACACTCCAGCAGCGGACATGTTCTTCCGGATCGTTCAGTTGCTCAAGTAGCCAGTCGGTGGTGGTGCCACCGGTCACATGCAAGGCCCACATCGCCCGCAACCGGCGGGTCACGTCCGGGTTGCCGTGGTAGATCCGGAGAAGCTGCCGGTGAACCGCCTGCATCGGTTGCCGACGGGCGGCGCGGTACTGCAGGATCTGCCTGGCCTGGCGGACATACCAGTCATTGGCATGCAGTTGGAGCTTGACAAGGTGCGTGTTGGACTGTCCTGCCAGCCCATCCGGCCCTTCCGTCCGCCGTAGTGCTTTTGGCAGGTCGTCCGCTGAGCCATGGCGGACCTTGTAGATCCGCCCCGACGTCCGGTGCACGCCGTCGTGCTCGTGGCACTCACCCACGTCGGACCAGTCGGCAATATAGACACCGCCGTCGGGGCCGTAAATCAACTCGATCGCGCGGAACCAGGGGTCGCTGGTGGAGAGGAAATCCGCTTCGTGAAGGCCCGTGTAGGTGGCCCCCTGTCGCTCGAGTCGATCCTGGTTGAGTCGGAGCCCGTGCAGGTTGACCGTGAACAGGCGGCCGCGATAAACGTCGGGCCAGTTATCTCCCAGGTAGATCATCATGCCGCTGTGGGCATGACCTCCACCCGCCTCGTCCGTTGAGGCGCTCATCCCTTTCTTGGTATCGTTCCATGCCTCGGCCGTGTCCCAGTGCACGTGATCGGCATTCTGGTCCAACAGCTCGTACACGTAAGGGTTGTGGTCCGGCCCGAACATCCGCTTGAAGTGGGCCCCGGGCAGGGCGTGCCAGAGATGCCCTATCACGGTGTTGATAAAGAACAGCTCGCCGTGGTCATCCCAGTCGTGCCCCCAGGAGTTGGTGGTCCCGCTGCAGACCATTTCCAACCGACGTGTCTGCGGATGGAATCGCCAGATCCCGGGGCCGATCACAAGGCGTTCCTGATCCGGTGTGCCGGGGATCCCCACGTGGCCATCATTGGAGATGCCATTGCGTCCGTAGAGCCAGCCGTCGGGGCCCCACTTCAGCCCGTTGGCAAAGTTGTGGTGATTCGACGGCCCCAGCTCAAACCCATCCAGGACCACCTGCGGATCGCCATCGGGCCGGTCATCGCCGTCGGCATCGGGCAGGAAAAGGAGCTGGGGCGGGCACATCGCCCAGACGCCCCCCATCCCCACCTCGACGCTGGTCAGTTGCATCGCCTGGTCCCAGAAGACCTTTCGCCCGTCTGCCTCGCCGTCGTGGTTGCGATCCTCAAGGATCACGATCCGGTCCCGGTGTCGCTCGTCCTTGACCACCGGGTTTTCCGCGTACGTGTAGTTCTCCGCCACCCAGAGACGGCCCCGTGGGCCGGTGGTCAAGGCGATCGGCTGCCGGACCTCCGGTTCTGCGGCAAACAGTGTGACCTGGAATCCATCCGGGGCCTTGATGGCAGCCAATGCCTCGGCCGGCGTGGTCAGTGGCGGGGCGTCGCGCTGGGTATCGATCGCCGTGGGAAACGAATCCTTTTCATCCTCCGAGAACAGCGGAGTGCCCAGCACCAGGGCCGCTGCCAGGACGACCAGTTGGAGCCAGCGGTGCTGCCGGTCTTTTCGCATCGCCAGGTTCCTTTCAACGACAGGGTGATCAGGCTGCACCGTGTTGTACTCCACCTGCTGATGCACAATCAACACCCAGCGATCGGCAACATGACGGCCATCCGGGTGAATCTCTTGTCCCCGGTTTCGTCAGGCCAGAACTTTACGCATGGTAGCCACTCCAACAACTCCTCAGCAGAAAGGATGTAAAAAACGCTTCCCACAGTCTGCTGATGGAATCGCTTTCTTGTTTCTTGCTGATAGAAACCACGCACCAGGAGACGGGCGTCGCAGCGCACCAACCGCAGGGAACATCATTCGACAACCCATGGCCACACAACCGTCAAGCTGCTGTCTGCGCTGCGGCTTTCTCGGGCCGTTTGCGCGGTCCGTTCAAGAGCGTCCCCAACCAGGTATAGCGGACCAGGGTCTGGTAAGTCAGCAACAGAAACCCGCTGACGACAACGCAAACCAAACCGAACTTCACGATCGCCGGCAACTGCCAATCCCGGACCGCCAATTGAGCGGCCATGATCAACGGCAGGTGAGCAAGGTACAGCCAGTACGACGAATCGGACAAGTAGCGGAACGTCCTGCTCTCTTGCGTCAATAGTTTGCGGAACAAACCCATCAAGGCAAACGTCATCGTCCAAACGTAGATCGTCTGTAACGCGACCGAGATTGGTCGATGCATGCCGGGGTCCGCAACGTTGTCTCGGAATCCGAAGCTGCCCAGCGAAAACTCCAGCCCGAGCGGGAAGATGATGAGCAACCCGATCGGCAACGTGAGCCACCACCACCGTCCCACCCGTCCCGTGTCGTCATGGCAGTCGAAGTACAAAGCGCCGAAACCGAAGAAGACTGCGTAGTAACCCAGGATTTGCGGCGCGGGCAGAAGACCTATCGATGTGTCTGGCCCGAAGCTGCGGTATCCCATGAACGACTGCGGAACCATCGTCAACGGAATCAGCCATAAAAAGCGAGCTGGCGACAACACCAACCACTTGGGTGGCCCTTTCCACTGCAAACCATCGGCAACGCTGGCAAACGCGGTAAAGGCAATGACTAACCAGCAGAGAAACCACAAGAACCAAAGGTGATGAAAAACGGGAATGTACATCAGCAGCATTGCCAAGCCCCATAACCCTTCGTCCTTGTCATCGTTGCCGTTGGCATTTTCTTTTTCGTCTTCACCCTTGAGCCGCTGATCGGCGCCGGCGCCGTGTTGGCGGAGAAGTTCCGCGGTTTTCGGTCTGCCGGATTTGACTTCTTCTTCATCGAGCTCGATGCGCAACAATGCTGCGACAAACTGCGTCACCTTCCAATGAGCCGCCGAACTGTCCAGCGGTGTCTCACCGTTCTTATTCCTGGCGTTGACATCCGCGCCTTCCTGGATCAGCAGGTCGACGGTTTCCGTGTGGCCGAGAAAGGCGGCCGCATGCAAGGGCCTGCCTCCGTCCTTGTTCCCGGCATTGACGTCCGCGCCTTTCTGGATCAGCAGGTCAACGGCTTCCGTTTGACCGAGAAGAGCCGCCCAACACAGGGGAGTTACGCCGAATTGACCATCCTTGGCATTGATATCCGCACCATTCTCCAAGTGCCGTTTGATGGCGCTGATGTTGCCAATTCTCGCGGCGGTCCAAATATCGGAGTCAGCATCCCTGGTTGCTGTGGATCTGGAATTTTGTTGAATCGCGGATTGAATCGCCTTTCCGCTGATCCAGTTCACTGCAGGCACGATCGTGACCAGACCCAGCATACAAGGCAAGAAGACACGACGAAAACGTTGCCAAACCAGTGACTTCAAACCGCGCCGGCGCCACAGCATGGCGGTAAAGAAACCACTTAACAAAAAGAAAACCGGCATCCGAAAACCATGCACGGCGAAAAAAAACAGTCCAAACCCGGTGTGCTGCTGGCGATCCTGCACAATCCACGGGAACTCAACAAACGACAGCGCGCCATGCAGGGCAATCCCCAACAGCATGACGACCGCTCGAAGTGCATCCAAATCATGCCGGCGAGCGGAAGTCGTGAGGGTCATGAGACTGGATCGAATGTGAACGATTCTGTTGTACTCTGCTGCGATGCAAAATACGCAACACTTCCAGCGCCCTGAGCATTTCTACGTTGGACCCTGACCGCACTACAGATGACCTGCCAAGAAGCGGTTGGCACCGTAAAGTGCACAACGAACCAGGCGTGGCCTGGCCCTGCAAGGCGTAGTAACCCCGGTGATGGAGTTTACTGCCCACCCCGTCTTCGGGACAGCACCAGAAGGCCACCCAGTGATAACAGAACCAGCGATACCGGTTCGGGAACGGCAGCCGCTCCGCCGTATCCGGTGGGCGTGAAACTGCCGGCCAGTGTGTTGTAGTCGCTCAAGTCGACGTCACCGTCGCCGTCGCCATCACCAGTCGAGAAAAGACCTGCAGAACTTCCGGGACTAAAGTTCGTTGCCAGTGTGTTAAAGTCCGTCAAGTCAATGTCTCTGTCGAGATCGACGTCGCTGGAGATGTAAGCAGACGCCTGACCGTTCTCGGTAGCGGCGTCGGACAGCCAGGCAGCCACGTCATCGCCGTTAAGCGTGCCATCACCAGTCAGGTCGTACACCGATCCGGCGGCACTGACTCCGGTTACCAGGTTGCCCTGGCCGAACAGGTCGTCAATGTCTGCCACGTCACAGGCGGAATCACCGGTGAAGTCACAATCAGGGCCGCTGTCGATACCGATTCGCTCCGCCACGACAAAGGTGGAATAAGCAATCTGGCTGGCTGAAAGCAAGTGGGTAGAGATGATGTGGTTGCCCATATCCACGCTGGAGGTCATGTTCACCCATGGGCTGTTATTTGTTGAGCCGAAGATCTTCAAATCTGACTCATCCACACCCAAGGTGGCAGCCAATGCGCTGTCATAGCGGAATGACACCGTGGTGTTGTCCATCTGGACCCCCGAGACATTCCACGCGCCGATTGCGTCGACAAGGGGCTCCTGGGCCAACACATCCGGGTGATCCACTGCAAGGACGCTTCCCGTGACGTAGACGCCGACAACGGGCCACTGGGCGTTCTTGACACCAAAACCGTTGATCTTGTCCATCATGGCGCCCTCGTGCCATGCCATGTCGCCAACGCCGGTATACTGAGTGTTACGAAGAACCGTAAACAACTTCAACTCGGCACCGTTTTGGGCGTAGAACCCCCAATCAGAGCCGGCCGTTTGTTCACCGCGACTCTGACCTTCCCAACTCGACAGATCCAGGACACGCCCTGCGGCGCCTCCCCAGCCGTCGGCTACGAACTTCGCGGCAAACATTGCCATCGTGGTGTTGCCGCCGGTTCTGGAGACCGCGCCCACGCCCTGGATGGTCATAGGAGCTATCGCGGGGCTGCCGCCGTGCTGCTCGCCGAAACCATTGCTGCCGTTGCTGATATTGAAGGTCCCCTCGCTGTTGGCGTCTCCGAGATTCAGTCGGGCTACCATGTTTGGATTGCCACCGTCACTTTGCAGAAAGGTAGTGCCGGACATGAAGGAATCCACCACGGAATTGCCGCTGATGTTCAGCTCGATCGATGCCGCATTACCACCCATCCGCATTCTAAATTCCGCGGCCCCACCGGTGAGGTTCACCTGTGCCCCGTTGATGATATCGATCCGTTGTATCTCATCGCCGTCCCCGGCTTGGGTCTGGACGCTCATTCCCGGCATATTGAGGACTTCATAGCCAGCAGCATTGCCGTCGATAATTGCATAATCGGAGTTCGAGAAATTGCCGAGCTGTCCGGCCACACTCGTCCCGGTCGCTGCATTGCCGGGGACTATCCCACCGTTCCAGTTGCTGCCATTGAACCAATCATTGTCACCAGCATTGCCACTCCACAAAGCTGCTTCCACCGCACCCGCGGTGACCGTGACCACGAACAAAAACAGGATTGTGATTGTTGTAAGTTTCTTCATTGTTATCCTTCTCTCAATAAAGATGTGTTCAGTCGAGATGTGTCTGGCACACTCACGAGCCACATCCGGTGACCCTGTCAACGCAGCGGAACTTCACGCCGAAATATTGTTTTAACTCCGATAAGGCTTTCCGTGAAGGGATCTCAGCAACCGTCGCACGAAAAAAACTAAGAGCTCGTCCCCAAACCGGGAGCACAAGGCTCCCGGTTCCCTTTAGGAAAAAGGTCGGGATAAGCTCTAAGTGATCGCCTGCGAACGGCGCCATGGAGTAACAAATTGCAAGTATTATACGCGGCTGTTAGCGTCGACGGCGTAGCATTGGCAGTCCAAGCGCTGTCAGCACCAGAAGGACAAACGTCGATGGCTCGGGAACGCCAACCGCCACGGCAAAGGTGGAACTAGCGATCTCGCTGGCTGAAAGTCCGTCGGCGTAAATGATGTGGTTGGCCGTATCCACGCTGGAGGTCACGTCCACCCCGGACATAAAGACCTTCAGGTCCGACTCAGTCACACCCAAGTTGCCAGCCAACAGGCTGTCATAGCGGAATGACAACGTGGTGTTGTCCATCTGGACCCCCGAGACATTCCACGCGCCGATTGGGTCGATAAGGGGGAACACATCAGGGTGATCCAGCGCAAGGACGCTTCCCGTGACGTAGACGCCGACAGGAGGCCACTGGCTGTTCTTGACACCAAAGCCGTTGATCTTGTCCATCATGGCGTCCTCATGCCATACCTTGTCGCCAACGCCGGTATACTGAGTGTTACGAAGAACCGTAAACAACTTCAACTCGGCACCGTTTTGGGCGTAGAAACCCCAATCGGAGCCGGCCGTTTGTTCACCGCGACTCTGACCTTCCCAACTAGACAGATCCAGGACACGCCCTGCGGCGCCTCCCCAGCCGTCGGCTACGAACTTCGCGGCAAACATTGCCATCGTGGTGTTGCCGCCGGTTCTGGAGACCGCGCCCACGCCCTGGATGGTCATAGGAGCTATCGCGGGGCTGCCGCCTTGCTGCTCACCGAAAGTATTGGCGCCGTTGCTGATATTGAAGGTTCCTCCGCTGCTGGCGTCTCCAAGATTCAGTCGGCCTACCATGTTTGGATTGCCACCGTCACCTTGCAGAAAGGTAGTGCCGGACATGAAGGAATCCACCACGGAATTGCCGCTGATGTTCAGCTCGATGGATGCCGCATTACCACCCATCCGCATTCTAAATTCCGCGGCCCCACCGGTGAGGTTCACCTGTGCCCCGTTGATGATATCGAGCCGTTGTATCTCATCGCCGTTCCCGGCTTGGGTCTGGATGGACATTCCCGGCATATTGAGGACTTCATAGCCAGCAGCATTGCCGTCGATAATTGCATGATTGGAGACCGAGAAATTGCCGAGCTGTCCTGCTACACTCGTCCCGGTCGCTGCATTTCCGGGGACTGTCCCACCATTCCAGTTGCTGCCATTGAACCAGTCATTGTCACCAGCATTGCCACTCCACAAAGCCGCTTCCACCGCACCCACGGTGACCGTGACCACGAACAAAACCGCGATTGTGATTGTTGTAAGTTTCTTCATCATTAACTTTCTCCCTATAAAAAAGATGTGCTTGGTCGAAACGAGTCTGGCACGCTCACCAGACACGTCCTGTTAACCCTGTCGACGCAACGTAACTTCATGCCGATAGAAGCTCCCACCGAAATGTTGTTTCCAGTTCCGGTGCCCACAAGATCAAGCAACTACGCGTCTGAATTCCTACGAATCCAGCTGCGCAAAGCGCGCACCGGTTGTGACTTTAACGCAACCCTCGAACTTGGCACTCAATGGCGCCAAAACTTGCCTCTCATCAAAAAGGCAGAGAAAAGTCACCACCCGCAGTGTAAAAGCCATTCTTAGGGTGTCAATCTTCTAAATCCAAAAAAAACATAGATTATCCTTATATTTCATTTATATCCTTTATTTTTCCCGGGTGATCCAGGTATAAACGTGCATCACGTCCATCTGTTGTTCCGGAGATCAAAACATGTCACGACACCTGATATCGGGAGGCCTGCTCACAGTTTTGGCCGTGGGATTCGCAGCGGACCATGCCGGTGCCACGGGATTGCCCCTGGCCTATCGTGATTTCAAGATCTACGTCAGCAGTCAGCTCGCTGATACCGATGCCTCAAAGATTCAGGTGGAAGCGCGGATACACAATGAGGGCGCCCGCCCGCTAGAACTCCTTGCCGAGCTGCCCGCGAGCGCGCAGCTCGGTTTTACCGGCTCGAAATTTCAAGCCAACCTCCAACCCGGCGGTCAGGCAACGTGGACTTTCGTGTTTCAGCCACCCGGGGATCTACAGCGACAGGTACTGAAGGGCTCCATCTGGTTCGAAACGGTGCGAGCACGTGATCTATGGCTGGCGATCCGCGGACCCGACGCCGATGATTTTTCCGACAGGAGCGTCGAGCGAATCACTGACCGGGCGCAGGTCGTCGCTTCCTACGCACCTCGCACGCGCGAAGCGATTCAACTGCTACAGCAGCGCAGAAAAAATCAGCCGACTGCGGATACCGTCATTGCCTCGCAAGGCAAGTCGGTCTACCGGATCCTCGTCGAGCCCTTGCCCGCAGCAGTCGATCTCGAACCGGGGATCAGCAACGATGCCATCCTGGAAGCGTGGCGCAACGTCCAGCCTCTACGAGCCGGTGAAGAGGTCTTTATTCAGGCCGTCAGCGACCTGGTCCGCTGCATCAGGATTCAATCCGACGCAGTCCTCCCCATCGGGCGCGAGGGTGACGCGGAGCGGGCCGCGATTCGACTGCGGCTAAGCGAGAAACAACCAAACGACGAAGACTGGCCCCATCCGGACGCCTACCGGCTGCGCGTCGATGGCAACGTGATGATTGAAAGCGGCACGCTGGACGGCCTCTGCCAGGGTGTGTACGGGCTCTTGACCGATCACATGGACTGCCACTGGTTTCTGCCGAGTCACCTGGGTGAGGAAATCGACGTGCCAGAGAACCGGACCGTCGCCCTGCCACGCAGCAATGCGTTGCGGGCACCATCGTTCTTTTCCTCCAGGGGCATGAGCTGGAACCAGGCACTCACCTGGGACCACCGCAATCGTTCTGTGATCAACCGTGGCCGCATGAGCTACGGCCACTCCTGGCACGGCTACATCAATGCGGGCCAATATCCCTACGACAAGTT
Source organism: Planctomycetota bacterium (assembly GCA_963578105.1). Classification (GTDB taxonomy): domain Bacteria; phylum Planctomycetota; class Planctomycetia; order Pirellulales; family Pirellulaceae. The sequence goes on from CAUZBP010000005.1 coordinate 72,742, forward strand.
CCCCAATTACTACGCACGTAACCGCGACGGTAGCATCCGCAAGTTCGACAAGGTCTCGACACACACCAATTTTTGCACCACCAATCCCGAGGTGCTCGACATCGTCGCCCAGAAGGCCAACCAGGCGTTGAGCGATTCCAATGCGATTGTGACCTCCCTGGACCCGAATGATGTTGCCCCCATGTGCCTGTGTGACACGTGCCTGGCGCTGGACAAGTCCTATGGTGTGACGTCCGAAAATGGCAGAAAGGCCACGGACCGCCTGCTCCATTTTTCGAAACAGATCTACGACCGGCTGGATGAAAAGAATAAGAATAAATACCTGGGCATCCTCATCTATGGCTACCAGAAAGAGCTGCCCGTCAGCGCCAAGCCGCATCCGTACCATACCGGGCTGATCTGCGACGAACCCTGGTCCTTCGACCACACCCGCCCATTCAACGATCCGACCTCGACACGTAACAAGAGATTCCATCACTTGCTGAAGGGTTGGGGCGCTCTGTTAACCCAACTCGGGTTCTATGACTACTACGGCCACTGGGCCTACTGGGGACCGTGGGGAGTCATCCACAAGCTTCGCGAGGACCTGCCCGCCTTCCGCGACCTGGGCGGTACCTACGTGATGATCGAGTCTCAGCCCAACTTCGCGATGCACGGTCTGAATCTGTACATTGCCTCGCAGCTTATCTGGAATGTCGAGGCCGATGTCGATCTACTCCTCGAGGAACTCTTTACCAAGTTCTATGGTCCGGCTGCCGGTCCGATGCGCAACTACTGGCTGACCATCGAGCACCATCAAGCGCTGACACGTCCGGGTTCCAACGTCCAGGATCGCATGGCGATCAATGAACCGATGTGGAGCCAGCTCGAAGCGTACTTGACCGAGGCCGAAGCACTGGTTGCTGGCGCCGAACAGCGCTTCACGGACCGGATCACTTTTCACCGCGACGGCTTTCAATGGGGCAGGAATCGCCTGCTCATCCAAGACCTCTACTACCCTCAACCAGATCGTCCCTCCAACCTCGACTTGTCTTCCAGCATCCAACTGCTGGAAGAGAACCAGGTGTGGTTCGATCAGACCTACGACAAGTACGCATCGGCTGCGGACTACTGGCCGCCACTGACAGCAGTCTATTTCCGGCCCAATGTTCGTGAACAGGTTGCGAAGCTGAAAAAGCAACAAGCTGAGCAGTCGCCCGACGGCCTACAAGAATAAAGCGACCCGATCAAGACCCGCCAGAGGTTCCACCGATGCCTCAGGCTGCTCGTCGTCAGCCGATTTGCCGGGATTCCAGTCCCGCTCAAAAGCGAAGCAACAGTCCCCGTGAACGTTTGCAGACAACCACCAAACGTCTCTTGGAATTTCGAGGCTCTCGCGAGTCTTCATTCCGACAGGATTCCTGAGCACGTCGTGACGGGTAGGCCTGCCAAAGGCAAAGTCCTCCGGCGACGACTCCTGCAGACAGATTGGAAGCGTCGCTGGGCAGTCATGGCGTGACAGGCGCGCCGACGTCCGTTACGATGAACGCTTTGATCTTGTGCGACGGATGATTTCGTCCTCACCCAGAAGGAACAAAGCGATGCGATACCTGGGCCTGTGGTTCTGCCTCTTCGTTGTCCCGGCGACCCTTCCAACCGTACTGGCGGAAAAACTTCCTGACCCCGCACAGGCCAAGACTTCGCGGTTGTTCATCGTGCCGGAGTACTGCGAAGGAGTTGTCTTCGACCATCAGGGAAACGGCTACATTTCTCACGGTAAAACCATCACCAGGTTCACCGTGGATGGAAAACACCAGACGTGGGTCGAGACCGGACAGCCCAACGGACACAAGGTGCTCGCCGATGGAACGCACCTGGTCTGTGACGCCGGTCATCACGCGGTGCTGCACTTGTCGGCCGAGGGCAAGATGCTGGACCCGGCATCGAACGCCTGCCAGGGCAAACCCCTGCGCGGTCCGAACGATCTTTCGCTCGATGCGCCCAACGGTGGCTTCTATTTTACTGACCCTTTCGACAGCGGTCGTGAGAATCCGATCGGGACCGTCCACTATGTCGACAAAGACGGCACAACCCACCTGCTGGATGGAGGACTGGCCTATCCCAACGGAATCGTCCTCCGCCCCGACGGGAAGACGCTGCTGGTTGCCGAGAGTCAGAAAAATCGGGTTCTGGCATACAGCGTACTGGCCCCCGGCAAGATCGGTCCACGGAGGTTGTTTGCCAACCTGCCGGCAAAAGATCCCGACCAGGGCCAGATTGACGATCAGCCGGACGGCATGTGCCTGGATACAGCGGGAAATCTGTACGTCGCCCATTACGGCATGAAGCAAGTCCAGGTGTTAGATCCGAGCGGTAACATCATCGCCCGTTACGACGGCGGCAACCTGAGGACCAGCAACGTGGCGTTCGGAGGTGCCAACATGGATCAGCTGTTCATCACGGGCGCTCTGACCGCCGGGCCGCCGGGCGCGTTGTTTCGCACGGACCTTGGTGTCCAGGGCCTGGTGATTCTCCCTTCCAAACGATAGGCATCGATTGGAATTCAGAAAGGAGTCAGGCTCTTCGTTGCCGACAGGGGGCGAACTGCCCGCCCCGTCATTCCGGGTGTGGCTTAGACCTCGATCTGATACGGCTTCCGTTGCGGACGGCTTAACCAGCGGTTAGCCTCGTCGTCACCCACGAATCGTTCCCTGTCCGGATCCCAGGTGAGCTTCCGGCCCAGCCGCATCGAGATGGTGGCCAGGTGACAGACGGTTGCCGTGCGGTGCTGGCCAACCACTTCCGAGATCGGGTCGTGGCGACTCTTGATGCAGTCGATGAAATTGGCCATGTGATTTGGCAGAGACGCGCGGTTGCCTCCGCCGACCCCCGGATCGCGAGCGAGGTTATCGTGGGCGTACATCGCGTATTTTTCGCGCGGCAGAGGATCGTCCTTCAGCTGTTCGGCGGGCTTGCCGTAAACACCTCCGTCATTGACGAAGATCCGGCCTTCCTGTCCCTCGAAGAGAATGCCGTAGCGCGTCTGGCTGTCGTCGACGAGCACCTCGACTCCACCCGGATAGACCAGTCGGGCACCGTAGCGGGTCGCAACATCGTAGCCGTTGGCCACCGTGGGAAAGGTGGCCTGACCGTCGATCTCCAGCGGGCCGGAAGCGTCCATGCCCAGAGCCCATTGGGGCACATCCAGGAAGTGGGCCCCCCAGTCGGTCATCATTCCCCCCGAGTAGTCATGCCACCAACGGAATGTAAAGTGGCACCGTTCGGGACAGTACGGAACCAGGGGCGTCTGGCCTAACCACATGTCCCAATTGAGATGGGCAGGCGGCGGCTGATCCTGAAACGGCCCGCCCGTTGCGTTCTTGGCCATCGTGACGGTGATGGTTTGCAGCTTGCCGAGTCGCCCGGCCCTGACCATCTCGCACGCCAGGCGGAAGTGCGGGTCGCTTCGCCGCCAGTTGCCCACCTGAACCACGCGGTTAGTCTGCTTCACCACCTGGCAAACCAGCTTGCCTTCATCGACTGTCAACGTCAGCGGCTTTTCGCAAAAGACGTCTTTACCCGCCCGGCAGGCGGCGATCAACTGGGCCGTGTGCCAATGGTCGGGCGTGGCAATGATGACCATGTCGACGTCCTGCCGGTCCAACAGGTGGCGGTAGTCCTCGTACAAGTCTGCCTTGCCGCCGAAGTCTTCTTTTGCCTTCTCGGCCACCTCCCGATCGACGTCGCAAATCGCCACCACGTCGCCGTAGGGCAAGGCCCGCTCAGCGACAAAGGTCCCCCGGCTCCGCAGGCCAATGACCCCGATGGCCAGTCGGTCGTTTTTCGATTTCGGCTTGTCCGCCCCGGCGGCATCGGCCGTGTAGAAATACGGGATCGCGGTTGCCCCCGCCAATGCGGCGGCGGAGGAAGCAACAAACTGGCGGCGCGTCGGGTTCCGTCTATTCATATCATCCCATCCATCATCGAAGGATCTCAGTGCCGACCCATAGCGTATCTGAAAACTTTACGGTTTAAAATGCAATCCGGGTAGAAAAACCATCTCCGTAAAATCCAACCCCGTACACGATTGCCTGCCGGTACGCTGGAAAACCATACCCAGGAGGGCGCAAAGCGTTATACTGATGCGGTCCTCAGCTGACAAAACGAGTCAACCACCAACCCGGGGAGTCGCCACCGTGGATCGTCGCAACTTTTTACAACTCGGTCTTGCGGGCGTGGCGGAACTCGGCCTGCCCTGGTCCTTTCCACTTCAAGCCGGCGCCCAGGATGTGTCTTCGACCAGGCCTGTCGCGAGCAAGAGACCGGCGACCCAGCCCATCTACTGCTGCATCTTCATCGAATTCATCCAGCCCTGGGATCAGGACGAGGCGCTTCGCCAGGTGAAAGAATTGGGCCTGGGTAACATGGTGTCGGTGTCCGAAACGTTCCACGTCGGGAATTCCGACGAGGACCGGCGACTCTGGAAAGAACGCTTTCCGAGCCTGGCGGACCAAGTCGACGCCGTGCCACGGTTTCCCGAGCGGCCGGAACACGGCCATGCTGTGGTGTTCGATTTGCCGCCGGACTTCCGCCGCCAGCAGCTTCAGCTCTGCCGGGAACTGGGGCTGCTGATGTTCACCTGGCCCCGTGAACTACCGGCCAACGAGCGGTCTCACGAGCCAGACCCGGCGTTGTTCTCCGCGCTGATCACGGGCGAAAGCCTGAGCATTCTGACAATCACGCGGTCGCTGGAACAGTTGAAGGCGATGGAAACCCAGCCCGTCACGAGGGACCTGGACGGCGACATTCCCGAGCAACTCAAACGCCAGAAGGTGTCGATCTTCGACAACCCGGAACAACTCGACTTCCAGGTCATGCACGACTGGATGGTGCGACGGTTCCGCTTGCACGGCGACGCCCTACGGGCCCGTCACGGCGGGCGCCTGGCGGCGATCGAGTCATCAACACAGGTTCGCATGTCACTCGAAGCGGGGGGAGACGTGCCGATTTTCGAGCTGGTGCCTTCCGACCCGCTCCGCGGCCTGGCATCGACGCGCGGGGCGGCAGTCGCCTACGGAAAAGACTTCTGGGGCGTGCACACCGCCATGGGGTACTACCGGGCGCCAACTGACCGTTGGACACCCGAACGGCTGCGCATTGCCTACGACCTGTTCTACGCCGGCGGCGCCAGCTACTTCAGCGAGCCTAACCTGGCACTGCGCAACTGGGGATCCTGCAGCGCATTTTTCCAGATGCGCGGCAGCCCGGACATCCGCTGGGCAGAGCAGGAGTGCCGTCCCTTCGACGACCCGATCTGCGTCCGCGGCCGGGAAGTACTCAGCTCGTTTTACCACTTCACGCAATTCCACCAACGCCCGGCCGGCGGTCCGCGCGTGCGCCTGGGTTACGTCCTGGGCAACCTCGATTCCTGGGGCGGCAACCGGGAGGAACGCCTGTGGATGGTCGACCACCCGGGGTTCCTGGCGACTGACGCCCTCGAGACCTGGCACCACATCAAGCACGTCTTCGACACCGAACCATGGTACATCGGGCCACGCTTGTACTACTGGCAGGCAGACCCCGCCAAGCCACTGCAGCACAGCACCCCGCCGTGCGGGCAGGTGGACCTGGTGCCCAGTGAGGCGCCGCTGGAGAAGCTGGAAGGTTACGGCACGCTGGTCTTTTTGGGCTGGAACACGATGACCGAGGAGTTGTATGCCAAGCTTGTTGCCTTTGTCGAAGGCGGCGGGACACTCTTCCTCTCGGTACCCCACCTGGACACCCGCACCCGCAGTGACCAACCACACGCTTTTCTCAACAATGGCGACGTGGGCCGGCTGTGCGGGGTGCGGATCGTCGGTCCCGGTCCCCAGGCTAAAGATGTGCTCTTCGCCAGGCAGACCACCAGCGGGCGGCACGTCATGCCCCAAGGCACCCGCTACCTGGAAAGCGCGCCGTTGGCGCAGGTTGAATTGGCCGGCGCGCGAATGCTCGCCCATCCGCGGGGCAAGACTGATCAGCCTGTGCTGCTGGAACACCGACTTGGCAAGGGCACGGTCTACCTGCTGGCAACCTGGGAATACCCCGGCCAGCGGCTGGATGCCCTGATCACCGACATCCTGCGGACCCTGGCTGAGGCCGAGCAGACAGAGATCGCTGTGGAAGGACGAGACGTGTTCTACGCTGTCTACGACGGAACCATGCCCTCCGGTCAGCCCTTTTCGACCGTTTACCTGGTCAACCATGACATTCACGGCCAGTCGGCCTACCCCGTGCTCGTTCTCCACAAGGCGCGCATGCCGGTCCGGGTGGGAAACGAGTTGCGCATCGCCTGGATCTTCGACGAGTTGCTTGTCACCCCCTCCAACCGTTTTACGCAGGTGACAGACGCCCGCCGCGAAGGCGGTGGTTGGACGGTAACGTTGGAATCCGCGTCTTCTGCGCCGGCGGAGGAACAGCGTCTTCAAATCAGGACGCCCGGCACCGCCAGCGCCATCACCCTCGATGACAAAACTTTGATCCTGGAGAAAGGCATCGAAGGCGACCACTTCGTTCGGTGTCGGCTCAGTGGCCATCAGGTGCTCCGCATCGAGGGAACTCTCTGAGAACCACGTGGTTGGCCGGAACAACCGCCGTGCAGTCGACCGCCGTCGGCCAGAAGAATGCTGCCAATTGTTCTCAATGGCTCCACGCTGTTGAGCAGGTGATGCGTTTCACCGTAACAATAGAAATGCCGCGTCGGTCGCAGCCGCCAGATGCGCGTCCCCTTCTCCTGTCGACAGCGTTGTCGGTATCCCCATTGTCATCAGCGGTGGAGATGGTTAGGGGTACCATGATCGACCGATCGCTCATCGCTCGCCCGGCTCAGGGGGCGCCGCGACGCTGCCGTGGACTTTTGAAAATCAGCTGCGCGGAGTGAAATCCAGCGTCGCTGCAGAAAAAAATGTGCCCGGTGTTCCGCGAAGTTGATATGTAAGAAGAAACCGTGCCGTGCAGCAAACATCTTGTTCGTAATCACTTGACCAGGGATCAGGAGAGACAATATGATAACATCAAGTGGGCCAATGTGTTCGGGCACGTTGCATCGACCCAAGCATCGCCGGGCCAACCAGTCGGTAGATCGATTCCGGAACACTACCTGCCAAATTGGCAATCCGGTCCCGGCAGCGTAACAATATTTACGATGAAACCCGTTTCAGTCGGAGGCGGACCATGAAACTAGTCGGAAAGAGTTTTGTGTGCCTCGCATTGTTTGCTCTTGCGATACCAGCGCTGGCCGACCAACCCGCCCCGCTTCGCGAAGAATCACTTTCTCCCGAGCAATTCAACAAGGCCCACCAGTCGCTCTTCACACCCGAAAAGCCACAAGCCGCCGGAACACTGACGGAACAACTCCTCCAGGATCAGTCGGTACCTGGACAGGCAGCGGCAGGCCCCGTTGAACGACGGAATTTCGTCGACGACTTCATCTTCGGAAAGATGGAACAGGACGGTGTTCCGCATGCTCAGCTGACTTCCGATATGGAGTTTCTGCGCCGGGTGAGTTTGGATTTAACAGGCCGCGTTCCAGCGCCCCAGGAGATACGAGACTTTATCGACGACGCAGACGCTGATAAACGCGACAAGTTGATCGAACGGCTGATTGACAGCGAGGCCTGGGTCGAGAAGTGGGCGTACTTCTTCATGGATCTCTTCCGCACCAACGGAAAGATGGGTCGCGGGCGTTTCGTCTTCCACTATTGGATGAAAGAAAATCTGCGGTCTGACCGGCCTTATAACGACGTTGTGCAGCAGATCATCACGGCCTCAGCCAAGAGCAATCATGTTGTGGCAGCTTCGAATGTCATCGCTCGCGAACACGTTCAGGGTGCGCCGCATCCAAAGGACGGTGATGACCTGTCGATGGTCCACCAGCTCGACACCCACGATGAGCTGTCGATCATCTACTACAAAGCCTTCCTGGGGATGAACCTTTCCTGCATCTCGTGCCACGACGGCCAGGACCACCTCGAACAGGTCAATGCCTGGCTCAGCAACAAGACCCGGGGAGAGTTCTTTCAGAACGCGGCTTTTTTCGGTCGTTCGCGCTACCTGATGTACTGGGAGAATGGCATGCCCCAGTCCAACGAGTTCCTGATCGACGACCACAATCCGGGTTACGACACCGAAGGCCACAGCATGATTCGCGTGGCCCGGCTGGGAGGTTCCACAAAGCCCGCCTTCCTGTTGTCTGCTGAAAACCCCGCACCCGGGGAGGAACCCCGCGATGCCCTGGCTCGCATGCTGACAAGCCATGCACAATTCGCACGCGCCACGGCAAACATGTTCTGGGCAAGGCTGATGGGTGTCGGCATTGTTGAGCCGTACAACGAGTTTGACCTGGCGCGGCAGGATCCGGAGAACTTGCCCGCAGGCTGGCAATTGCAACCTTCCCACCCCAAGCTGCTTGATGCGCTGGCCGAGGACTTTGAGGACAACGGGTATCGCCTGAAGCACCTGATGGAGACCATTTGCAAATCGAACGCCTACCAGATCTCCGCTCGATTCCCGGGCGAGTGGAAGGCGTCCTACACAAACTACTTCGCCCGCAAGTTCGCGCGTCGCCTCACGGCGGAAGAATTACACGACGCCATCGTGCTTGCGACGGAACGGCCTGCCCAGCTAGAACAGGCCGGAAAAACCTACAGCCTGGCGATGCAGCTGGCGGGACCGTCGGGCGACCGCGACACGAAGCACTTCATGCGAATCTTCGGTCAGTCGGACCGCCAGACCCCCGCCAAGTTGTCTGCGGGGTCGCTGCAGCATCCACTGGTTTTGATGCAGTCGTCGGTGGTCAACCAGCGCGTACTCGCAGAAAAAGAGAGCCGGGTCCAGCGGCTTTTGGAAAACTACCCCCGAGACGACTCGCGCGTCATCGAGGAGATGTTCCTCGCCAGCCTGTCGCGTTGGCCGTCCGAGCAAGAAAAGGAAGTCGCTTTGTCGGCCCTTGTGAAGGATCGGGTGGTGGGGAGCCAGGACTTACAATGGGCGTTGATCAACAGCGTGGATTTTTTCTTTAACTACTAGGATCGTTTTTTCGGGACGCAACCTGTCGCGTACCCGAGCGTAACTCCGGCGGGAATATCTTGCATGGTGGTCGGGGCATGACATGTCGTGCCCGCCACTGGTTAAGATGCTGCCCGGCGGGGAGGATTCAAGATGTCGAAACCCAAAAAAGTAGGTGACTTACTTGGCTCGCGGCGCGACGTGTTGCGTCTCGGTGGTCTTGGACTGCTGGGCGCGTCCATTGACAGTGTCTGGCCGCTGCGCACCTGCTCGGCGGGTGAAACTGTTCAGCCGCGTGGAAACGCCCGACAGGTAATCTACTTCGAGATCAGCGGCGCTATCAGCCACATTGAATCCTTTGATTTCAAAGAGAGCCACGGCATGCCGAAAGACCTCGACGTTCGCGAGGTGTATCCTGGCCTCTATTTGCCGCACTCGCTGTTCCCGCGACTCGAGAAGCAGATGGACAAGATCGCCATCTTGCGTTCGTTCTGCAGTCACGAGGAGGTCCACTTCCGAGCCCAATATTACGTCCAAACCGGACGTCAGAACAACCTGGCTTTCGCGAAGGAGATTCCGTCGATCGGCTCGGTGATTGCCTCCGAGATGGAATCGCAACGACGTACCGCCGACACCTTTCCACTCTACATGTCTTTCAACTTGGAAAAGGGGGCCGCCGGGGCGCTTGCGACCGGTTTCCTGCCGCCGCAATTTTCGGTCGTGGACATCAATACTGAAGCGGCAATCCAGGAAGATCATCTGGGCCTGGAGGCAGCCCGCCTGCTCGAACAGCGCTGGAATCTGCTGCAGAGATTACGGGACGCTGAGAGACCACGCCTCAGCGGGTATGGCCGCGAGGTGGCTGGCTATGAAAACTTTTATGGAGCGGCCTACGAACTCATTTCCGACCCCCGCTGGCCGCAGGCCTTCAACGTGACGGATGAGGATCGCGAGCGGTACGGAGACAATCCCCTCGGGATCGCCTGCATCCTCGCTCGAAATGTACTGCAACAGGACGGCGGAACCCGCTACATTCACATCTGCCACCCGGGCTGGGATCATCACACTTACATCTGGGATCGCTCCAAGAAATCAAATCACTACGTCCAGTGCGCCCAGTATGACCAGGCATTTGCAGCCTTGTTGGAGGATCTCGCTGTGTTGCCTTCGAACGCAGACCCCCAACAAACACTGCTCGACGAGACGCTTGTCGTTTCCATGGGCGAGTTCGGACGCACACCCGGCGGCTTGAACAACATGGCGGGACGGGACCACTACAACAAGTGCTTCCCGGGCCTGTTCGCCGGCGCAGGCGTGCAAGGCGGGCGGATTCTGGGACGCAGCGACGTCGACGGTGAGGTGTGTCTCGAAACCGGCTGGGACCACAAGGAACAGGCCCGCATCGAAAATGTCGTGGCGACCATGTACTCGGCGCTCGGTATCGACTGGACCAAGCAGGTGAAAAACACTCCCTCGGGCCGTCCGTATGTCTATGTCGATCCACTCGGTGCCACCGGCGACATTCCCACGGATGAGATTGCCACGATTTACAGCTAGTCCTGACAGTTCAAAGCCGCGGGTACTGTCAGACGGCGATCCGTGGCCGGAGTCGATCCCTGGTGACCATGCCAACAAAAATCATTTTGCCGAAGTTCACGCCCCCGTCCGGCACTCGGAGCGTGCTGGGGATGCTTCTTTTGCTGGCACTCACGGTCCCGGCCAGGTCCGCTGATCCCGACATGGTTTTCATTCCCGGCGGCAACTTTCTCCGCGGCCGCACCCACGCTCTGCCGGACGACGAGTTGAAGTGGTTCCCGACCCTGCTCAAAGACGAACGTCCCACGCGGCAACTTTTAATCGACTCGTTTTTCATCGACAAGCACGAGGTAACGAATCGCCAGTACGCGGAGTTCCTGAAATCAACAGCACGGGAAGCCCCCTACTACTGGCCCGACGGCAAGCCGCCCGGCGGCAAAGAGGACTACCCGGTCGTTAACATTTCCTGGCAGGAGGCCGCCGCCTACTGCAAGTGGTCCGGCAAACGGCTGCCCACCGAGGCCGAGTGGGAATATGCCGCGCGCGGTCCGGCCGAGGGCCTGAAGTTCCCCTGGGGAAATGACGAACCCTGCAAAGAGAAGCATGCGCGGTTCGACGGCATCGATGGTCCCGGCAAGGTCTGCCAGTTTCCGGAGAACGACTTCGGACTTTGTGATATGGCGGGTAGCGTTTGGGAGTGGTGCTCGGACCGGTACGGGAGAGAGTACTATGGACGCGCGCCGGAGCAAAACCCAACCGGTCCCGAGGAAGGACTTTACCGGGTTCTTCGTGGCGGTTGCTGGGCGGATCGGGCAAAGTATCTGACCTGCTCCTATCGCAGTTATGCACGTCCCGTCGAACGAAGTCCCACCATCGGTTTTCGCTGTGCCAGGAGCTTCGTCGCAAAATAACCGTGAGGCAGGCACGCAGCAGGCCTCTCAGCAGAGATTCGCCAAGCGGCCTAGTTCCATTCACTCCCAACAGTCGCCCGCAACGGCGGTTCCCGGTGAACGACATCCGCGGCCGACTTGCCACTTGCTGTCAAAACCGACGAGGACTCTTTCTCTCTCCCTGAAGTCTCGCGTTTATTCCACCAGCAGCACGTCAGCCACCCGGGGCATTGGCAGTTGCAGGGAAATGGAACCGTCGTCGCCCCGGCGAAACTTTAAAGTTCCCAGGCGGGCTGAACGCACAGAGCGCGCGTCCCGTGCATCGGCAAGGGTAACCTGCACCTGCTTCAATGGCTTGCCACCCCAGTTCAGCAACGTCACCGCACGGCCTTTGTCCGAATGCATCAGGACGGCTTCGACAGAAGACGGGTCGGTCCTGACCGCCGCGCGAATGCCGGCGTCGGTGGCCAGGTTCGTGATCAGGTCGGCAATGCGGGCAGGATAATCGCTGCTGGGAACCCGGTCGACGTGGTGGGCGCCGCGGCCGTAAGCCAATCCCGGCATGGTGGCGAAATGGAGCGATTCCCCCTGCCCGTACCGATTCCGGATGACCGCCGGTTGACCGTCTTCAAACCGTCCCCTCACCTGCCCCGTTGTCATTTGAAACTGTCCGCGGGAACCGTAGGCCTTCCAGGGCTCGCGACCCAGTCCTCCCGCGGGCTCCATCCGCACCTCCGCCAGGGGCGCGAGGTCCTTCAGACCATTCTTGGCGGCGTAGTCTCCTGGGGCCCTTTCGATCCTCCGCTGCTTCACTCCCAGAACTTCGTCCAGCAGGTCCTGCGGCTGGTCATACTTGTCCCGTGTTCCCGCCCCCGCGCAGGTCCAAAGCCGCCCCCCCTGGCGCACCCAGTCCCGGATGGCCGTGACGGTTTGCCGTTCCAGGTTCGGACCGGTCATGTAAAGCACCTGATACGGGGCCAGCTCCCCTCGCTGGACCATGACCTCGTCCACAAATGCTACCGGAATGCCACGACGCGTCAGTGCGAACCAAACGTGTTCCAACTCCACCAGAAAATCAGAGTTGTAACTCCAAAAGCCGTTCTGGTTCACCTCGTAGAGTTGACTGGTCACGGGCCACAGCAGGGCCACTTCGGTCGGAGGACCAACCCCGTCGATCAAGAAATCTTCGGCTTTGCCGATCAGCCGGTTGGCATCAGCCAGATCGTCGTAATGTCCCAGCTTCTCTGACCACATCCACTCGGTGAAAACGTAACTGGGCCCGTAGATCCACGAGTTGTAGGCACTGCCGCCATAAGCGGCCAACGCCATGATGCTCAGTTCCACCTCGTGGCCGCGGTCTTCGGCGATGGAGCCGCCGTGGTGAATGTACGCTCCGAAACGGCCCGCCCCCTCCCGGGCAGCGCAGCGGAGCAGGTTCACCATCATGGACCAGGTTCGGAACGTGGAGCCGTACTGACCTCCTCCCTCCTCCATGCCCGGCCCTATCCAGAGGCAGGTTCCTCCGCCCAGGCGCGAAAATTCAAACCAATCGTGGGAGGCATACAAATCAAGACCTGGCGAGGACCGTTGCGTGACATTGAGATAGAAGATGCCCGGGGAGTTCCAGTTCGTGAAGGCCAGCAACTGGTCCCCATACGTCCGGCGCAGTGCCCGTGCCGCCACCCCGTACCTGCGACTGTCGTCATACCCGGCGAAGCGGACCGAGTGGTACCAGAGACGACGAGCCGTCAGCGGGGCTTCCGGATCGGCTGAGCCTCCCAGCCTGACGTCCGCCCAGGAGTCCTGGCCCAGGGCCGCGGGCACAAGACCTTTCTCCTGCAGGTAGTCCCGGAACCGCTCCAGCAGGGCGGCGTCGTTGTTGAGGTCGTCGGCCCGCCCTGGAAAATACCAGTGGGGCTCGTCGGACACGGCAAAGATTCGCAGACGCTCGGTGGAACCAAATGCTTCGGCAAAAGCTTTCGCCCCGGGGCGATAATGTTCTATCGCGACGGCCTCGTCCAGGGTCTTGGGCGGTCGGTGTTCCGCCATCTGGCAGTAGGGGATGTCCAGCTTTTTCGTCGCGTCGTAGGGCACATGGCTGAGGGTGTTGTAGCCCAGCCGCAAAAGCGTCTGGACCTCTTTCCTGGCAGCCTCGTCATTGGCCCCGTCCGGGCCCATGATGCAAGCCGTCGCCGTAACGAACTTCTTTGGCAGCTCCTCGCGACTGAGTCCAAAATCGCCGGTGGCCTCCAGGTGATCCTGGGCCACTTCCACGATCGTCTTCACTCGCGCCGGCACTTCCGCAGCGGGCACCCCTCGCTCAGGCAGAATCAACTTCCACCCGGTTCCGGGACCCTCCATGACCCTGGAGGCCACCGCCCCGGTCGCTTGCTGGCTGTGGGCCAGTTCAAACTGCACCCGCACCCGCCCGGTCAGGGACTTTCCTTCCTGCGCAATGGAAACGCCAGCCGTGGCGTCGCCCTGGCCGTCGGGCAGCACTTCCGAAAGATCCAACCACTCCGACATCTCTCCCCGGGACAGGTTGGCCGCGTTCACCGAAAAAGCGGGGTTCCAGGGGGGGCGGTGGATCATGTGGACCCGAACGGAAACATCGAAGGGCCCGCTACTTTCTTCCGCCTCGAGTACCGCCACACGGACGAACAGGGACGGGGCCGCTTGGGCACCCACCAAGGCTGCCGTCCCAAGCTGCAGCGAGAGTATCCCTGCGACAAGTAAACCTGATGATCTCATGGCGTTCTCCTTCAGCACGGCACACACAACATTTGACCCCTCGCAGTTGCCGATAGCAAGCGTAACGCGCGCACCACAACCGGTCGAGGAGCGATCAGGCCGACGATATCTGACAGGTCACACCTGCCCTCTTGCTCACCACCCGGATTTCCTTTCGGGACAGACTGGCCCTGCTGTTCGGTCACGGAAGCCGCTACCACCTGTTCGGAAGCGAGCAGGAAGGTCGCGTCAAGAGAACCTTGATTGGCCATCCTGGTCCGTAAAATGGAAAAATCCAGGACAGCCCATGTCAGAATAACTCCCCGGATCAAGAGGCGAATTTTCATTTTTTTTCTCCTGCGTACTTTGTCTGCCTGGTCGGCAGAATGGGCGGGCTAGTTTGGCTCAGATACTGTACCAAGCTGGTGGTATACAATAATGCCCCAGGCTGATGATTTAAAGCAGTTTCTGCACCCTGAACCCGCGAAAACTGCTGCACCATCAGCGTCCTCTCAAACTGAAAAGGAATGGCACTAAAAAACCTGCTCCCGGCCCGGTGTCAAACCAGTGTCCCAGCAAGCCTGCGAGATCGCCTTGCGTAGTGGTCCGGTGGGTTTCACAATGGCGCAGCACTCCCCGGCAGAGGGAATTCATGGCGATCGTGCGGCGGTCTTCGGATTGCCTGTCGTTTCAACCTGGTAGAGGGCGCGGCCAAAAAGCGTCCGCTGGAAAAATTTCGATGACCGACCCGTCCCCAAGCTCCGCAGACGAGGACCACCCGGTTGTCGGCTCGGCGGTCGCCAGCCGGACACGGTACCTCGTGCTTGTCATTCTCTGTGCAGCCGCCACGTTTGCATATATCGGCCGTAATTGCCTGGCAGTGGCGGCCGACGATGTGAGCAGCGAGTTAAACATTCCACGCACGTCCATGGGCTGGGTCATGGCGGCCTTCTTTTGGGGTTATGCCCTGGCACAGATTCCTGCTGGATCGTTCGCCCACCAATGGGGTGTACGGCGGTCACTGGCACTGTATGCGTTTGTCTGGTCGATAGCATGCGCAGCCATGGGAATGGCCTTCGGGTTCTGGTCCCTGGTGCTGTTTCAGGCAGGGTTTGGTGTCGCCCAGGCCGGTGTGTTTCCTTGCTCAGCCGCCGCCATCTCCCGCTGGCTGCCGATCTCGCGACGGGCATTTGCAACCGGGTCCCTGGGGACCTTTATGTCCGTGGGCGGTGCGATCGGGGCGGCGGTAACGGGACTGGCAATGGGTGGTTATTCCTCAGAACATCTCGTCATTCCGGCGGTCAGTTGGCGGTGGGTCTTTGTGGCCTGTGCGGTCCCGAGTGCCCTTTGGTCGCTGTGGTTCTATCATTGGTTTCGTGACCAGCCGGAGAAACACAGCGCCGTTAACGACACGGAATTGCGCATCATCCGACAAGGGACCACGGCCAGCCAAGAGGATGCGGTTGTGCTGTCGGTGCCTTGGAGCAAAGTCGTTGCCAGCTTCGACATGTGGATGATCTGCGGGCAGCAGTTTTTTCGCGCCGCCGGATACATCTTCTTCGCCACCTGGTTTCCGACCTTCCTGAAGGAGACGCGCGGTGTGAGCACGGCCGCGTCGGGTTTTCTCACGGCGCTACCACTACTGGCGGTGGTTGTCGGCAATATCCTGGGAGGACTTCTGGTGGACGCGATCTGGAACATCACCGCCAGCAAGAGGCTGAGCCGACAACTGGTCGCCTTCGTCACGATGTTGGGATGTGCACACTTCATCGCTGCCGCGTATTTCGTCGAGAACGCCGTGGCGGCGGTGTTGCTGATTTCGTGCGGTTCCTTTACGGCCGCCCTTGGCGGATCTTGCGGCTACACGGTAACGATGGAAAAATCGGGGAAGTACGTGGCTCCCATTTTCGGAGCCATGAACATGACGGGGAATCTGGGTGCGGCAATCTGCCCGATCATGGTGGCCTGGATTGTGCAGTGGACCGACAACTGGAACCTGGTGCTGATCTTCTTTGCCGCGATCTATGTTTTGGCGGCCGTTTGCTGGGCGCTGATCAACCCGAATGGTATCTTCTGGACTGCCGAGACAGAGGATCAACTCGAAACGGAATAGTCAACGATGACCACCTACCTGGACTCGCCACAGAGCAGTTGTCGCCTGGGCATCGCCCGCGGTGATATCACCCCCCCGGTCGGGATCTACCATCGCATGTGGGGCGCGGCCAAGCATGATCGGTCGGCGGGAGTCCATCGCCCCTTGACCGCAACCGCTATCGTGTTTCAACAAGCGAGCAGTGATCCATCGCCAACAACTCAACAAGTCCTGATCGCACTGGATCACTGTTTGTTGGCACCATCCGAAGTCGATAAACTGGTAACTGAAATCCAGCGCAAGACGGGAATTGCACGTGAAGTTGTCCTGGTCGTGCATTCACACACGCACGCTGCCGGCCTGATGTCCCGCGATCGAGTTGCCTTGCCCGGTGGCGATTTGATTCCGGCCTATCTCGATTCCGTGCACCAGACCGTTGCCGTGCTCGTTGACCAGGCAATCACCAACCTGCAAGACGTGACGATAACTTACGCAACAGGGCGCTGCGATCTGGCGGGCCATCGCGATTTCTTCGACGAACAGAGCAACCAGTACCTGTGCGGTTACAATCCATCCGGCCCGGCGGACGATACGGTTCTGGTCGCACGAGTTACGGGAACCGGAAAAGAAACACTTGCCACGCTCGTCAACTACGCCTGCCATCCCACGTCGTTGGCCTGGGACAATCAACTCATCAGCCCCGATTTTCCGGGGGCCATGCGGGAACTCGTCGAACATGCAACGGGAGCGCCTTGTGTATTCATTCAAGGCGCAGCGGGTGACCTGGGGCCGCGTGATGGTTTTGTCGGCGACGTCGACGTGGCCGATCGAAACGGTCGGCAACTCGGCCACGCCGTGTTGTCTGCCCTCCATTCCCTGGGACCTCCGAATACCCGCTTTCAGTACGCCGGACCGGTCGTATCGGGTGCGACGATTGGGACCTGGAAACACGTCGCCTTACCGAACGATCGTAAAAAGTCCTGTGAAAAATGGCGCGTTGACCGGGAGCTTCTCGACTTGAACTACCGCGCCGGGCTGCCTAAAACAGACGACCTCGAAGCGGAACGAGCCAAACTCGCATCCGAAGAACAAGCGGCCCGGGAACGGGGCGAGGAGCCAGCCGCAGCCGATTTGCGAGCCCTGGTCGAGCGAAAAACCCGCGTGCTGGCGCGACTCGAAAACCTTCCCGCCGGAGAAAGTTATCCGTTTCAAGTGGTGCTGTGGCGTCTGGGTGACGCCATATGGCTGGCGATGCAAGGTGAGCCCTACAATCTGTTGCAACGTTCCATTCGTGAGCGGTTTGCCGATACGCCAATCATCGTGGGAACGGTCGCCAACGGCTGCGGAGCATCCTATTTGCCTCCAGCTGAGTTGTATGGCACAGGCATTTATGAGGAGTCCATCTCCGTACTCGAAGCAGGCAGCCTGGAACGGTTGATCGAGGAATGCACCCGCCGCATCGAAAACCTGGGAATCGTCCCAAGCGGAAAACAAGAGCGCAGTCAGTAAAAGGTGCCAAGAACACCTGCCAGGATCGTTCAAGCCGGTTCACCAGCAACCCGGGTGAACTGCGACTACAATCGATAGTACCACCTAGGAGTGGGTGACATGACCATCACAAACATTGGCGGTACCAATACAAACTTATTGGTCTGGACGTTGCTCTTCACCGCAACCGTTGCCTCGACGGCTGAAACAGCCTGGTCACAAACCCGCAACATCCGCGTCGCGATCGTTCAATTCGATGCAATTCCTGAAAAAGTGGATCGCAACCTGAATGAAATGGAAAGACTTGCCCGGCAGGCGGTCGCAGGCCGTGCGCGGTGGATCGTGTTCCACGAAGGGACCGTCTGCGACTACACGGACAACTTGGACCAGTTGGCAGAACCGGTACCTGAAGGTAAATCGACTGTCCGGATGGAACGGCTGGCCAGGGAACTGGACTGTTACATCTCGTTCGGGCTTTCAGAGAAGGATAGAGATCGGCGGTACATCACTCAAGTGTTTGTCGGCAGCGAAGGTTATTTTTATCACTACCGAAAAACATGGCTCCACAAGAGTCCCGAAGACCTGGGATTCCGCAACGAGTTTGCTCGCTACGACCCTGGAACTGGTCCGGAAATTTTTAGTATCGACGGCGTCCGGGCCACCTGCTTTATTTGTGCCGACGCCATGGCTCCGCGTTGTATCCAGCGTGCCAAGCTACTGCAGCCCCAAGTTGTCTTCTACCCGGTCAACATCGCGACGAAGGACCCGACCTGGGTACGTGAAATCATCTCGGACCGCGCGAAACAAATTAACGCGCCGTTTGTCACGGCCAACCGGGTTGGCGCCTCCTGGGTGCATCGCGACGCCAACGGAGGTTCCGCCATCTATTCCAGTCAAGGCACGCTCTTGGCGGGTGCCAATTCGATGGGCCGGGAAGAAATTGTGTTTCACGACCTGGAGATTGCGCCGCGGGCCCCCTGATTCAACGTGCATGCTTGTTGTTCCGCTGCTTGTTTTCACGGATCCAGCGCGGGCGCGATTCGAGGAGGATTGCAGCACACAAATCAACAGCAGCGCGGCGGGTCATCCTGGTCGTCCTTTTTGAGTGGCGGCAGGAACACCTCGTGGAACGTTATTCCTTCTCCCGCATATCCCGGTTGAGCTGCTCCAGGTAGTGCCAGACTGCCTCGAACTGTTGGCGGGCGTCACCGTCGTAGTACGTGTCCAGACCGGTACGCCGGCCGTCCTGGGCGAACTTGATCATCTTCGTCTGGGGGTCGATCCGCAGGGGATCCCGCAGCCAGCGGTGGTAAAACCCGTAGCGCAGCCGCTCGGTGACATACCAGAGGTTCGTGCTAAGGACTTCCAGCGGTGCCGTCGCCTGGCGCTCGCCGATGGCGTGGCAACGGTGGCAGGCCAACCCGGTACTGCTTGCGGCCACCTCGGAACCGATCGCTGCAAGCTCCTCGTCGTGCGGTGGACGGGGATTTTCCTCCAGGTCAAACCCGTGCTCATGACTAAGACCCGTTGAAATCCAGTCACCCCGCGCGTGCAGACGCGGCATGCGGATCCGAAAATGTGGCCTGGGACGATAGCCGAGCCGGCCGGCGAAAAGCTGCCGGGACCACGCGGGGCGCAACTTCTCTCCGGCCCAGGTCAGGTCGGGTACTGGTTCGGCCGCGCGACCCTGGACGCCATCTTCCAGCAAGACATAGGGCAGCAGCGCACTGTGTCCATCGCGCCCGTGGCATGCCTTGCAATTCATGGATTTCCATTGTCGCTGTGAAAATTCTGCGGCAACGGTGCGACTTAGACTTTGACCATCTGAACAGAGGAACTCGGCGAGTGCCGCCAATGACACATCGTCCAACGCGTACCGCGGTGTTCCGACCCGGCGGGAGTCTTGCCGCACCAGGCATCCGCGCTCCAGATTTTCGATGGTCCATCGTTTGGTGCCGACAGGTAAACGACCGGCAACCACCGAGTGACAGTTCGCACAACCGATCGAGTTGAACAGCCGCTCTCCCCGCTGGGCATCGCCCGGGGCAAGATCATCTTCCAACGACACTTCACCCTCCGCCGCCTCAAGGATAAAACTGGCCAGTGCCCGACACTCGTCGGCCGTCAAGGGAATTGCCGGCATCCGGCTCCACTGATATTGCGCGTGTGGATTTGACAAGTAAGCAACTAATGCCGACGGCCGGTACTTGGCACCGGCAAAATACAAAGAGACACGGTCGAACGGTTCATCCCCGGCCGCGGGCCGTGTGAATCGATGACAGGCGATGCAGCCGAGGTCCTCGAACATCTTTTCGCCTTGGCCGACCAGTTCCTCCATCGGTTCGGCCGACACGACCTGATCCACAGCCGGCAAGCCTTGCAGGTAGGCAAGGAGGTCCCGGAGCTGTTCTACCGACCTGGGGCTGTCGAGGTCTCCGAGCAGACTCGGCATGGTGGTCTTGTTGCGCATCGTGTCGGGGCCGGTGACCCAGGCGGCAATCCAGTCGGGGTTCAAGCGCTGACTTATGCCCGCCAGCAAAGGGGCGTCCCGCCTCAATTCCGGCATCGCACCATCGGTGGCCACGTCGGCCGCCGAACTGTGGCATTTCGCACAGTTCTGTTGCGCATACAGCTGGCGGCCGTTGCGAAGCTTTTGTCCGCCAATCCAATGCGTGTCGCGACCGTCATGCAGCAACAACTTGGGAGGCAGCGGCTCCCAGCTAAACTCTTCACTGCTCCAATACAACCGCAGTTGAGCCGGCCCTTCCAACGGTGACCGGTAGTCGATTTCCAACCGGTTGTAACCCTTGACCATCGCCACTTCTACCGGCTTGACCCTGCTCAGCTCACCGCGGGCTGCCACGATCACGGGCTCGTCATTTATCAATAACGTTGCCGTCCCTTTCCCACGCAGCGCAAAACGAAAGCCACCCCGCAGACGCAGTTTCAAGTAGCCACGCAACGTAGCGCGGAACGGTCCGGCTGCCAAAAACGGTGAAACAGGCTGGTCCGGCAGGACCAGCAGTGCCGCGAGCCGAGCCGAGCGAACATCGCGTGCGCCGTCTCGCGTTTCCAGCACAAGCTGCAGTCCGGGCTGTAAGGTAGCCTGTTCCGCCTTGTTCAACCGCCCCGGCCGCAGCTCCTTTTGGGCCACCGCCGTTGCAACCAGGCACAGCATCAGCAGCAACAGCAAACAGTATCGGGCAGGAGTACCCAACGTACAATTCCTCAATTGAAACTCCACTAGGACCTCACGTCGTCTGAGATTCTGCTCGGGAAAAAGGCCCCCCGGGGGCGCAACTGCAACCTCTCCCCTGGCAAAGGGAGGTCGTCCCGGCGGCGACCATTCAAGCCTGGTTTTGTCATGACCAGTATTACCAGCGAATTCCCGCGGCACTACTCCGTGACGTGGACTGTGTTCCAGATTGTCGTACGCAGCGGCGTGCCATCGGCCGCTTCAATGTCGACGTCGATTTGCATCTGGTGTGCCGGCTGCATGCCTTCAATCTTGACGAAGACCGACCTCCCGTCCGGCATCAGCTGAGCGTCCTTGACGACCATTTCCGTCCAGCCTTGCGGAGGCGATTTCATGTCGCGATGACCGATCTGGTATTCGTGCGATCCGTATGCACTTGTCCAGAGAATATCCGCGGCCTGCACCGCGTAGCTGTCCGGGTCAGCGGCCAGTCTCTCCGCCAGCGGCTGGGAAAATGTAATTACGATACCGTTCTTCCTGGCACTCAGCCCCACCGGCATGTAGACCGGTTGACCGGTGAAACGAACACGGTCGAACCCGCCATTTTTGACCGCATTGGTCTGTGGGCCACGCAGCCCGGAAACATACAACTGGCCGTCACGCGGACTGAACCTGGCGCGCATCGTACTGGAAGTGAACCGTAGCGGAAACCGGACAACACCACCCTGCATCAACGAACCCCTCTGTTCCTTGAGCACCAGGTACAACGCACTTTGACCATAGGTCATGTGCAACATTTCACCCTGCAGCGGTCCCCAGCGTTGACTGGTCACCCACACCTGGCCCCCGTTCGAGTTGTCGACGCTCATGGGCAACCAGACCAGCGGCAGAGGCATCTCGGACGGGTCAAGATGCTGCTGGCGATCTCCGCGGAATTCGGCCACGGTGGGTGTCGTTTTCATCTCGTCACGCCGGGCTGCCGAGTCGACGACGCCCAGGAACTCGTCCTGATCGACCCAGTGGATAGGACAACGGGGCACGAACGTCCCTTCGTTGTCACCACAGGTTACCCGGTCATCCGGGCCAACCGCCATGCCATTGGGTGCCCGTAGTCCCGTCGCGTATCGCTGCAGGCGGCTGCCATCCCGGGAGACACGGATAATCGAACCGTGTTGCCGTCCCATCCGTTCAAAGCTGTTGCCATCCATCCTGACCGGTGAACTGATGCCAAAATAAAAATTGCCGTCGCGATCCGTGTGCAGGTCGAAGCAGAATTGAAAATACCAGCTGGTCAGATCCCAATCGTTGTTGAACGTCTCGTAAAAGTCAGCCTCTCCGTCCTGGTTGAAATCGTGAAAACGGGTGATCTGGTCGTCGCCGACCGTATAGATCACACCGTCGACAATTTTCAGCCCCAGTGGTTGCTGCAGCCCGGCGGCAAATTTTTTCCACACCAGCCGTTCCAGCGTGTCGTTGATTCCGGACACGGTCCAGACTTCACCGCTCCAGGTCGAAAGCGCCGCCGACTTACCGTCTGCAAAGAAATCAAAACCCCCGACACGCATCTGTCCACCGTACGGATTGTTGTAGGGCAGCATCAGCCGGTCCACAACATAGGCCTGGTCGGTCTCTTCCGCCAATTGGCCACGGGTAACAATCGGCCCCCTGTTCCAACGTGTCGGTCCACCTTGCGTCATCGGTGTCAGGTCAGGTGCGGATCCGGCAAGTGCAATGATTGCCGACGTTTCGCTCGCGGGTGTGGAGTTGCAGAGCAAGAGTTGAAAACGCTGTATTCCCTGAAATGCGGGTAGTGCCAGGGTCAGCTGGTCATCGACCATCTCGAACCGTGTGTCGTCCGGAGCACCGTTGATGCAGGCAACCGTTCCGGCAAAGACCGCAATGTTATCGGAAACATCCGCAGCTGAGGCGTCGATCGTCGCGACCACCAGCCGCCGCGCCCGGCCGTCCCCTTGGATCTGAAAGCAGCGGCAGAGCACACGGACATCCTGATCCGCCACCAGTCGGGGCGACTCCAGCACGGCAGCTCCGCCAACCGTATACGAGAAAACAACCTGCTGGCCGCGCAGGTACCAACCGCGGAACTTCGCCCACTGGCGCGGCAGCGGGCCCAGTGGTGGTACCCCACTCCCCGTACGTGGATCGCGCAAGGAATCGTCGCCAGACCAACCGGGTGCATTGCGAACCTGGAAAACGCACTCTCCGTTGAAGATGGGAACCCGTTGCTTCTGGTACACCCAATCGGTAAAAGGCGGTCCGCTCAGCAACAATCCGCCGCGGGTCCAGCCGGCCGCCATCCGCATCGTATCGGCGTCGAAGACCATGCAGGCGTCGCCCGACTCGTCGAGCCGCGCCACGATCCCGCGGAACACGTCGTAGGATTCACCACCCGGCAGACGCAGGGCCAGGCCCAGGGCGGGTCCATACAACGAATCACTGAAAACCGATCTGTCCGGCGCAACCGTTTTGACGGGAGCCGTCGTGTTGTCCCCCGTCAGCTGGTCCCTTGTCAGTTTCTCTCCTGACGCTTCATCGCGCAAGACACCCCTGGGGACCACCTGCTGGCTACAGCCTTCTTGATCGGCTGTGCCCGCAAGTATAGAAACAACCAGCACGCTTGTTGTTACAAGTTTCATTGCGACCTCTGCCTGAACGACCGTGCGCAAAATGGGAACGACTACCTTCACAAGTTCTGGAGACCATCATAACATGAGGAGGGCCTGCCAGGTTCGGGCCACGGATCCGCCTGCGAGAAAAATTGGTGAACCGGGCCAGGAACCGGGCCATGATGACCAACCGCGCAATCGACTTTCAACCGGTTGAAATGGCTTCGCCGATCGGATCCGACGCCGGTCCGTTTTCGTGGTGCCATTGTGGACCTGAAAGTCAAATAGAGATCAATCTTTGGGAGCACCGCCATGCCTGATCTCTATGCCGCAGCGGCACGCCGGCTGATCAATCCTCCATTGGGAGTCCGGCGGGCCGGCATTCGCATTTTCGCCGACCCGATCCGAACGATCGAAAGTGATCTGACCGCGACGGCCGTCGTCCTGTCGGACGGGGACACACGCTTGGCCATCATTGCGCTGGATCTGTGTTTGATGTCCATGCGCGAGATGACGGAACTGCGATCCCGCATCGCCTGCGCCGTGGACACCCGGCCCTCGCAGGTAATGGTGAATCTCAGTCACACACACAGCTCACCCGCTCTGCCCGATTTCATTCCGGACACCACGGAGCAGATGGATCTCAAAAAACAGTACCGCGACCATCTCTTCGAATCCGCTGCAGCTGCGGCAGAAGAAGCAGCCGGTCGGCTGCTGCCGGCGCGGATCGGCTCGGGCCGGGGAGAATGTCGCATTGGAGTCTACCGGCGGGCGACAGGACCCGATGGCCGTGGACTGCTGGGCGAGGTTCCCGATGGGGCGATCGATCCGGCTGTCGGAGTCATTCGTATCGACAACCTGGCTGGAGAACCCATCGCCACGCTCTTCAGTTATGGCTGTCATCCCGTGGTCATGGGACCACGCGCGCACGTCGCTTCGACCGACTTTCCCGGTGCCGCGCGTGATGTTGTGGAGCAATGTCTGGGCGGGTTGTCGCTGTTTTTGCAGGCCTGCGGCGGAAACGTCAACCCGGTCGTCGGGATCGGATACGAAGTGGACAGCCGTGACACCCGACGACGGGTGGGGACCGTTCTGGGCGGTGAAGTGCTCAAGGTGGCTGCGGCGGTGCGCACGCACGTGCGGCGCGGTGAACCGACTCCTATCGGCCCGCTTTCAAATATCCTGCTGAAGCCCTGGCAACCGGTGAGCGGCACATCCTGTACGTACCTGGGAGCTGTAGAAGAAGTGCAAACACTGGAATATGGCCCCCTGCCGTCGCCCGAAGAAGCGGCGGCCATCCATGAAAAATGGAAGCAGAAACTGGCTGCCGACAGAGCCAGTGGAGCGCACCAGTGGGATATCAACCTGGCGGTCCGCTTCGCCGACTGGTCGGGCAAACTGGTTGCCGCCGTTGAGCATGGCCACCCGACGCTGGACGTCGTCGTGCAGGGGCTGCGCGTCAATGACATGGTAATCGTCGGCCTGAGTGTGGAGTCGTTCTTTGAATCGGGCCTCGTGATCAAGTCGCAGTCGCCGTTCCAGCACACCGAAGTGCTGGGCTACACGAACGGCTGCAGCGGTTATTTGCCACGTGCCGAAGACTATCCGCCGGGCGGCTGGGATGTTCACGAGTTGTATTCCCTGCCAGACATGTTCTTTCAAAGTTACAGTCTGCCGGTCGCTTTCCGGGACGACTCCGAGCGGCGGGTGGTGGAGCAAGCGCAAAGCGTACTGAGAAAACTCCAATCGTGACGAAGATTGAATAGGCGGGCAAAAGTATCAGACGCTGCCAGGATCACTTTTTACGGTAACCCTGAGGTAGCCCCCGTAAGAAAGACGACAACGAACTCAACGGTACCACGCCGATTTCGTCGGCGTATTGCTGCCACAGATTGCGGAGTCGGTCAACAAGTTCCGGACGACTTGCGGCCAGGTTGGCCGATTCGCCGCGGTCCGAGTGAAGATCGTACAATTCCCAGGGTCCCTGATGCTCGGCGACAAGCTTCCAGTCGCCGTGGCGAATTGCCCGATTGCCGGTGTGTTCCCAGAAAAGGAACTCGTGCGGCTGGCACTTCTGGTCACGAAAGACCGGCAGGAGGCTCAGCCCGGTGACCGGTGTTGTGGGCCTGCCGTCGACGCGTTTTGGCATCGAGCCGCCGGCCAGTTCTACCACCGTCGGCAAGATATCGATCACGTGACCGACATGATGAGTCAGTTTGCCGCGAGCGGCGATCCCTCGCGGCCAATGTGCGATCAGCGGAGTAGCAATGCCGCCTTCGTGCATCCAAATCTTGTGCATGCGCAGCGGGGTGTTGGCCGCGTTCGACCAGCCCACCTCCATGCAAAGGAACGTGTCGGCGCTGCCAGGGGGTGCCCGGAGATCATTGCCGTCGCCACGCACAATGTACTCGGCACTTGCGCCATTGTCCGAAAGAAACAGGACCAACGTGTTCTCCAGGGCGCCGGTCGCTTCGAGTTGTTCGACAACGCGCCCGACACCGCGATCGATGCAGTGAATCATGGCCGCGTGCAGGGCCATACGTTCGTCCCACATCTTCTGTTCTTCCTCGCTCAGGCTGTCCCAGGCCTGAGCATCGGGATCGCGGGGCGACAGGTCGCAGGAGACAATTCCGAGTTCGTGTTGGCGATTGAGCCGCTCTCG
This sequence comes from Planctomycetota bacterium, assembly GCA_963578105.1. Classification (GTDB taxonomy): domain Bacteria; phylum Planctomycetota; class Planctomycetia; order Pirellulales; family Pirellulaceae. Next base: position 98,984 of record CAUZBP010000005.1, read on the forward strand.
ACGGATGACATCCCACCCCTGCCGGTACCTGCCGCGAAACTTCTCAATGTCGCGTGGCAATGCGTGCAACGGAAAGTGCGGTGCCGTGTATGCCAGGTACAGGAAGAAGGGTTGATCGCCTCGATACGCTGCGTGCGCCTTCAGATAGCGAATGGCGCGTTCACTAAGTGCCTCGGTCGCGTAGTAATCACCATCGGCACCGGGCCGCTCGACGCGCCGGTCCTCGTCGTAGACAATTTGCGGGTTGAAGAAGTTGTTCTGCGTTCGCAGGTAGTAGGAGCGGTCGAAACCTCGCCCCAACGGCCAGGTTTCGTTCGGTGTTGGTGAGTTGTTCAGGTGCCACTTGCCCACGTGGTAACAGTCGTAGCCCACGGTTTTCAAAACTTCCTGGATCATCAGGCCGTGCTGGCGGCTGTTTCCGCGATAGGCGGGCGGGGCAGATGCGCCATAAGTCCACGCGTGCCCTGCCTGATGAGGATACAACCCGGTGAGTAACGCCGCCCGCGTCGTCCAACAGCGGCCCGTATTGTAAAACTGAGTGAAGCGTAATCCGCCGGCGGCCAGCTCGTCGAGCGCGGGGGTGTCGATCTCGCCTCCGTAACAACCGAGGTCGGAATAGCCCATGTCATCGGCCATGATCAGAACCACATTGGGGGGCTGATCGCCAAAGGCGCGGAGTGTCCACGCCAGATGCATTGCGCAAGGCACAAAACACGAGACGGCAACTGTCGAAGCAACTCGAGCCAGGGCCTGGAATCGAAACATGCCGCAGATCCTCCGATTTGTTCCCATAAGTACGCCCTCGAGACAAGCCACCTTCATACTCAATCCATCGAGACATTAAAAGGGACTTTGGTGCAGGACCTTGTGTTTTCGCATGCTTCGTGTTCGGGGCGCTCGAGACTCTGGTGGCGCCGGGTACACTGCGGAAACGGTGACGACACTATGGTAAACTACAACCACGCAGCTTCACTGAAATGACTTGTCAACCGAGACAACTCCGTGACAACGTTCGTCCGCATTTCCACCGTAGTCCAGGTCGTCCTTGCGCTGCAATTGACGACCAAAACGATGGCGGCTATCCCAGCAGCATCCAGCTCCCCGGCGGCCAGGTCCTGACGACGTACTACGCCATTCGGGTCGCGGGTTACCAGGGGTGCTCGGCTGCCAGCTTCTCGATCCGCGGTCGAAGTTCCTGCAGCATGCGCGGCGTGAACGCCTGATTGATCAGGCGCCGCAACCGTCCATGGTCCGGCGGGTCCGTCACCAGGAGCCAGTGCGAAAGGTGAGACAGCAGCCCCTGCACGCGCCGTCGCAGGTTGTCATCCAGCGCCTGGGTATACATGCTCATGCGGTTGGACGACAGCCGTGGATCGCGCAAGCCGGCCAGGACATCGTCGTAGCGTGTCACCAGCCACAGGTTCATCGGCTCGCACCAGTGCACCGGATCCTCTTCGCGCAGCCGCTGGAAGAACGGATACGGATCCTGCAGCCGTTCATCGCAAAAGGCCTCGTAGTCGGGATCGGTGATCCGTATTGCCATCTCCTGGCCTAGTCTCCGGGCCTAGTCTCCGGGCCTAGTCTCCGGGCCTAGTCTCCGGGCCTAGTCTCCTGGCCTAGTCTCCTGGCCGGGAATCTGGATCCAGTCGCTCCACCATCAGGTAGCGCGGAAACAGGCTGACCCCTTCAGCGAACATCCCCTTGCCCGGGCGGCGGGCACTGGTGTGGTGATAGACGGGCCCACTGTTGCCGTTGAGTGACACGCTGAGGATGGAAAGTCCGGCTCCTTCCACCACTTGCTCTTGGGTCGCCTGTTGATTGTCCAGGGAAAATTTTTCTGCGGGCAACCAGCGTCGCGGCAGACGCAGTTCGCCGCGATAGCCTGTGTCCGTGTCAGATCTGTCGTTAGGCGTTGACGGCTTGCCATCCGCCTTTGGCATCATCGACACTGCCGTCTTCAGGGTAAATTCTCCGTCGTCCTGCATCACCATGTCGTCCAGGTAAAAGTATCCGAAAGAGGTGAAGGCCGTGTTACGTAGAGCCGAATCCGGCTCCAGCAAGACAAGTAACACTTCATTGAAGTGATTGAGCGAATTGTGGTGCAGTTCCCACAAGAATTGCCCGTCACCCAGGTGAATGAAGAATTCCACAACGTCTGTTTTTTTTTGCGGGTCCCAAGGCTGCGCGGCTTTTCGGCGGTTGCCGGGCGGTCCTTTCACGCGCCCGTCTTCCACCGCAATCAGATCGGAGTCAAACACCTCGTAGCCGATGTACAGATAATGATCGTCCCACAGGAATCTTGCAATCATCGGCGTGGACGCGTCACGTTTGCCCGTTCCTTCCATGACATAATTGACGTCAACGGGGGCGCCTGCATGCCACGCGGGTTCGTTTAACTTCCCGTCAATCACGATCGGTTGATCGGCTTTGATGATCCGTCCGGCCGGCGAAGGAGTCGGTTCAGCGTTGTCATCACCGGCAGCACTGGCACCGCAAGCGGTCGTGAAACCGATCGCCCAGGCAGCCACGTAAATCCAGGGGTTCATCAACATTCGAGAATGGCTCATGCTGCTTCTTTCCATGCTCTTAATCAGGGTTGGTGGGTGAGGAGAATCATCGTGCAAACGCCTGGCGTTGTGCGCAGGTCCTGTTGCAGCACAACAGATTACCAGTCTAACGGATATAGCCCAAGGAGCGAAGTTGGCGCCTTGTTCGCTCGTCCAGGGGCGAGTTGATGGGGGTGTTCTCGATCGCTTCCAACCCCCGGTGCCGATAGATGAAGGCACCCTCGCGATCTGGAACCGTTCTCGAACTGATCGAGACAGGATGTATCTCCGGGTCAAAGGTGACGGCATGCGACGAGGGCTGATCATCGACGAGCACCTCGACGAGCAATTCGGCGTCACGTGGTTCCGTCTCGAGATACAGCATCTGCAACCCGTTGCGCGGGTACGTTACCCAGCGTAGTTGGCGACCGTCCTCGAACACATCGATACTGTCCCGCCGTTCATCAAACCAGGCGGGAATAAACAGTCCGAGTCGATCGTTGTCACCGGCCAACTTCAGTGTCAGCTCATGTTTTCCCGAGCCGCGCAGGTGCAGCAGCCGATAGTCTTCCACCGCCAGGTTCGACTCGATCCGCGCGCCCAGACGCGCGGCGATCTCCGGATGCTGGTATCGCAGGTCCGTCTGTTCGTCCGGCAGACGATAGAGTTCGAGTGACTGATCAAAAAGATTGAAGATCGCTTTCCAGGGATAGTCAATCACGCACTGTGCAACCCGCCCGTCGAGAACTGCCTTCGTCTCACTGCTGACGACACGTGGCGCGGATGGCTGACCTTCGACCCCGGGTGTCAAGTCGTGCCCCATGAAATGTTTCGGAATGTCCAGGTGGGCTGCCTCCAGAATGGTCGGACCCACATCCAGGAACGATGCCGGTGTCGCCACCAGTTGATCAGCATGCAACCCACCCGGGTAGCGGATGATCAGTGCCGCGCGGATTTCTTCTTCGTACAGGGTAGCGCCGTGCAAGGTCCAGCCATGCTCTTCGAACGCTTCGCCGTGGTCGGTTAACACGACGATCATGGTGTCGTCGTCAATCGCTTGGAACAATCGGCCCAGTTCGTGATCCAGCCAGGCGATTTCAGCGTCGTAGGCAGCGACCAGTTGATCTCGCAGGTGCGAGTTGCGCACAGGAGATTCCGGGCGGCGACCCTCCCATGCCAGCTGGTGGGCCGCAGATCCGGTCAAGGTCACATCGAATTTTTCGCACCATGTATCCGGAGCTTCGTACGGGTCATGGGCGTCAAAGTAATGCAGAAAAAGGAACCACGGCTCCTGCGGAGCGCTACCCAGCCAGCGGAGGGCCTGGCCGGTAATTGCCTCACAATTCCCTGCGGGCGTGTCGACCTCGTACTCATGCCACAGCTCGAATCCCCGACTGAACCCCCAATGAGCCCGCATCTGGCCATTGTTCACCAGCGCGGCCGTGCGGTAACCGGATTGTCGCAACAACTGAGGCCAGGTCGGAATGTGCTGCGGCAGGACACGACTGATCGAATCGACTCGATGCCGCGACGGTGGCAAGGAAGTGAACAGGGACATGTGAGACGGCAGCGTCCACGGCGCCTGCGCCCACACGTTGGCGAAGCGGACACTTCCAGAAGCGAGTCGATCGAGATTCGGAGTTGTTTCGCGAGGGTAGCCATAACAACCCAAGTGGTCAGGACGCACGGTATCAAGTGAAATCAGTACGATGTTCGGCCGGTCGTTCACGCCGCTGATTGATTCTTCACTGGACGACGGTATTTTGGTTGCCCGCTGATCAGGCTCCCACATCGTCGCGACGACTGCCAGCGCCGTCAGCAAAAGCAGAAGCAGGGCCGCACGAACTTTCATGACGTTGGTCACTGGTGCACCTTGATTTCGTCCCGTCCTCACACGGCGGCACTGCTTGCCCGTCATGCGACTGGCTTGATCTCGTCCGGACCGGACCTGCGGGAATGTCCAGGCGAAACAATGGTTCACTCTCTCCGGCCGGGGATTCGTGCGGGAAGTCAGCCTGGATCGTGTTGCCACGGAAAGGGCAACCATGGGAGACAGGATGCCTGGCAAGTGGTCCCGCGGCCATCCCCGTGGCACGCCGAAGGCCCCTATTGTAACTGCTGTATAAATGGTCTTCCAGTGTGTCAAACTCGGTACGATACGCCCCACCAACTCCCGTTTCACCCACAGACCGCCATGCGATTATTGCTTCTGGCAATCACCCTGCTTCACGCTGACGGAGTTGATCGGCAGGACCGTCCGGCTGCGATTTCGTTTGAGACTGGCGGATCTGTATGCTTTTCAGATCACACGCTGAGCACGTGGGTTTGCAAACGACAATGGCGGACACGAAGCACCCCGCGCGCTGGGGCCGGCAGGCGAATCCATGGACTCACTGGACCGGAAGACCGCTTCGACAGTTTTAGCCCGACGAACACTCAGTCTTGAATCTCATAGATATGTACCGAGGTTGGGCCATAGTTGTATCCGTACCCCGACGGCATCATGCGGGGGAGTTCTCTGTCGGGGTCCTTGACGTAGCCCATCATGTCGCCTTCGACGGCGTAGGCCTCGTGCCCGTAGGTATCGGTGCCGACGAAGTCATCGGTGAAGTAGCCGTCTTGGGCGGTGATGGTGCGTTGTTCGAAGAGAGCTTTGATTTTGGTTCCTTTGGTGAGTCCGGGCACGTTGATTTTAACATCGGGCAGAAGGGCGCGGTCGATGCCGACAGTGTCTTCGCAGAAGACGCGGGCGGTTTTTCCGTTGCGCTGCAGGGCGGTGTAGTCCCAGTGTGCGTCGCCGTCTTTGCTGAGATAGGCGAAGCCGTCGACAAGTTTTCCGGTGAGGCCGACTTGATCGGCGTCGATTTCGATACGATGCCAGGAGCCGGCGGCGGGCAGTTTGCCGAGAGGAAAGAAGTGTTCAGCTTGGTAGGCGATTCGATCGACTGTGGCGCGGCCGGCGTCTGAGCCGGCTTTGAGGCCGTCGGCGAATTCGCGGCCCATGACTTTGACAGCGCGGTCGTAGGTGGCGTCATCCGCAATGTAGAAGATCTCGTGCCATACTGAATGGTTGAGTTCGGTGTACATGAGGATGTTGCCATAAGCGACACGGAATTCCTCGTAGTCAAAGTCGCCGAGGACGACGTTGTGCATGAATCTGCCGTCACCGCGTACGGCGAGCATGGCCCAATCTGGTTTGTCGTCGGGATCGAAGTAAACGTATTGGATGATCTTGTCGCCGGATTGGATCATTTCGGGCATGGGCATGCCTCGGAATCCGTGGATGCGGACGCCCCCGGGCTGGGGCCACATGGTGTTGACGGAGTCGCCGGTGTGGCTGGCGCGGCCGGAGTGCTTGATGTCGGTGTTCCAGTCCCAGTTGCCGGTGGCGATGGGGCCACAATTGGTGGCGAGGATGTAGGTCTTGCCTTGGTGGCTGGTGACTTTGTGGGAGAGGTTGGCGGGTTCGATGGTGATGTTGGGGGCGGGGTCCGTGCCGTTAAGAGGGGCTTCCAGGGCGCGGAGTTCTCCGGCGAGACCACGGAGGAAGGAGGGGTCGCCGATGCCCTGAATCATGGAGGTGCCGACGGAGCCGCGGACGATGTTTTCGTAGGTTTCGAAGCGGAGGCGCTCGTAGGGATGGTTCTCGTAGAGTTGGGGGAGGTAGGCCCACGCGGTGGGGCGATCGGGGTGGGCGCGTTTCATGTAGGGCGTCCAGATGACGTTGAAATCCATGGGGCCCCACATTTCGGTTTCGGCGTGGTTGATGTCGTACCAGACGAGCTTGGACAGCCACCATGCGTTGTAAGCCCCGCTGGTACTGATGGCCAGCGGCCGCCCGGTCAATTCTGCGATCCACTCGTTCATTGCTCGATGTTTGGCAACTTGGTCAGCATTCTCAACATCGATTGTCCCCTCCCAACCGCCAGTTTGTATCGTCACGATGTTCTTCAGGCCGCCCGCTTCTACAAATTGGACCAGGGCCTCTTGCTCTGCGGAAGTCAATTGAACGTTGGGCCTGGTTCCACCGCCACTGTCGCCCGGCGGTTTGGCCTGCAGCGCGTAGATGTTGAGGGTGTTCCAAGCGTCCTGGATGCTGGCGAGGTCACCGACATTCCAGAGGCGGTGCCCGGTGAGGCCGAGTTGGGCGATGATTTCCGGGGTGTGGTAGATGCGTTGCTGCTGGTGGGTAGCGCCGGTGATGAATTTGGGTTCGCCGTTGATGAGCAGGGCGCCGTCATCGCGGATGGAGACGGATTCGATAGGAGGCAGGGCCGGGCGCTGGTCCATGCGGCAGAAGGGGTCGGATTGATCGGTGAATAGTTCGTTACCGCCGGCGTCGAGTCCGCGCAGGACGAGGACGGTGTCGCGGACAGGGTAATCGTGGGGCCAAACCTTCAACGGGCTTAGATCGACTTGAGTGACGATAAGGTTGTTGCGGTCGACCCACCACTGCGGTGATGGCAGGTTGAACTCGTAGCTTTGTTCTTTCTCGGTGGGTAAGTCGGTGATCGTGGATTGGAACGCTGCCCGCAGATCATCCCATGTCTGCGAGCTGAGGACTTCGCCGGTGGCGGCGAGCTTCAACTGCATTTCCAGTTTGGTCACTTTGCTGAGGGTTTCATCGGAGACGCCGAGGTTCATGGAGACGGTGACCGGATTCTCCTGGGGTAGGTTGTAGGATCGGGCGACGTCAAAATCAACGACGACGGGCCACGTATTGAAGGCGTAGTGGGCGCCTGTGATCAAGTTATCATCGCGCACCAGGGCAACGCGGAAGGTGGCTTGTTTTTCGAGGTCGGCGGCGAGGTGGTGGACGGTGTAGGGGACGGTGAGCACGGCACGTTGGCCGGGCGCAACGTGGATGGACTTTGAGGCCGTGTCGACACTTTCTCTGCCGGGGAACGTGGTGGTCAGTCGCAGTTGATAGTTGCCGGCCTCGCCGCCGTTACTGAACTGGTAGGTCAGTGTGTTGTCGCCGACACGTCGTTGGCCGAAGTCGAGTTTGGCATCGGTTGCGAGGTCGGGCGAGGGTTGGACTGGTGCCGGGATGGTGACGCCTCGTGCGCGGAGTTGGTCGACGGAGGCGGTGCGTTCTGTGACGCGGACGTCGTCCCACCAGACGGTGCCGACCTGGAGGGATTGGGGTCGGGTGCCGGAGTCGTCGAGGGTATGTGCGTTGAAGCCCCGGGCGCAGAGTCGCGCGCGAACACCCTTGACGGAGCGGGGCTGGCCGGTGTCAGGGTCGATCGGCGTGGCAAAAAACTTGCGCACCCACCGCCAGTCGAACGTGCCGTTGCCATACAGAAAGGAGCCGCCAGTGCTATACTCGGGCGAGCGCGGCCGCTGGGCGGGCATCCACACGCCCTCTTCGTCCACACAGCGAATATCAATTAACATGATCCGGTCGGCCCGTACGAAGGCGGAGACTTCTATGACGCCGGGCGTGGTTTGATTGAGTTGGATGAGATTGGATTCGACGAATTTTTCGTCGCCGGGGTAGACGTCGAAGCGGAGGGATTGTTTGCCGGAGTGGGCGATCATGTCGTCGAGTTGGACTGGACCTCGGTTGGGTCGGAAGGCGTGGTTCCAATCGGTCCAGACGTAGTAGGTTGGGCCGATGGCGCGGAATTTTTGTTGTTTGGACCAACCGCTGATGTCATCGGATTTTTTGCCGTGTTCGAAGGAGGGATTGGGCAGGAGGTTCGGAGTGTCGTGCAAACGTGTCTGAATCACCACATCATCAAAAGATCCCGGACCTTTCAGCGTGACTGCCACGGATTGCTCCGGGCCGCCGACTTCAGCGGCAGGCAGTTCAACCGACAGCACATGCCACTGATTTCCTGCTGGCGCCGTGGCCTGCGCCGAACCAAGTTGAAGAGTTCCGCCACCGCGGCACCGGACAGTCGCCTTCCACGGCTGATTGAATCTTGGGCGGTCGACATCCCGTACCGGAATCGGCCTGTTTTCGCCACCGCCCCATGCTCCGCCCCCGTGTTGCGATACGGCACGCGGATAGGATTGTGTCGCGCTGGAATTGGCTCCCAGCTGGAGTGCGTGTTTTCCATCCTGCGAGATTCGTTCGATAAGCTTTGCGTCACCGTTCAGTTTCCAATAGTCGGGTCTCAGATCTTTCTGGTTATAGAACCAGTCACCTTTGAAGCTGAGCACGTGGCCCTCGGCGTTGGCGTTGATGAAATCCTCCTCGAATCCAGGATTCTTCACCATATTACCGGACCAGCCCGTCTCCGGTTGCCACGCTTTGTATTGCCGGTCGATGCGGCCTGAGCCCAGCGAAACCTTGCCGCTGGAACCCTTGAACACCGTTTCAGAAGCGCTCGCCATGTTGCAGTCCAAGCTGCAGGCCAGCAGGGTCACGGTAACTGCTGCAAGCGTGCAAAGGACTTGAGTTCGGTTCGACATGTCGCTGCTCCTGTGAATTATTTTTTTTATTAGCCGTATTGGCTGGGAAAGAATTTTCGTTACACGGGGACTCCATGGGCGACTTGTCCCTGGATCTCGGTCAGTCCCATCTCGCAAACCTCGTAACGGGTTGTGAGCCGTCGGTGGTCCAGGCCAGGTAGATGCGGAACCGGGGCAAGCAGATCGCCAATGGTCAGGACGTCTTTTAGGGCGTCCCCATCTGGCTGGCTGGCAACGCCCAATCGTCCCGTCTGCTGACAGGAAGTCTAATAGCTGAACCGATAGGAAGTTTAAACTACCAGCACAGTCTGTCAATGTTCCAGAAGACTTGTGGCCTCTGTTTCGCCCCATTCTTTGGTACGCAGGGAAAGTTTAAACTGCAGACTGTACAATCTGATCCCCTCCCGCTGGGTCATGGCGGAGTGATCGCGAAGGGCTCGCACGGTAAACTCCGTGGTCCCTTCGGGTACCCAGAACCACCACCGCCGTGGGACAATGGGCCAAAACACCGACGGGCGTCGTCGTCGAGAGAGAACCACCTCGAGTCTCGCGACTGACACGTCAGCGTACCGGGATCTTCCCATCGTCATGCCATGGCGCCGCGTAACTCGGCACATTTACGAACCGCCGTATACCGATCTCGAGCGTTCCCACGGAGCCTGGCTCGAGCCTGACGTTCAGGTGCTTGTGAGGGATCATCTCGCGCTTGCCTGCATGGGCGACGCTGGTGAATCGGTGCTCGCCGTAGGCGCCGGCCTGCACGATCACCTCGCGCTTCTCGGACGGATGCAGGTTGACGAGCGTCAGCGTGATCCCCGCTGAGTCGATCTTCTCGACGAGTGCAGCAACGTCTCGGGGCAGGCCGGCTCGCCGCCGCGAGGGATCGAAGTAGCGCACCCGAGTGTGGAGCAGGCCGCCGTGATAGATGTAGCCCGGGCCGCCGAGAGTGAGCTGAACCAGGCCCTCGGTGATGACGGGATTGAGGGCTTGCCAGTGATGAACATCTTGCTCGTCGACCGTCGTGCGATCGTTGCGGATCAACTGCAGACGGCGGAGGGTCTCGGCGTAGTTCTGCCGGAGAATCCGCACCGGAAACTCCGGGTTCTTCCCCTGGAGGAAGCTGATCCAGGGACGCTCGTTGTTGTCGTCGCCCTTGGCCTTTCGATAGGGCACGGTGTTCCACTGGCTCGTATCATCGTGCTTCGTGACTCGCTGCCAGTCTTCGTCCTGCTCCGAGGCGTACCAGAGATTGATGAGGTACTTCGAATCCAACACTTGGTAGCTGTACCATCCATCGTCCTTGTACTTGTGGGGCACCACGAAACGGCCGTTCTCCTCCCGACCCTGTCGCGTGACCACATCGATCTGTGAGCGAGGCAACGCCAGGAAGCTCGCGTCACCGGTGACCAGAAGCGCGTTGGTGGCGCCAATCGTCGTCGACTCGAGCAGATTGAAGAAACCATGCGGCCAACGCCAGCCGTAGTATCCTCCCCACCACTTTCCGTCCATGTGCTCGCCGATTTCCCCGGAGAGCCCGACGTTGTCCGGAAGGATGCCGCCATTTCGACGCGTTCGCTCCATCCACGCCTTGACGTAGTCGACGATCCATTGCTTGTACTTGTCGTCGCCCGTGTACATATACGCGTTGAGGATCAAGCTCGTTGCGGTCAGATTAAGAGGTACGTCGCCACGCATCATGCGGCTGTTGAGCGCCTCGAGAATATACGGAAACTTGGCATCATCATTCCACGCTGCGCTTTCTGTGACGTTTGGGATGTCGGCGAAAGGGAGAGGATAGTTCGCAAGCACTGGCCTGTGCGTCACCCAGTCCTCGGCGCTATTGACAAACCGCGGCCCGCGGCTGCCGTTGATCGGTGAGCGAATCAGCTTGCGCTCGGCGTCCCAGTTCGGTGCCTTCGGGTTCTCACCCATGTAGAGGCCCGCGAACTTGAGCGCACGATCACGGTCCCTCTTGACGGTGGGATCAGCGAGACCGAAGGAGTAGAGGTAAACGGAGCTCTCCCCGTGGTGCATCCAATCGTAGTAGCCGTCGAACTCCTCGTGGACCTGACCGTACTCCGTGAATTGTCGCGTGACGCCATCCCAGAGCGTGCGCGAAAGGGAGTGGATCTTCTCCGGACCGCCGAGCGCGTAGTAAAGCGGGAAGTTGTGAAAGCTCTCGTAGCCGTCGTCTGACCCGTCCATGCCGGGCCACTTCTCGCGCCAGACGAGGGTGCCGTCCGGGCGGGTGTACTTCGCGACGAATTCAAGCGCTGCCGGCTCCATGCGCTCGAGGAGAAACCGCTGCCAGATCGCCCACTCCGGCGGTGGCGCGGGCGTTACAACGTGGACAGTTCTGACTTCCTCTGGCTTCGCTTCGGCACCACCGGCAAGTGCAGCATGGACAACGAGCAGTAGCGTCAAGTGGACGAGGCTCTTCATCGGCGTTCTCCGCTGAAGGGACGTGAGCTTGACTGATAGGAAGTTTAAACTACCAGCACTGTCTGTCAACGTTCCAGAAGACTTGTGGCCTCTGTTTGGCCCCATTCTTTGGCACGCCTGAGAGGAAGTTTAAACTGCAGACTGTACAACCTGGTCGACTCCCACCTACGGTTCCGGCCTCTTCGTCCCCCATCCTCCACCGTTTTCGGCTTTTGCCTGTTCTGCCACTCTCGCAGCGATCCTGGTGGATCATTGCCACGGGGCCGACCATCATTCAACAGTATTCCCGACGATCATCGATGGCGACCTGTCGGAGCTGTTGAGGAAAATCAGGCAGTGTCGTGAGAACACGTGTCCACGTTGGAATCGATTCGCCAGCGGACGGGTTTTCATAGATGGCATCGCCAACCGCTGTGATTTGTTGGGAAAACGCCTCGATCACTTGTTCTTCGCCATGCCGATTGAAGGTGAGACTGTTGATCAATGCGTCGGCATGGTATTGCCGGATTGCATCTTGGGCCATCCGCATGTAGGCAGACCGCAGGCTGATGAAATGCCCCCGGGAAAATACAACGCCCCGGCTGGCCAGTGTATGAAAAATGCTTTTCAGGATGTCTGAACACATACCCATCAGCCCACGTTCTGGATCTTCCAGGGAGAGCGATTGATGCTTGTGCTCATAGAGTCGTCCGATATCGACTTGACAAACTCGTTTGGGGGACGCGTTCCGAAACACTTCGGCCAGCGTGCCGACCTCCAGCCCCCAGTCGTTGGGGATTCGGTTCGACCTGGCCAAGGCTGCAGTAATGGCAAATTCACCAGCGAGCGGGTAGCGAAAACTGTTCAAGAAAACAAGGAAATCGTCGCTTCCCAATACCGTGATCAGGGCATTCAGGAGCGGGGTCACTAAAAGTCGCACGACGCGGCCATGCATGCGGTCAGTGCAACGGGCGTAATAGGCTTTGCAGAAGTCGAAGTCAAGGCTCGGATGGATCATGGGCATACACAACCGAACCAGCATGTCGTTGTCGTAATTTACGATATCGCAGTCGTGCAGAGCAAAGGCCTTGAGTTTGGGATCGGCAAGCAAATAGCCAAACGCGAGCCATACGGCCCGCCCTTTGCCAGGCTTGGAAACATTGAACCTGTGCTCGACCAGGTCGGTAATCCTCGACGTGCCGCGAGGGCCATCCGTCCAAAGAATTTGAGCCCGCTCACCCAGGGGAGCCAGAATGCGAGCCGCTTGCTGGTAGTCCTTAACCTCCTCGGCCCGGTTGAGGACTACGACAATCGTGTCAATGAAATCCACTTCCACGAGCTGCCGAACAATATTGGAAAACGGATCTGCCCGCATGTCAGCCGCCGTGATCGGTAGCAACAACCCCATCCGGTATTTGGTGGATGCGGCACGGAGCTGGGCCATCAGTTCCTCGGGTTGCGTTGTCCCCAGGTCGTGGATGGTTGTGATCGGGCCGTTTTGGAAAAAATCAGGCACGCGTTCGCAGCTCCTTCCGCCAGGGGTCGTACAAAGATCACGAAGCCAGAATTATATCCTGTTCATACCGGTTTGCGAATGACCTGCAACGCCTGGTTCCAGAGGATCCAACTGGTAGCAGTGATTAGCCGATAAAAGAGGGGTACTCCCAAAGCCACCTCCGCCGGGGGTTCACCAGATCACCATGGCGACCGGTCCATCCGGTAGAGCGGGCAGGCAAAACGCCGCTGTGTCCGTTGGCAGCAGGTTCGCTTGGATGGTGCACAAACTTAGGGCAAAGTTCACGTTGTTAACCAGACAACCTGTGCCGGGGCAAGCTCCAATTCACCCTGGCCGTCAGCCACCGGGGTATTCGTCAACAAATCCCGTACCCAGCTCGAGCATTCGGAACCGGCCATGGTGAGATCAATCCGTTGCCTGGTATTGCTCACGTTGGCCGCGACCAGAATGCGTTGCCCTCCAGCGAGGCTCGTGCGTTCAAATGCCAGCACGCAGGCGTTGTCGGTATTAATGAGCCGTTGCGGTGCGTCGGGATGAAATGCGGACTGTTGAATCCGGCAGGCCAGATACTGCCGGTAGTCCTTGTAAATTCGTCGCCCCAGGTCCGTGGTCTCGCTTTGCAGTTCGTGCTGCGTGACCTTGCGGCGATTGATGCTGCGTGGTTGACCGCTGGCCGCCACGCCGGAGTGATCGTTTTGCCCCCCGATCAAACTTTGAAAGTAAACTGCCGGGATCCCCTGCAGGGCCAGCATGATGGCCTGGGTCGCCAGGAAACGACGGGCATGAAGTTCAATGTTGGCTGCCGGGGGCGCCAGCGCGTCGAGATAAGTGATGTTAAGTTCGTAGGGTCGGTCGCTACCATCGGCCTGCCGGCTCATGCTGATCTTTCCGCCCTGCTGCCGTACGTGCTCCAGAAGTCGGGCGAACCGCTGCTCGTCCACCCGACCCTCCAAAGCTCTGACCCCAATCCCGTCGTGCGAAGCGGTAAAATTAAAATACGTAGTGCCTGCCCGGGGTGGTTCGAGGTCTCGCAGCCAGTCGATCAGCGGGGTGGCATCCGCATTGACAAACGCATCCAGCAGCAACGGTGGCAAGCTGAATTGATAAACCATGTGTGCTTCGTTTCCGTCGCCGAAATAACTGACATTTTCCTCGTGTGGGACATTGGTCTCGGTGAGCAACAGCACGTGCGGCGCGACTGCACCCAGTACATCGCGCATCAGCCGTACTAACTCGTGGGTCTGAGGCAAATGGATACAGGGTGTGCCAACCTGTTTCCAAAGAAACGCGATGGCATCCAGCCGGATGATGCGGGCGCCGCGCTGAGCATATTCAAGGAGCACCTCCAACATCCGCAGCAGCACATCGGGTTGGGCATAGTTCAGATCAATTTGATCGTCGCTGAAGGTTGTCCATACGTGTCGCGTACCCCGCTCCGTTTCAAATGCTGTGAGTAAAGGCAGGCTACGTGGTCGAACGACGGCGGAAAGATCGGTGGATGGATCGACTTCAATAAAAAATCGGTCGAACGGTGGCTGACCCGCAAGGTATTTCTGGAACCAGACGCTTTTTTGAGAGATGTGGTTGAGTACCAGATCAAACATCAGAGAAAAGCGGCCGGACAATCGAGAGATGTCGTCCCATGTACCCGAGTCGGGATCGACTTGCAGGTAGTCAATCACTGAAAATCCATCGTCGGATGAGTAGGGACAAAACGGCAGCAGATGGACTGTGCTGATCAGCTCGTCGAGTTGTTCTTCGCGCAGCCAGCTTTCGAGTGTCGCCAGTGGCGACTTGTCAGGTCCGCTTACCTGATTGGCATAGGTGATGAGCACGACATCTCGCTGACTCCAAACCGCCAGGTCAACAGCCGTGTTGGGTAGAGCAAAAGCGGGTGCATAGCGCGCAAGAAGTTCCTCAATGCGGCTGGCAGTTTCCGCAGCCCGGTCGCCGAAGAGCCGACGGAGACGACTGGCAACATCAGGAACCGTTGCCGCGGGTGAAGGTGCATTTTTCATCATGGCCAACCGATCCACCGGGAACAGGATTGACGGGTCCTGACTGCCAACTTCTCACCTTTCGACCGGCACCCCTGTCCATTTACAGCTCATCCATACCGGTCACATTGGTGATCAACACTCTCAGGCAGCGTCGAAGCACCGAGTAGCTGAAAAATCGTTTCCCAAGCTCATAATTCTTTTCCACCATTTCCGCACGGAACGCTTCGTCCGTGATGACGCGCTGCACCTGGCGAACGACGTCTTTGGTAAGATACCCGTTCATGGTGATCACTTGGAACCCCTTGGGCTCGATATCGCTGATGAAAATGGAGTAGCGATTGACGAGAACCGGCTTGCGATAATAGAACGCTTCGACCAATGCGTTGCCAAAACCTTCATGCAGGCTGGGATAAGTGATGAAATCTGCGTGAACATAAGCGTCTGCCAGCGTGTACAGTTTTTTTCCCTGCGGATTTGTTCCCCGCGTATCGCCAATGTGGTCGGAAATCAACCGCAGATCGACCCCCTGGTCTTCCGCCATTTCTTGCAAGGCACCCAGATATTCATCGCCTTCATCTCCCGATTCGTGCGACACGACCAACTTGCAGCGTGGGTTATCCAACGCCCCCACCAGGGAAATCGAGTGTTCGATCCCCTTACGTGGCACAACGCGTGTGGGCTGCAGAAAAAGAATGTCATCGGATTCAAGACCAATACTCTGGCGAAAGTCGGAACTGTATTCGTCAATCCCAGGTGGCGAGGTTTCAAAATCAAGCACGTTAGGAACAAGCACTGATGAGCATCCACGCCGATGGGAGAGTGCCCGCTGGCCGGCAGAGTTGATCGTCACATGCTGGATGGAGGGCAGTGTACAGGGGAAAGCCATTCGTAAGATGTCTCCCATCGCGTTGACGGAAAAGCGATCTCGTTCCCAATAAAAATCGTGGTGGTGAGCAATGGTGGGAAATCCAGTCTCTGCAATAAATGTTGCCAGCGCCACACCCAATGGTACGTTCATCGGAATCGTCATCGCATTCTGGACGATGAGAATCTCGATGGCGAAACGACGGGTGAAATCGTACAGCGATCGTTTCAGGTGTTCAGCCAGAGCAAAGATTCGGCGGGTAACTTCCGGATCGCGTGTGGTACGCCCCAATAAGTGATCGTTGACCCATTGGATGTCCGGGTTACTAAAATGAGCATGTGGTACCAGCGTGCTGATTTCCGGATCGGTATCGAGCTGACCCCCATACCAGTACGAGACATGACGATAGTCCCAGAGAAGTTGTGCCCATTTTGCGGCTTCTAATGACACACCATCCGTACCCGCAAAGCGGGTACCAATGAATCCGATTTTGTGACCTCGAGTCGAGGAGTCGTTGGGCATTATGAATTTATTGCGTGAGGAAGAATATGACGCCTGAGATTACGTTCCGACCTCTTCCTACTGAATCAAATCCAGAACGTGCAGTAAATCAAGGATAATTGCATCGGGTTGGATTTTTTCCAGAAGAGGATCGCCCTCGCGTTGTCGCAGACTGCGGGTATCACCGGCAAAGAGTGCCGTGCGGAACCCGACCTGTGTTGCCGGTAGAACGTCGTTGCGCATGTCATTTCCGATATACAGAACTTCGGTCGGATGAATGCCCTGACTTGCCAGTCTTTTGCTCGCCAGCTGATACATCCAGTCAGAGGGCTTCGCATGACGATGTTCGTAGGAGTAGTAACGTAGATCAGGTGCAAATCCGAGTTCATCGAGTGTTTTTCCCAGCAAGGCCGGAAACAGGTATGGGGTAAAAAACTGGGCATTACTGATCAGACCGGTTACCATGCCTCGACGTACCAGTCCGGCCAAGCAAAGCTTGAGCCCTGGCATGGGCCAGGTTGGATTTGCACGGGCCTCGAATTCAACCGCCAAACGGGCCGCATCAATTTTCAAACCACCCAACTCCACACACGTTTCGCGCCATACCTCGATGATATTGACTTCTGGATAGGCAATTCCGGTTGCGCGAAGTTGGGCATGGTGCCTGGCGATCGTTTCCTGCAGTGTTTCAATCGCCTCCTCTGCCGGACAGGGGAGCGTGATGCCCAGGCTTTCCAGCGCTGCCAAAAGAGCGGTAGCTTGTTGCCCCGCGATGCTGGTACCAATATCACCACATCCGCTGATGATCAGGGTGCCATAAACATCAAACAACACGGCCCGAATGCCGACAAGCGGCAATAACTGTGGCTGAACACCTGTCGGAATCGGTTCCAGCGGCCGACTCAGTTGGCGGAAGATTTTCTCAGGGGCCATGTTTCCAGACGGATAGGATGAAGTCGTCGAAGATTGAGAAAACTGTTCAGGATTGCTTGACCGCGAGGCAGCGGTTCAACATTTCCGCCCCCCGGGCTATGGCCAACCCTTTGGTAAACTTGCCGTAGTTGCCTGCCAGCTGATTGCACGGAGAATTTCTCGCGGACGATGCCCGCATACTTTTCTATCATTTCAGCGGTTGTGTCAGGGTCAATCCGGAATGTTTGGTTGAGCTTGGGATTGGCGTCCAACACGATGTCGATCAGGCGGGTACTACCGGCAACGGTACGAATCACATCTTCCTGAAGTGGCCCGTCCAGAAAAGCAAAATCAACACAACCATCGTCCATCAGCTGATCGAGTTGCCGTTGGAGCGTCGCTTGTTCGGTCAGCGGCTGGTTGTAACTGGCGGAAACCGCGTGGTACGTGTTAAGAAGTCGTTCACACACGGTTTTTCGGTCAACCATCGAAAGCGGGATGCGCAGCTGGTCGTACAGCATTTCCAGTTCGATCCCTGCTGCTGAAAAATCAGCGGTGATTTCAGGTAAATTGCGTCCAACAAGCGGGCAACCTGACAACCAGGCTTCCAGGAAAACCATTCCGAATCCTTCGGCCACGCTGGTTGTAACCAGGCAATCCGTGGCTGCCAGGATCGTAGAATAGTCGAGCCCTGCCTCGCCGCCCACATCAAAGCGGCAGGGCAGTCGCAGGTCCTGCGCCAAGCGATGCCAATGGGAAAAGCTGCCTGCCTCTAGCGGGTTCAACGGTGCTAACGTGACCGCGTAGATAGCTTCTCGCGGGTCCAACGCACTAAGCAGTAACATTTCACCGAGATTTTTGCGACGGATTCCACGCACGGGGTAGGTCACCAGCATTTGCCGGTCGGACATCTCTAATTTCTCGCTCACGGCCTGGCGGGCCTGCTGCCGGTCGGGGAGCCGGGTCAAGCTTGCCACCGGATTCGGGAGCAAATGCAGCCGCTCGCTGGCAATACCAGAGCGGACAAAGATATCTCGATCCCGCCCGTTTAGAACTGCGTAATGGATCCCCGGAGACTGCGGATAAAGCCGGGCAGATAACCCGTCGTTGTCGTGGCAGTTGAACACCCCGGCCAGGTGGAGAAAATTCTCGGGTCGGAAATCCTCTGCGAAGTCGTGTACCTGCAGCAGCATACGATATCCATCCGTAGCAAGCTCGGCGATCGTGGTCGGCAACGCCGAATTTTTTCCCAGGGCGTGATTGTGAATGTGAAGAATCGTATTGTCGTGGTTGAACCCATGAGCGATCAACGACGAACGCATACTGGTCGTCAAGTCTCGAGAGCCGGTTTCCGAGACTGTGTCGTATTCGAGGTCGCCAACCTGGATAAGTTCCAGTTCAAAGGGCGGAGGGTGGTCGAAGATTGAATCCGGCCACCCCGCCCGACGCCCGCCGTAGAGTATCGCGACGCGATCAATCACCAGTCCAGATTTTGATGCGGCAAGTGATTTCAGGTGATTGATAATCACCTGACTGACGCCACCACGATTCAAGTGATAGTGAACAATGACAAGCTGCATCGAAAAATGATCCGCCTCCGAAAAAACTGATAAGAAGTTTAAATCACCAGGAGCGCCTGTCAATGCTCCAGGAGACCCTGTGGCCCCTGTTTTGCCCCGTTCTCTGGTAATTTCCGGAACGTCCTGCTGCGACCGCGTCGGGCCGTGCAACCCCTGAATCCCGAAGCGATGGCAGGCAAAAACTCAAGAAATATTTTCCACGTGGCTGACCGGTAAACCGTCGCCCGGCCGGTGGCCTACGGAGCAACCTCGTGCCGCAGTTCGAAGTCCTGCTCGAAACGACGCACCTCGGCGGGGACCGAAGCGGTCAGTTCGGATGCGGAGTTATATCTGGCTGGCAGGTACTGTTCGTGGAGCAGTTCGCCGGCCTCGTAACCCGGCCTCGTAACCCGGCGTCGTGTCAGACGCCTTGTGTCCCTGTTGATTCGGTCGCATGGCGCAAATTTCCACCCGGTGCTGACCAGGAGTCACGCCTCCGCGATTTGTCACACGGTAGTCTCCCTGCTGAATCGTAGCGCCTGAGGTGGGCCCGCTGGTACCCTCGGTCGGCACAAAACGGATCTGACCCTCTGGCAGCGGCTGCCCGTCGAGCGTTACGGTTCCCGAAACCTTGACCTTGGTCCGATCAGAACCCGAATCGCAACCGCAGAATGACAGCGCCCCGGCGCCGCAGAGAACCGCCAGCATGAATGAATTTCTAGTCAGGCACATCTTTTCACCGCCCCGTGAACGTGCGAGTTCGAAAAACTCTTCTAGAAACTACTGTCATCATCGCTGCCTGCCCGCGTCGTGAGCGCCGACAGCAAGGTTTGATCGATTTCTTCGTTCAGGAAATGGACACTGCCATCAGAGAAAATGAAGTAGCAGCCGCCCTGATGATAACTGGAGAAACCGCCCCCGTAGAACCTGTGCTGCGTTGCTCCGCCGGGCAAGGTGTCCGAACAGTTGATCCCGTCGGCCGTGTCGTTGACATTGTGAGTCAGCCAGAACCAGCCGCGAAAGCTCCCCTCGTACCCGCCTGTCACTTCACCTATCAACAGCGTGTTGCTGGTTCCGTCCCTGATATTGGCAATTCGTGTCCGGGAGTCGTTGTAGAGGACACCGTTGGCGGCCCGATAGGCGCTCCGGATAGCCCCGACGTTCCTGTCACCCAACCGATACGCTTCATTTCCGTTGCACGTATAATCGATACTGTCGGCGACCCCGGAGATGTTGGTCTTGCCCATGTCCTCGTCCTCATGGTCGCCGTTCTTATAGTGTGAACAACAGGTCACCAGTTCAAAACCCTGGGGATCCGAAGGACACAGGAAGGTCGGGACAGGCACCACGGTGGCCTTACGCCCATCCATCGCGTAATTTGTTCCGTCGCTCCAGGACAGATTGAGCACCGCATCCAGGTTCCGTTGTTCCAGGTACGGGAGACAGAACGTCAAGAAACCCCATGACCCGTACTGATCCCCGCGCTCCTGCAAAAACCGGGTAGGTCGAGCACAGGTAGCGTGACCTTCTTGTCCTTTTCCGCCCTGCCAGTTGTCCGCCCACAGGAGCAGTCCAGGTGGAAACCGACCGACCGTCGTGTGATAGGTGTGCAGCGCTATGCCAACCTGCTTGAAGTTGTTCGAGCACTGCGATCGCCGCGCGGCCTCCCGCGCCACTTGCACGGCCGGCAACAGCAGCGCAATCAAAATTGCGATGATGGCAATCACCACCAGCAATTCCACCAGCGTAAATCCCGACTGGGCGCGAGTTGCGCTGTCGCCCGGATGCACTGGACGGCGATGTAATAAACCTTTTATCATTCCGGGCTTCTCCCTGATGATCACGATGGAACCACGTTTTCTGTTCGCTTTATGTTCCCAGGTTAAATATAATCGGTTTTCCACCAGTGTCGCAAACACAGTTTCGTCGCGCCGCAGTAGACTTTCCAACGCCAACGCCGCAGGCCGTTTTCGCTGACAACCGCCACTGGGAAACGATGGCTGCAACCTGACTTGCTCGAAAGATCCGGACCTTGCGATTTACATCAAGAATTTGGAACGCGTTGGGAGCTGACCGTCAGCTGATGATCTGGTCTGTTGTACTGGGCCTGGTGTTTACCGGACTGGGTATCATTCCGCCATTACTGGTGCGCGAGATGATCCGCTGGGTCCGGGACCCCGCCGTGGCAGGTAGTTTCTGGCTGCTGGGGGGCGGCGTCGCCGGCGTCTATCTGCTGCGAGGCGGCACCCGTTACCTGTATGGACTCTGTTCCCACATCGCCGCCTACCGGACATTGCATCGCTTGTCGATGCGTGTCTACCAACACCTGCAACGGATGTCCCCCAGTTACATCCAACGCCAGCATTCAGGCAACCTGGTGGCGCGCACCATCGGCGACGTCGAAGCCATCGAAGATTACATCGCCCATGGTATTCCGGAGTCGATGCTGGCCGTGGTGATTCCGGCCACGCTCACCGCGGTGCTGTTGCTGATCGACTGGCGACTTGCCCTGATCGCCCTGGCACCGCTTCCCCTGATCGCCTTGCTGGTCTATCTGATCACTTCAAAAACCCACAACGCCTGGCGCGGGGCGCGCAGCCGCTTCGCCGAGGTCTCGGCCCGCATTCAGGATCACCTCTCGGGCCTGGTGGTCATCCAGGCGTTTGTTCGTGAAACGCACATGGCAAAGCAGGTGCAGACAAGAAGCCGGGCCTACCGCGACAGCATGATTTACGCCAACACGTGGTCCCTGGTCCCGGCGGGCGTGATCGAAACTGCCAGCGGCGCAGGCCTGGTCCTGATCATCTGGGCCGGGGGCTGGATGCGGCCGCTGGAAGCAGACGGGGCCGGCCTGGGTATCGATGTGGCCGACCTGGTGGTCCTGCTGATGTACCTGGGGCAAATCGTCCTGCCGTTTCTCCGGCTGGCCAACCTGACAGAGAACCTGCAGAAGGCGACGGCCAGCGCCGAACGCGTCTTCGACTTACTCGACACGCCCCCCGGTATTGTGGATCCGCCCTCCCCCAGCGAGCCACCTGCCGGTCGTCGCGACATCGAATTCGCGGATGTCACGTTTGGCTATGACTCCCAAGTGACCGTCCTGCAAAACGTATCCTTCCAGGTCAAAGATGGAGAGACGGTCGCCCTGGTAGGGACCACGGGTGTGGGAAAATCGACCGCCTGTCACCTCATCATCCGCTTGTTTGACGTGACCGCGGGTGGCGTCCGCATTGGGGGCGTCGATGTCCGCCAGTTGTCTTTACGGTGGTTACGCGAACAGGTGGGACTGGTTTCGCAGGACGTGTTCCTGTTCGCTGGCACCATTCGGGAGAACGTTTTGCTGAGCAGACCCGACGCAACCGAGCAAGAGCTTTACCAGGCTTGCCGGACGGCTCACGCGGACTCTTTTATTCGCGCCTTTCCCGACGGGTACGACACCCTGGTGGGTGAACGGGGCATCCGTTTGTCAGGGGGGCAGAAACAGCGGATTGCGATGGCCCGCGCCCTGTTGAAAGATGCGCCCATTCTGGTACTCGATGAGGCGACCAGTGCCGTCGATACGACGACCGAGTCGCAGATCAAGGCGGCCCTGGCCGAAGCGACACGAGGCCGCACCGTGTTGCTGGTAGCGCATCGACCTTCGACCATCCAGGCGGCTGACCGCATCCTGGTGCTGGAACAGGGGCGAATCAGCGAAAGCGGCACCTACGAAGAACTGGTCGCGGCCGGTGGGGCCTTCTCTCGTTTTTGCCACCGCGGCGAAGACGCGCTGACCTAGTCCCGCCGAACGGTGAAATCGTGCGGACCGCCCGTGCTGAAATTCGCCAAGCCACCGACCCGTTGAGCCACTGGTAACCCATTGTCGGTGAGGGAGAGAAGCGATAAACTGCCAGTCGCAACGAGGTCACGTTGTGCAGACGCCCCCTTAGCTCAATTGGCAGAGCAACTGACTCTTAATCAGTAGGTTCAAGGTTCGAGTCCTTGAGGGGGCACTACAAACATCCCGAGAAATACCACGTGATGCGGATCGGATTTCATCACGAAAACGGATTTGCCAGCCTCAGAAGGAGCTACTCCACTCGGCTGACCACGGATGCAGCTTTGGCGCCTGCGTGCCAACCGGGGCGTCAGGCAGCCCGGTTAAAGCAGTTCTTGAACATTTTCCGGAGGCCGTCCCAACACTGCCTGGTTGCCACGAATCACGATGGGACGCTCGATCAACACCGGGTGCTTGACCATCAATTCAATCGCTTCGCGGCGCGGTAAATCTTGTCCGGCCAATCCCAGTTCTTTGTAAATCGCCTCGCCACGCCTCATGAGTTCCGCCGGTTCGAGCCCCAACTTGGTAAGGATTTCGTCCAACTCGCTGACCGTGGGTGTGGCCTCCAGATAGAGGACCACCTCCGGTTGGATGCCCGCCTGCTCAATCAACGCCAGGGTCTGGCGACTCTTACTGCAACGGGGATTATGTAGAATTCTCATGCGATTCACCTTGGATTGGTACGGTCACTGACACTGCGGGCTTCCAGGCAACTCGACTGCGGACGCTTTTCGGAATTCGCTTCCTGAGTTACCGGCCATTGCTCCATCGTTGTAGCACCACTTCCGCCAGATGAATATTCCCGACATCCCCAAAACTGTATTTTATCTTGCCATGTTGCTGCTGGCACCATAGGAAAGCCGGCCATACTCAACGCACAGGAAACCCGGGGCGTAACGCGCCAAGTCAGGGCAGCACTGCAACGGCCAAAACGTTAGACTACATCACTCCGGCATCTTCCTTTCGGGGGCGGGCTTTTTCATGGACTCCAACACGAGCAACTCCCCATCCTCCGGCGCCCAGCCCCAGCTGGAACTCACAGCCTCGCGGCAGTTGGTGTCGTGGCTGTCCGAACAGCGCATCAGCCTGGCCCTGACCACCTACCAGACAGGCAAGCTGTTCCTGGTCGGGCTGCAACCCGATGGCCGGCTATCAATCTTCGAACGCACGTTTAATCGCTGCATGGGCCTGTGGAGCAATGGCCAGACCATGTGGATGAGTTCCCTGTACCAGTTGTGGCGATTTGAAAACGTGCTCGACGCGGGACAATCGGCCAACGGGTACGATCGGCTGTACGTGCCCCAGGTCGGTTATACGACGGGGGATATCGACATCCACGATGTGGCAGTGGACGGCGACGGTCGTGTCATCTTCGTCAACACCTTGTTCAGTTGCCTGGCAACACTCAGCGAAACGCACAGCTTCATTCCGTTGTGGCAACCGAAGTTCATCAGCAAACTGGCTGCCGAAGACCGCTGTCATTTGAACGGCCTGGCCCTGGACGAAACGACGGGCCAGCCGAAATTTGTCACGGCAGTCAGCCGTTCCGACGTCACCGACGCTTGGCGCGACCGACGTCAGGATGGCGGTTGCGTGATCGACGTGTCAACCGACGAGGTAGTCTGTGCGGACCTATCGATGCCGCACTCGCCACGGTTGTATCAGGGCAAACTGTGGCTGCTTAACTCCGGGACCGGCTTCTTCGGCACAGTGGACCTGGACAGCGGAAAATTTGAACCCGTGACCTTCTGTCCCGGTTACTTGCGAGGAATGGCACTGGTCGGCGACTATGCGGTTGTGGGCCTTTCCATGCCACGCGCCAACAAAACCTTTACAGGGCTGGCATTGGACGACCACTTGAAATCAAGGGATGCCCACTCTCGTTGCGGCCTGTACGTGATTGATTTGCGCAGTGGCGACGTGGTCCACCATTTGAATATTGAAGGCATCGTTTCCGAACTGTACGACGTGGTGGTCCTACCCCAGGTCGTACGGCCCATGGCCCTGGGATTTAAAACCGACGAAATCCGCCGCACCCTCTCCCTGGGCGATGCGTCCCGTTGAACGACGTTGACAGCAAGCTGCGCGGCGACAGATTAAATCCGTAAAGGCGTTTCAATGATCTGTGAATGCACGTTGGCTCCGGTGACAACATCGTCGGTCGCACTTTCATACCGTCCCGCATGTTTGTAGACCAACCGACGGTGATCAATCCCCAACTGGTGCAGCACGGTGGCGAACATATCGGGAACTGAAAACGGATTCTGCACCGCCGTGTAACCAACGTCATCCGTTTCACCGTAGGTGAATCCGCGTTTGAAACCGCCACCGGCCAGCAGCATGCAGCCGGCCCGCTTGTTGTGATCACGGCCGTCCGCGTTCTGGGCCACCGGCATGCGGCCAAACTCGCCGGACCAGATCACGATCGTGCTGTCCAGCAGTCCCCGCTGTTTGAGGTCCTGTATCAGACCGACCGTGCCCGGATCCGTTTTGCGGCACATGTCACGCAAACCTTTCTCCAAGCCGGCATGATGATCCCATGGCTGGCCTTTTTCGGAGAACACCTGCACGAAACGGACCCCCTGCTCCACCAGGCGCCGCGCCATCAGGCAGCGGGTCCCGTAGCTGGCCGTCTCCGCCCGGTCCAGTCCGTACAGGCGACGCGTTGCCTCGGTCTCGCCAGCCAAGTCGAGCACTCCGGTGGCCGACAATTGCATTCGCGCCGCCAGTTCGTAGTTCTTGATGCGTGTTTCCAGTTCCAAATCGTCCGAAAATTGACGACGATGGCGCTCGTTCAGTTGGGCCAGAAACTCCAGGTTGGTGCGTGAGACCGCCGCCGGAACCTCGCGCGCCGCCCGCAGATTGTCCACCACCGGACCACGTGTGTTGAACTCGGTGCCACCGTACAGGGCTGGCATCCAGCCACTTTTCGACATCAGGCCTCCACTGGTCGAGTAGCCATCGGGATCACGCAAAACAACGAAAGCGGGCAGGTTCTGATTCTCCGTCCCCAAACCATAGCTGATCCAGGCACCCAGCGTGGGGCGCCCGATGAACATTTTTCCGCAGGCCAGATTGACAATGCCTTCCGTGTGATTGTTGTGAACACCCACCAGTGACCGTACCAGGCAGATGTCGTCAGCTACTTGGGGCAGGTGCGTGAAGACGTCGGACATGTCCATGCCACACCGGCCTGCCTTCTGAAACTTGAAAGGGGTCCCCAGCAACTTGTTGGGCTTGCTCCCATTCTGAAACGCGTCGATCTTGATTTCGTAGACCTCGTCGTGGCGCGCGTTCAATACCGGCTTCGGATCCAACAGGTCCATCTGACTGGGGCCGCCGGTCATCACCAGTTGGATGACCGCCTTGGCCGGACCCGGAACATGGCCGGCGCGGGGCAGCGCATCCAGGTCCGGACGAAGCGAAACAGAAGCGTCACTGCCACGCAGCCGGTCGGCCTGCAGCAACGTGGCCGCCGCCACTGCGCCAAAACCCATCCCGCTGCAGGTCAACATCTGGCGGCGCGAGATCAGTTCGGGCTGCTGAAAGTTGACCGTGGCAAGTTTTTCCATGGCTTTACTCGACGTACAAAAATTCGTTCGTGTTGAACAGCATCTGGCACATGGCGGATAGCGCCCTCTGCGAGCTCTCCTGGGAAGGATCCTTCTCCCCGACATAATTCAACGCTTGCTGTCGTAAAAATTCCCTGGCCCACCTCGATTCGTCCCGGTTGGGCGCCCGGTTCAGCACCAGCTGGAACGCTCGTTTGACAAGTCGCGTGTTATCCTGTGGTTGGTCGCTTTCGACTGCTGCCTGGATACGGTTCGCGACTTCGTCGGCCTGGGATAAGCTGAATTCGTCATTCATCATCGCCAGCGACTGCAGCACGACCGTGGACCGGTCGCGGATGGTGCAATTGGTGGTCATGGCAGGGATATCGAAAACACCCAACATCGACACCTGGTAGTTCCTTCGACTGGTCAAATAAACGCTGCGTCTGGAGCGGTTGGTCGGCGTGGGCTGGTCGTTTCTGGCCACAATCGTCCGGCCACCGTCGAGCACCTCCAGCGGCACGGGAGGCCCTCCGGGCGTGCGGTCCAACTTGCCGCTGGCTGCCAGCATGCGATCACGGATCACTTCGGCTTCCAGTCGCTTCAGCCGCATTTTCCACAGCAACTCATTTTCCGGGTCGGTCCCGGAGGACGTTGCAGCAGCAGCGTGGGATGTTTGCCGATAGACGGTCGAGGTCATCATCCGACGCAGTAGAACCTTTTGTCGCCAGCCGATGTCGACAGCTTCACTGGCCAGCCAATCGAGTAAATCCGGATGCGTGGGCGGGTCGCCCGACCGCCCGAGATTTCCAGGGGTCGCCACGATCCCACGACCGAACAAATGGTGCCAGTGGCGGTTGACCATGACTCGCGCCACCAGTCCCGAAGCCGGTACCTGGCGACTGGTCAACCACTCGGCCAGGGCCCGTCTGCGCCCGCTCGTTTCACCGACCGGTTCAGTTGGCACTGCCAGTGCCGCCCTGTCGCTGGAACACAACACGCTCAAAAACCCGTTTTGCACCGGCCGACCGGGACGTTCAAACTGACCACGGACCAGTTGCCTCGTCTCGGGAGGTGGTCCTGTATCGAACAGCGCGTAGATCCAACCGTAGACCTGCCGGGTACTGTCCACCTGCTCGATCTGTCCACGGAGGTCCGCGATCCGGGCAGGCTCGCCTTCCTCCAACTCGGCCTCAACTTCTTCACCAGAGATCTCCCCGGCCCGCTCGACCAGCTCTTTCTGCAGATCAGTCCGTTTGTCTTTGTCCGTCAGAAACGCTTCACGCACCTCCTCTTGCAGGCCATCCGGCAAAGCCTGCAGTCTCTCTGCCAGCACCTTTTCCTGTGCCGCCCGGTGCAACTCGTCGATGCTGGCCTGCAGCGGTTTTATTTGCTCGTCGCATTGCGCATTGTGGGCATCCATCTGCTGCTGTTGAACAAGACCCACGTCGGCAATCTTGCGATTTTTCAGCGTCATCCAGTCGCCAGGATTGTAAGCCGGCATGAAGTTGGCCATCAGCCGGTAGTAATCGCGGGCCGGGATTGGATCGTATTTATGAGAATGGCAACGCGCACATTGCAACGTCAAACCGAAAACCGAACTACCAAAGATCTCTATCTGATCGAACAGTACCGCGTAACGATTGCTGGGAATATTGAGCACGCCCTGATCAGTGTCGTCAATGGCGGTTCGCAAGAATCCGGTCGCGATCAGCATGTCCTTCGTTTCAGCAGTTAGCTCCGGCATCCGTCGCCAGTCCACCAATTCATCACCCGCGATCTGTTCCGTCAAGAAGCGATCAAACGGCTTGTCCCGATTGAATGACTGGATGACATAGTCGCGATACTTCCAGCCACCGGGCGGTAATTTGATCGAAGACGCATTTTCATCCGAACCATAAACATCCACATAGCCGGCGACGTCCAGCCAGTGCCGTCCCCACCGTTCGCCGAAATGGGGTGACGCTAACAGGCGGTCCAGTAACCGCTGATAGGCCAGTGGCGACGAACTCGTCACGAATTGGTCAACATCTTCGGAAGATGGAGGTAGCCCCAGAAGATCGAAGCACGCACGTCGCAATAGCGTCTGCCGATCGGCATCTGCCGAGTATCCAAGGTGCTGTTCCTCAAGGCGGGCCAACACAAAATGATCGATGGCTGTGCGCGCCCGTTCGTGCTGCTCCACCCTCGGCAACCCGGGGCGTACCAACTGCCGGAACGCGTAGTACTCTCTGTCTTCATCCGTGACCAGCGGCGCGGTAACCGATGGGTCGGCGGCGGCGTAAGAATCCATGGGCGCACCAGCGTCCAGCCACAGGCGAATGACTTGAATTTCGTCCAGCGAGAGCCTCGGTTCATCCTCCGGAGGCATCGTTCCATCAACCAGGCGCTGGAGCAGCGGACTTGTATCGGCTGGTCCCTCGACAATCACCGGACCACGTTCGCCGCCCACCCGCATGGCGCTGGCAGTGCGCAGGTCCAATTTCGCCTTGCGCTCATTCTGGCCATGGCACTTCCAGCAGGCACGCTCAAGAATCGGCGACACATCCCGAAGGAAGTCAGGTCCGTTCGAGTCTGCCCCCGCATACAATGCCAACCCGGGTCCCGCAAGCCACACGACTTGAATCACAATGACATTGAGTCGACACATGGCTGGACCTTTGAAAACGTTCATGTGCAGTCAACCCATTGTGGCTTGTTGTTCGGGTGTCGTCAATCGAATTCGCACGGCGTGCACACGCACCAAGAACGCCAAGGCCACGGTGAACGGAAAAACAATCACCTCACCGCCGTGACATGCAACCCGGTTCACGAAACGCCGGAAGATGTTGATTCTAAACATTCCAACCGCTTCAGTCTGGCTAATGACGACGGAGCGATCGTTCCCGAATCGCGGTCGCGTTCACCAGACTGTCGAGAGGAGTGTCCCGTGAGGAGCCCGCCCAAGGTGCTATCCAGCCTTGACTCCCTCTCGTGTCGCACCTACACTTCCGCCCTTTCCCAAGGGTTGGAAATGTTGCCTGAATGCTCGTCGTCTCGTCAACACTAGCTGGTGTTAGGAATTAACATCGAAACCGGGACGCGCTTCCAAAACACACTTCGGCGAATTTCGGCAAGCGGACAGCCTTTTGCCCAGTCCTGTCAACTCTCCGTCTGCGTCGATAGAACGGTCCTCGATGCCGTGGCAATCCATCCAGATGACTCCTGAATCGACAAGACTCCGTTGGAATCAAACACCGTGTTACCCGAAGTTGTCTACACGCCGGAATCCCTGGTACGTCAACCCGGACGGTTGATCAGCGGGCTTGTCTCCGACCTGGTGGCGTCACGGGAATTGGCCTGGCGTCTGTTCGTTCGCAACATCAGTGCCCAGTACCGACAGACGATGTTCGGTTATCTGTGGGCCTTTTTGCCTGCCCTGGCCACCACCGCGTTGTGGTGCTTTCTTCATTCCCAGAAAATCCTCGAGTTCGAAACCTTTGGCATTCCCTATCCGGTCTTTGTCCTGACAGGTACGGTCTTGTGGCAAACGTTTGTTGAATCACTCAACGCCCCCCTCAAAGCTATCAATCAATCAAGATCGATGCTTGCCAGGACCAACTTCCCGCGCGAAGCGATCCTGGCGACCTCGGTTGGCGAAGTCCTGTTCAGCTTTTCCATTCGTCTCCTGCTCCTGGTTGGTGTGTTGGTGTGGTTTCAAACTGCTCTTCCGGCCACCGTCTTTTTTGTGCCATTCGGGGTGCTGGCGATCATCGGTTTGGGGTTTGCTCTCGGATTGATGCTTGTCCCTGTAGGAGCGTTGTACCAGGACGTCGGACGAGCCATTACCACCATCGTCGGTTTCTGGATGTTCCTTACGCCGGTGATCTATCCGGCACCAACAACCTGGCCGGCTGAGCTGGTCAATTGGATCAATCCCGTCAGTCCGCTCCTGCTCGTGACGCGCGATTGGTTGCTTAGCGGAGAGACGGCCTGGTTACCCGGTTTCTTTCTGGTGAGCGCCGGTGCCACGATCGTCCTGTTTTTTTCGCTGCTTGCATTCCGTGTTACCATGCCCATCATGATCGAACGAATGAATGCGTAAAGGGAGACCAGTCTGGATCAGAACGGTTTCAGTGATACCTGGCCACCGGTCGCGTCAAAATTCCCCGACACCAATCAAACAAACCAGGAGAACTTGTGCAAAAACATAGCGTTTCGTTCCAAGTCCGCTGTTTGTCTGCACTGAGGCTGCCACCGGGGATCCCGTCAAGCGCCGCGCTCCTATTCATGTACGACCTATAGCTGCGATGTTTTCAACACTTTAACCAGTTTCGATTTCAATCTGCATTCTCTTTCAGGGCAACTGGAGCCATGGAGAAATTCAAATGAAATACGGGTTCAGTTCCGGTACGCGATCTCATGCCTGGGGAGGTAGTGAAGTACTGTGGAGCCAACTGGCAATTACCCTTTTAAAAAAAGGGCACGACGTGACGGTTGATTATCCTCAATTCGAAGATTTCCCAAGACCGCTGCAAGAGATTTGTGAACTCGGGGGGAGCCTTGCATGGGCGTCCCCCACGCAATACTCATGGCCCCAACGCATCGCCAGGAAGACAAAGAAGGTATTTGCCCGGGTTTTGCCAGATCGTGCCACGAACCTGGTACGTCGATTCACCAAGCTGGAACGCCGCCTCACAAAACAACTGCGTCTACGGCAATGGCTCCTGGCGGAAAAACCCGATGTTGTTCTGATCACGCTGGGAAGTCACGATGTGGATGAAGAGTTCCCTGCAATTTGCCGCGAGCATCACGTTCCCTACGTCCTGATTCTACAGGCGGCTCATCGCAACCGCTGGATTGGTGAGCGCAAACTGGAGAATTTTCGTCAGGCCTACGCCGGAGCGATTCGCTGTTACTTCGTCTCCAAAGAGAACCAGGAAATTATGGAAGCCCAACTCGGGGCCACCATCCCCCAGGCCCGGATCATTGACAACCCGGTGGACCTGATCGTCAATGATCCGCTGCCCTGGCCCAAACCGCAAGATACATGGCGACTGGCATCGGTGGGCCGAATTCATTTCCAGTCGAAAGGCCAGGATCTCATCCTACAGGCACTTCGCAGCGACAAGTGGAAAACACGAAATCTGCACGTCACCTTCTGGGGACAGGACCAGGGCAACCTGCGACAACTCACTGACCTGGTGGATCTCTATGGCCTGAAAGACCATGTGAGCTTTGGCGGCTATGCCGACAACATGCTTGACGTCTGGTCGACTCATCATGGATTGGTCCTGGCCTCGCGTTATGAAGGAAACGTGCTGGCCGGTTTGGAGGCGCAGGTCTGCGGACGCGTTCCCATCGTGACTAAAGTCGGCCGTAACGGTGAACTGATTGACGACAACGTGACTGGTTTTCTAGCGGCAGCCCCCACGGCCGAGTTGATCGACGATGCGTTGGAACGCGCCTGGCAGCGACGGCACGAGTGGAAATCGATTGGCCAACTGGCCGCCAAGCGTGTTCGAAAACTATGTGACATGAACCCCTGTCAGACGGTACACCGCGACCTGGAATCGCTGACCAGAGACCTGGGGCTGGAAACCAACGGAAAATTCGTAGGCCAACTACTGGGAAACGCCGCCTAGGCGACTTTTGCCCCGTCCATGCAACGCCACCCCAACCAGCAACTGCCCGGCAGCAGGAGGTAGTCCGTGCGATTTGCATTCTATTCTGGAACCCGTGGATCACCTTGGGGAGGCAGCGAGGAGTTGTGGAGCGCCACCGCGCTCGAATTGCAAAAACGGGATCACAGCGTCGGGATCTCCTATCCCCGGTTTCCGGAGCGGGCACAGCAGCTGACGGAAATCGAACGCCACGGAGGGACCATGTATTGGAGAGATCGCCGCTGGGAACGGCTGAAGACAGCAGCGCGCAAACGGCTCGCACTCCGTGGCTGGAGTGCGGCCAGATTTCATGGCTGGCTGGACCGCTACAGACCGGACCTGGTGGTCATCACGTGGGGTCGGCTGATCGACGATCTGTCCATTGCCCATGCATGTTTCCAGCGTGGGATTCCCTATGCGATCAACCTTCAAGTTGCCAACCGGTTTCAATGGTTTGACAACCATCATTTACAAGCTGCCCGCGCCGCCTACACCGCCGCCGCCGCCTGTTATTTCGTGTCTCAGGAAAACCGCGAAATTGTCGAGGATCAGATTGCTGCACGACTCTCGCCCGCTTCGATCGTGGACAATACCTTCGGCGTCGATCCCAACCCGTCGCTACCCTGGCCCGCCACCCACGCCGGATGGCGGCTGGCCTGTGTCGCGCGGCTGGAGTTCGCCTCCAAGGGGCAGGACTTGATTCTGCGCATGCTCCGATCGGAAAAGTGGCGCCGGCGTCCGCTGAGTGTCGATTTTTATGGAGCCGATCAAGGGAATGCAAACCAATTGAACGACCTGATCGAACTGCACAATCTGAGCGGACATGCCCGCGTGGCAGGATTCGCGGAAGACGTATCCGCTGTTTGGGCGGGGCATCACGCGCTCCTGTTGGCGTCACGACAGGAGGGAAACGCTCTCTCGATGATCGAAGCGATATTGTGTGAACGTTGTGTCATCGCCACGCAGGTCGGACGAAGCGCGGAGCTGATCAACAACAACAAAACCGGATTTCTGGCGGCCGCCCCGACCGTGGAACTCCTTGACGAAGCAATGGAACGTGCATGGAAAGCTCGCAGACAGTGGCAGAAGATCGGCAAGCGGGCCGCTCAAGAACTCCAACAACGATACAGCATGAATCCAAAACAGGACTTTGCCGATCGACTGGAGAGCCTTGCCGTTTCTTCAAAAGAGACGTCGGCTGTTCGCCTGGCCGCGTAAGCGTTGCAAGCAACATGAAATTGCAGTACTACACCACAAACGGTGCCACACAAGACGACTTCGAATCTGCCCCTCAACACGTGGCAATGATCGAGGTAGTTCATGGTTGAGCGTGAACCCGTCATCACCACATTCGAACGCTTGAATTCTGCTCGAATCTGCATCGTCCAGGACCAGTGGCGCGCTGCCTCGGAAACTTTCCTGCGCACCTGTTCGGATCGCCTGCCCGGCAGGGTCTCTTTGCTGCACGGTGACGTCCCCCAATTCTTCGACCGCACCCCCCTGCCCGGTTCCCTGGCAACGCGCGCACTGCATTCCCGGTCTCTGCCAGCCCGACTTCTACGCAAGGCCTACTCGACCGCAATGCGCCGTCCATGTGCCTGGGGATTGAGCCGGTTGTACCAGCGCGCATTTGAACAATGCCGCGCCGACATCGTGCTCGCGCAATACGGAACACTGGGTGTTCGCGTGATGTCCGCCTGCCGGCGGGCGGCGGTTCCCCTGGTGGTTGTTTTTCGTGGCCACGACGCTTCGATTCGAACGGTGCTACAAGCCAACGCGAAAACCTATCCGCTCCTTTTCCGTGAAGCAGGCGCGATCATCGCCGTGTCCGGAACGATTCAGCAGCAGCTCCTGAAACTCGGTGCGCCGGCCCACAAAATCACATGCAACCCTTCAGGTGTTGACTGTCAGAAATTCCGCGGGGCGTCTCCGGCCACCTCACCACCGGTGTTCCTGGCGGTCGGCCGGTTCGTCGACAAAAAAGCACCGCACCTCACCATCGGTGCCTTCAAGCATGTCCTGAACACACTTCCGCAGGCCCGGTTGCGAATGATCGGTAGCGGACCGCTGTTGAAGTCCTGCCAGGAGTTAACCCGGAAACTGGAGATCGCGGACGCTGTCACTTTTCTCGGAACACAAACGCACCAGGTGGTGCAACAAGAGATGCGCCGGGCCCGCTGCTTCGTTCAGCACTCGACCACCGCCCCCAACGGCGACGCGGAAGGGACGCCCAACAGTGTGATGGAGGCGTCGGCAACCGGTCTGCCAGTGGTCGCAACCCGACATGCTGGTATCCCCGACGTTGTCCTCCACGAAGAGACCGGGTTACTCGTGGAAGGACACGACGTTGCGGGGATGACCGCGTCCATGGTCCGGTTGGCAAACGATTCCGGACTGGCCCGAACCCTTGGACAGGCCGGTCGCCGCCGCGTGCAACAACACTACAGCGTGGAACGTAGCATGGGAGAACTATGCCGGATTCTAGAGTCATGTCTCCCGGGCGGCCAGCAGAAACGAGCAGCCTGATTGCAACCCGTTAGCTGCCAGGTTTCACAACCGTGGCTGTTTTAAAAGTCGCAAATCATCCGTACAACGAGGTCCTCGACTCATGGAACCAGAATTGACCATCGGCATTGCAACCGCCGATCGACCGACCCTGCTGGCCAGAACCCTGCAGTCTCTTGCTGAGTGTGTTCTTCCAACCGGGTACCGGGAAACCATCGTCATCGAAAATGGTCCCAAGTGCGGCGTGGAAGATGTTGTCCGTTGTAGCCCGAAGTCCCTCAGGACACGCTACCTTTATCAGCCGCAAGCCAACAAGAGTTCCGCCTTGAACCGCTTACTCGAAGAGACGGTCGACGGCCTGATCCTTTTCGCCGACGACGACATCCGGGTCGATCCGGGAAGTCTCTGTTGCTATCGCGAGGCGGCGACAGAACATGGTCCGGGCTGGTTTTTCGGCGGACCCACGCGCGCCGAGTATGAGCTTCAGCCACCGGCATGGCTCGTGAGGTTCCTTTTGCATGCGACAGGAAACACAACCCTCGGTGACTCCCAACGCACGGTTCACCAACCGGTTTTCATGGGGTGCAACTGGGCCGCGCATGTCACCGACCTGAAAGCCACTGGAGGATTCGATGTTCGTAAAGGACCCGGCTCACCCACCAGAAGTGTCGGTCAGGAAACGGACATGCAACAACGTTTCCTGAAGCGGGGCTTGCGAGGTCTTTACCTTCCCGACGCGGTCGCCTGGCACTATGTTCCCAGGTCACGCTGTTCGCCCCAGTGGACGCTTGACCGATCCTTCCGCGAAGGTATCTGTGGCGGAATCAACGCGGGTCAACGGGGAACGTCTTTCTACAGTCGACCGCCCAAAGACTCCCTGAAACTTTTACGGAGCCTGGTCAGCTACGGAGTGACACGGCTCAGCAGGAGCCCGCGACTCCGTTTTTACGGAGAGCACAAGTGGCACTGGCGTTTGGGTTACCGACGGGGCTGTGCAATAGAAACGATGCCCCAGATCACCAACCAACTTCGTAACGCTGCCTGAGTCGAACCGCGTGGTCCTCAAATCCGCGGACGGGATCCTGAAATTGCGCCCCCCCGAGCCAAGGCCTCCGCTTGAGCAAAACCTACCAATCGAGCGAATCGATATAGCCCTGACGCAATAATTCCTGGCCTGCCTCTTCGTTAACCCAACGTCGCGCCTGGTCAGTCATGTAGTTTTTCCAATCACCAACTTGGCCTTTGCGAAAGAACTTATTGGGCCTCTCTTGACGAAATCCAGCCCGCAAAGCGGGTTCCAATGGATCGGCTTCTGCGGGATCCACTCCTAAAAAACAATACAATTCAAACCGTTTTGATTCTACGTCGGCGTGCAGATCTTCGTAGCGAATCACCAGCACGTCACGACGATCCCCCTGCTGCATGGATTTCCGGTCCTGTTCCATGTGCGTGGCCCACATGCGCATCGACGTGCGCACCACCTGTTCATTGCTGAGCAACCGGTCAGGGTTCTCCAAAAAGTGGTTCGGATTCTTTTGAAACCTCGCCAGTTCACCAGCCATATCTTCATGGCAATCAAAATCCGCGGTCACCTCGGGTCGGTTGAACAAATGGTGCAGGCGACTGATGAGGACGTCGCGACCGTCGCGAATCACGCAGATGACCGGATCGTCCGGCAGTGTCTCCGGTTCGATGGAATGCGGAGTCCGGTCGCCGATAACGCTCGCTGCCGGGTCGGCCAACCGAACCATGCAACGACGAATCAGACCGTGCATTTCATCCCGCAAGATGCTGTCCGTCTCCTGCCTGTCGACAAATGCATGCGCAATGACGCCGTCCCGGATCAAGTGCAAATATCTTTCCCAGTGAAATTCACCAACACAGTCGATCTGCGGGTGTAAATTCAGTAGTTTTCCAACCCAATTCGTGCCGGACTTCATGAACCCCCGCAGACAGAAAAATCGCTTCTCTGACAAATCCATTTCCCGCGTTCCTTTCAACCTACTGACGCTGGTCGCATGCAATCCAGACCTGGCTGTCATCCATTCTCAGACTCCATCGACCATCCGTTGGATCCTGCCTGAAGCACACCCCGGGTCTGAACCTGCGGGTGGAACTGGCGTGGCCGGCCCGCCGCCGGTTCCTGCCAATCCGCAACACGACGCGCAAACCCCGTACCATTTAATCCGGACAACGGCGACTCGGCTGCTATCAGCACGTATCCGGACCGGATCGATTCCTCAACCGGACCACCGGGAAACGATATCATCCCGGTGACCGCGATGGCAGTCAATTCCACGCTGGATGATTTCCTCCCGCTGATTTGTGTGACAGGCAAAAACGACGGATCATTTTATGACAGCAACCGTCGATGATTCGTCCAGGCGGCAAGCGAAGGTGTACCGGCGTAATAACTATCGACGGCTGTCTGACCGGACGAAAGGCGGAGCCGCCTGGATGGTTCCCAGTGCTTCATACATCCGTGGCTTACGGTACGCATTGGCCCATGGTCTGCAACTGCGATAAGCCCGCAACCGCTCGAGTGGAAATTCCGCCAGAAAGACGCCCTCCTCTTCTCCTGCCTCCACCAGCCGCATGTTCCGCGAGGGAGCATCAGGTGTCTCGATCGCAATCCCGTCGAACGCAACCGAGTGACCGTTTTCATCGGGGGCGGCATAATTGGTCATCGCCAGGCCCATCATATTTTCAAACGAGCGCGCCTGGAATTGCCCGATCCGCAGTGGTTCAAGGGTGCAAGCGTTGGGTGTCAACACCACCTCGGCGCCCCCGAGCATCAACGCTCGTGCGCTCTCCGGGAATTCGCGGTCGTAGCAGATCATTGCACCGATGCGAACGGTCTCGTGAGCGAGTTCAAGGTCGGCAACCCGAAATCCATCTCCAGGTGTGCAGGCCGCCTCCGACGAAAAGTCGCAGGTGTGAACCTTGGCGTAAGTGAGCACCTCTTGCCCCCGGCGATCAAAAATCGAAACCGAATTACGCGGTGCGACCTCCCAGCGTTCGAGGTAGGTCAGAGCGACGGCCATCTGGAGTTCGCTCGCCAAAGCGCGGAAATGGAGGACAAAATCATCTTGCGGACCAACCGCTCCGGCTTGCCAGTCGCGACGCCCGTCCACATCCGTCGGACAGGGAGCGTAGCCCACATTCCACATTTCGGGAAACAGAGCAAGATCAGCACCCAACTCGCGGGCCTGGCGACAAAACGTTTCACCCTTGTGCAGGTTCGCCTCCTGGTCACGACCGCTGGAAGCCATCTGAAGTAAAGCGACTCGAAACTGAGACATCATTCCACTCCGATTGAGGGCATGGTCCAATCTGTGCGGGCGAAACCCATTGAAAAGAGAAAGCAGGATGCGGTTCCTTGCGGATGCGGCCGAAGACCGCGCCGAGGGTCCATGAAAAACTCACCCCATCCACCATTTACAGATTCCAGCCACCCCGAAGATCGTCAGCACGATTCCCGACAGGATCACGGCTAACACCAGCGGCCACCTCATCCGCAATTCAGACGGCACATGGGTCCGGTCGGACCAAATCATGGCAAAGCACCACAGACCGCAGGTTAATGCCGATGAAATAATCGCGGCGGGCGTGATCACTCGGACCGGATCCAGCGAACACCACAGCAATATCAAACCCGTGACGCCCAGTACGGAAACGGTTGCCACACGAAACTTGCCCAGAGAAACGTTTCGCAGCCTGGGAATCGCAACCCTCAGGCACTCGTGGGTCGTTCGCGTGTAAAGCTCGTAAGCCCCGTGGATCGTTCCAAAGAACGCAAAAAATATGCCCGTCTTGTAGAGCAGATTCAGAAACGATTGAAAGAGCGGACTCTGACCTTCCCGCACCAGAAACGCGGTCTGCTGCGTGAGCAATTCTGTCCCTTTCGGTACATTCTGAGCCGGATGAAGAACCACGGCACCCATCACGGCAAAACAAAGCGCAAAGAACAAAATGGCCGCAAAGGAAAAAGAGATGTCAATCAGCGGAGCTCGCAGCCATTTTTTTCCGATCGCCACGTTTTCCGGTGACCGGTCGACATTCCAGTCTGATTTTTCCTCAGGAACACCAGCACGGGTCATCAGCCCCCAACCTTTTTCGCGCAGCAGTCCCAGGTACCCGAAATAATCCTGCGTGCCGCCACCAAAGACACCGATCCCCACAATCACTTCGACCCACGGGTCCCGATTGCTGAACTCCGGCAAGGCCGTGACCCATGGCTCGAAGGTGGGAAGGGTAGGAATCACCAGGCCCTTCAAGACCGCCATCACTTCGGGCTGCGAAGAGAGCACGGCCACAAAAATGGAAAACAGGAGCAGGCCGATGATCACCGTCTGAACTTTCTCCAGAAAGTTGTAGGATTGCAGCCAGGTGAGCCCAATCGCGACCAGAATGAACAGGGTTCCCCAGATGCACGCGTACAGGTCAAACAGCTGTTTTTCTTCAGGATTACTGGGCGTAAATCCCATCACCGCAGAGACGGTAAAATCCGCCAGCATCCTGGGAAGCCCGCCTCCCAAAAAGAGCGGCATGCAGAACAACGACATGATGGTCATGGCCCAGACAAACCATGCCCTGGGTCCGGGCAGCTCACTCCAGCTCTCCAGCGGATGGCGTCCCGTGATGGTCATGAACCTGGAACCACTGTAGATCTGGAAACCCTTGATGACCGTGCCCAGTGCGAAACACCACAACAATGAATACCCGAATATCGCACCACTGCGCGATGGAAAGACGGTTTCTCCGCTGCCAATCGTCACCGAGGCGATGATCACGCCGGGGCCGAAGATCTTGAGCATGCCCCAAAACGTGAGGTTACGCACTTCGGGCGGGAGTTCAGGAAATCTGGAGGCTGAATCAGGCATGGCACTGGTCACGAGTTTACAGCGAAGCGTACCGTGTCGCAACCAAACCTTCCGCGAGGCGGTCCCGTTCGGTCAGCAAGGTGCCGTAACGGACCTAACTGCAGAAGTCGTCCGAAGGAAACGCAACCCGTCACCGGGCCAGGTTACCGGCAGAGGTAGGTTCGTGACCTTGTCATTGGTTCACCCCCGGCCCAAGAGAGTTGCTGAAACCCGGTGAAAACTCCTTTTCCGGGTAGACGAGTGCCAATCCTGCCCGGCAGTGCAAGCGACGTGGTCCGTCAACCGGTGATCGGCGGCCGAGAATCGGCAGGCATGTGGCAGGGACACTGTCTGGCGCTACACGGCGCGCTCAGGCACCTGCCAGGAACAGATCACGTGTAAAGTTCATCAGGAACTCCGGACCATCAGGCGTGATATGGCACACGTCGCCCAACGGTACGA
Organism: Planctomycetota bacterium; assembly: GCA_963578105.1. Classification (GTDB taxonomy): domain Bacteria; phylum Planctomycetota; class Planctomycetia; order Pirellulales; family Pirellulaceae. The sequence continues at coordinate 138,569 of CAUZBP010000005.1, forward strand.
ACATTTTTCCGCTCCCGGGC
>CAUZBP010000006.1:0-135218 GCA_963578105.1 Planctomycetota bacterium
GCCAGACAAGGGCGTAGAAGAGCACTTGCTAGTCTGCTTCCACCCGATCAGCCGTCAAGCAAAACACTTCCCGGCCCGGCGCTGAATCAAGATCTTGCCAAGAGATTCTTGCTCCTGGCGGCGCATGAATGGACACGGGAAGTTTTCCGCCAGGCAGCGCCAATCCACTACCAATCGCAGAAATCTCCCTAACACTCCTAAATCTCCAAAACGGACCGAAACCACCAAGGTCCGACCGAATGAGAACCCGGCGAGTGTGATCTGGCCGTCAGCATAAGAAAAGCCCGGTCACGCATGATACGACCGGGCTTTCCCTGGAATGCATTGAGGCTTGGCGACTACGCTAGTCCAAAAATCCAACCAGCTCCTGACTTCGACTTGGTTGCTGAAGTTTACGCACGGCCTTCGCTTCGATCTGCCGAATTCGCTCCCGCGTCACCTTAAAAATATGTCCTACTTCTTCCAACGTGTAGCTGTAGCCGTCACCTAACCCGTAACGCAGTTTGATGATCTCACGTTCGCGATAGCTGAGGGTTTTGAGAACTTTTCCAATCCGCCCACGTAGCATCTCCTGAGAAGCTCCTGTAGCAGGATTCGCAGCCATCCCATCAGGTAACAAGTCGCCGAACTGGCTGTCTTCACTGTTGCCTACGGGACGATCCAGACTGATCGGATAACGACTCATCGCCAACACCCGACGAGCTTCATCCACTGTTGTGTGCGCCTTTCTGGCAGTTTCTTCGATCGATGGCTCCCGACCCAATTCCTGCAACAGCTGTCGCGAAACATTTCGAACACGTGACATGGTTTCAACCATGTGCACCGGAATACGAATGGTCCGGCTCTGGTCTGCCACCGCCCGAGTGATCGCCTGACGAATCCACCAAGTGGCGTAGGTGCAGAACTTGAAGCCGCGGCGATATTCAAATTTATCGACCGCCCGCATGAGACCTGCGTTACCTTCTTGGATCAGATCCAGGAAGCTAAGGCCTCGATTTCGATACTTCTTAGCAATCGAAACCACTAGGCGAAGATTCCCTTCAGACAGCTCTCGCTTGGCTTGCTGATATTCCGAATAGACCTTCTTTAACACCTTCACCCGATTTCTCAAGCTCGTGGGAGTTTCCTGCGTCGCCAACATGATGCGCCGATACTCCAGCAGCCACTGTCGCCTCTCTTCCAACGGCAGCTTTTTCTTCTTGTGAAGTGTGATCTGCCTTTTCAGCTCATCCAACCTGCGGCTGAACTCTTCCAGCGTGCGCATCATTGGTTCGATACGTTGAGTCCGCAAGCCCAGCTCTTCAATCAACTTGACGGTACGACGCCTCCGGCGCCCCAAACATTGCCAAGCGTCGCGACGATCGATTTTCCGCTGCGATTTACTGAGAGACGTCAGATAATCCTGGCGGCTCCGCCGAAGTAGAACAGCTACCGTGGCAAGATTGTGGGGTAAACGACCCAAAATCTGGTCCTTTTCGAGTCGATCCGTAACCGACACCTGGACAGTACGGTCGAACGGTAGTTCGCCCTCGTGAACACGCTTTAATACTTTGTAAGCCGCCTGAATCACGTAGTCACATTCAAGCAGTTTACGGCGGAACTTGGCACGAGTGATTTCGATGTTTTTCGCCAAGAAAATTTCTTCCTGGCGTGTGAGCAACGGAATCTCGCCCATTTGCGTAAGATACATCCTGACCGGGTCGTCCGACCACGACTCGACGTCCGCTTCGACGGCCACCAGTTCTTCGGCCTTCGGATCAGCCCGGTCGGTTAACTCCAGCGTCATCCTGCCATTCGAAGCGTCTTCTTCGTCGGTTTGGGTGACCGCTACAACCTGTTCCCGCTCGACAAAAGCATCTCGGTGATTTGCCTGATTATCATCGTCCTCGAATTCGTCGATAAGTGTGTTGTACAACGTTCTCGACTCCTCTTATTCTTCTTCCAGGGGAAACTTGCAATCCTTTTTCAGTCCAATTCCAATCCATCCAAAACGGATATAGACCAAGGAACAATCAACGCCACACCAACTGCGTCATCAGCAAAGAGGAGCCATGTCGCGAAGGTGCTAGTAGACAAATACCTCTCGCTAAGAATCACGGCGTCGCTTTTACCTGGTGCCATTAGATTCAAACAATATGTTCGTTATAATTTTATTTAAAACCAACGCGAGTCAAAGAAGTCTACCACGATCCGTGGCAAAGTCTGTTCGTCGCCCTCAATTGGTAAAAAATTGCAGTTAGGTTGAATGAACGCCCCGGTCGCGAGGCGTCGTAGTTTATCTACACTTCCCAATCGCACTTAGCTACACTGCCTAAGCGCACGCTGTTAGTTCAGTTCAAAGGACGGACGGTAAAGATATGTTCAATACTGCCCGTGGCAAGGAGGTGCATGGCGCACTTCAAACGAAGCTATCACGCAAACGGTGTGATTGGGCAAACATTACCCAATTCCGAGGTGGGAATACATCTTGCTTTCATACCCAAACGCCGAGCGGGTCCACTACCCCCATAGCACACCAATTGTAACCAGCGCTTTCTTTTCGTCTAGAGGTAAAAAATAGCAATTTGCTTGAGTAAGTTGCTCCAGCCAAGCCCAGTCGGCGGCTTGGTGTTCAGGTTTCTGAATACACGACAGCCAGTTCCATGTCGCCATGTGCTTCCTGAAAACACCTTTCCTTCACAACCGGAAACTAGGGTTCGGCTTACATCAGTCTACCCATCCCGGAGGCAGTCCGGTACTTTGCCAATTGCAGGCCCTTTCCCCAAGAAAGCGTGATTCAAATGAGGCAATCTGGGGTTTACTTGCCGGGTCATCGCGAAATCGTTAGTTTCGACAGAAGAACAAGATCTCATTCCCTTTTGACCAGCCATCCTTTGAAACAGACAAAAATGAAACAGTATCTGCTACCCTGTTCCTGCGGGGAGAAGCTACCGGTGGAAATGAGCCAGGCAGGCCAGCATGTCTCTTGCAAATGCGGGATGCTGCTCGAAGTACCCCCCCTGCGCAGTTTACCTGAGCTTGAAACGATCATTCACACCGCAGGCACCGGCTCAAAAGCTTGGGGTCGTGCCGAACGACTATTGCTTGTTTCCGGCCTGACCTTGGTCGTACTGTCGCTGCTGGTTTTTTCCTTTTCCTACACAGCAACACTACTAACCGAGAACCGCCAGCAGGCGGACAAGGGATCCTACCGGCTGGTACGCGAGCCAGTGGATGATTTGAGTCCTACAGAGGCCTGGATCGAATGGCGGTCTTTGCACAGTAATCCACTCACACGCAACAAAGACTTTGTTTTCTGGACGAAGCTGCGCGCAACGCTGGACCCTCAACGAGATAAGCGCATCGCCGGTGCTATAGCCATTGTGGGGCTCTTGCTGGCTGTAATCCCGACGATTTCAAGGTCCTTGAAAAGAGTCGGGTAGCTAACCTTATCAAGGCTTCGATACCCACCAAAACAGCGAATCCCACCGTGGGGATTTTTTCGTTCTCAAGTCCCTTGCCTCGTATTAACCCAGTATTTCATCGCGTTGCAAGTCCGACACATCGGCCCAGGTCGAACTGAAGCGACCGGCCATTGCTACACGATAGGGTTCCATCGATTCTTTGTCAAAAACCAACAACAAGCTGCGAGCCAATCCTGCTGTTTGGAGAATGTACACTCGCGAGGACTCAAAGAGCTTCCATTTGCGCCAATGGTCGAGACCAGGATATTCGTCCAACAGGCGAGCCATTCGCGGGTCTTCCTTGCGTACGCTCCGCATCGATCGACAGGCCAAGCACGCATTACCTTTAATGACTTGCGGATTGACCCGTTGCTGACAAACAGGACAAGGAGCCAGTGCCACAGCCAAAACCCGCTCTCCACTCACCGGGCAGACTTCGAAAAAAGAATGCAGCGCACGGCGGCCTGTCACCGGACAGGTAACAAGATCGTCAGAAATTGTCCGCTGGCCTGACTGGTCACACTGCACAACCGCAAGGGTGCTAACAATGCGTCCGTCATCAATAGCCGCCACGCGATACGTTTGCTCTCCCGAGATGGGACATTGGTAGGGACCAGGCTGCGTGTGACCGTCTGCCAACATCTTCGCCCATCCCGAAAACGGCACATCGACGGAGTGCTCGCCTACCACCAAGGCCAACTTACCCGTAGCGAACTTGCACCACGCGATCGTTGCCACCAACAATTCCCAGCCAACCCCGTTGGAGGGCGGTTTCGTGCGGACCAGAGATTCAAAGTGACTGACTTGATGGTCATCGAGCTGGGGTGGTTTTTGGTCCCACGGACGCAATTCCTCCAGTCCCAACTGTTGAACTTGATCGGCAGTGAATACGACCCCCTCCAGATCGATATAAGTGTGCACCAGTTTTCCAGCGCCGGCTTGCATGCCCGGGTGCCGAAAAGTCAAACGCAAAATAGGTCGATCTTCGAGTGAACAACCAGCCAGCCGAACGGTTCCCTTCTCGACAGAAAACGATTCGAAAAGCTTCGGGGTCAAGGAGTGCACGCTGGCGGGCTGGCGGGTCGGCATTGCGTGCACCCAGCGGCCCTCCGCCTGTAATCGCTCAGCAAGTTGTCCGATGAACTCCGCCTGCGAAGTAAGCTTCTGAACATCCGCGAATGTCGGGTCGGGCTGTTCTCCGCTGGCTGAAAAAACAACCTGATCTCGCCCATTGAAATAATCCCGCTCGGACTCCGGCACTTCGAACTGGTAGAGATGGCCGTCTTCAGTACTCACCTGAATACCCAAAGTGGCCAAGGCCCACATAGCAAACTGCTTGGTGTTACTTTCGCCTTTCGAACCGTGCTGGTGATGGCTTAAGGTGCTCACGTCAGCTGCCTGGATCTCGTATCACAAAAAAGAAACCGGGTTTCCGGTCCAGCCGGAGCTGGCATTCACGTCACAAGGGCCTAGAAAGGTACTACTCTGCCCACAAGGAAAAATAAATGTATTTTCGAAATCGCCTACGGCAATCCTACGGCAATTACGACAAGAGTCTCAATCAAGCCAATCCCTTTTCCGCAATCGTTCCGGAACATATGTTTCGGTGACATAGCTGATGTCCTTACTGATCAAAGCTTCAACCTCTAGTTTGAACCCATTGTCCAGCATCTGTTGAATCTCGCGCTGCCAAGGTTTTTTTTTCTCGAACCACGCATAACTGGCTATTTGTTTTGCCCGCTTACGATCATTATCATTCAGTCCGATCGTGACACTTGACGACAAATCACAACGGTCGTAATCCAAGCTGCGCAGCCCCAAGTATTTGGCTTCCGGAATCGCCATGCGTTTTGATTCAAAGGCCAGATTGATCGATCCTTGTTTAATCACGCTGTAAATGTAATATCCCCAGGGATCATTATCCAAAACACAATAGACCGGTAACTTAAGTTCAGAATGTAAACGGTTAAGCAGGCGACGTACGCCCCTCGATGGTTGACCAGCTCCATGGGTCAAGATGCAATTGTGCTTCTGCCAGAACTTGTCCTCGTTAAAACGTTGCCACACGGTACCTTTTTCGACATGCAGTACAAACTTCGCGGTCGTCTTTTTGCGGTCAAATTGAATCACCTCCGGTTCCACAATCGAGGGAATAGCATAACCCCCTGACCCCATACGGGAGCAGTCGATTTCATCGCCACTATCAATCAAGGTGATGTTGCCTACCATGTCACCACGCTTGTCCGCGTAGAGATGCAATTCCTCCCGCAGACTATCCAGCAACACTTCCGTGTCCTCAATGACCGTATCGCATTCGCCTTGTTCTTCAAAAGTGTTTTCCTTGGTCCCTTCGATTTGATGTTTCAGCATGTAGTACAAACCACGAATGCTGAGTGTCTTACCTTGTTCAATTAAGCGTTGACAGCCGCTGCCAACAAGCATGGTCTGCATGTAGCTTTTGGCTTGAGACAGGTTGAATAATTGCCGCCGATTGGTATTCTTCCCCATCTCAATGATGCGCTTGCGAGGACTGTATTTGACATTCGAGAGAGAACGAGTGGGAATGTCAACATATGGATCGCGGCTACGATTAGCGGCGGTCACAACGCCATCGGCCAGATTGCGCAATTGTCCCAAAGTCCGCTGGTCGCGGATTTTCAATCTGGATTTACCAATTCTCGTGTTGGTTGATCTGTTTTTTACTTTCTTGGCCATGGCTCGTTATTACCTCGTTAGAAATGCTCTCTTAAGCGGAAAGATGAGAGTCCGAATCAACAATCAACACGTTGTCTCCGAATTCTGATTCGTTGTCTGAAATCACTTTACCTCGGCTATCAAGTTTCACATCCGCCTCGGCGGTCCGTTTTTCCGCCACCCGTAGCAACCTGTTGTACAAATCATCCCGATCGGTTCGATTGATCGTACTGACTGCAGTTGCCACTTCCCCCAGGTATCGCAAGAAGATATTACGACGTTCACCTTGCTGTTTCACGCGCTGGCGACGACGCATATACATCCCTAACTTGCGACCTACGGCTTGCAGCCCCAAACGAAGTTCCTTCTGAATCTCAGGGTAATTGGCAACCGCTTCTTTGGACTCACTCGTGAAAGGGACCCAAACGCTGGCGACATGTACCATCACACTTACCGGCCCGCTAGGCAGCGATCCCCGAGACTGACTAAGACCGTAACTACGCCAATTGGTATTTAATATCGCCTGAGTGATCGAGCAAGCAGCATGCTGGAATTGCAGCGGCACACGGTTCGCATATCGTAAAACTTGCATCGATTGGCCTTCATCCAGATTCACATTTTTCATCGCGCTATGTAACTGAACAATCTCCTTAGTTTTCAGGCGTCCCGGAGATTGCCGAGTTCCCATACTTGACTCTTTCAAAATTTTCTCCGCTCCATCTGGTCCCAACCCATTGAAGGTGGTGATCAGAAACTGTCGGAGTGTACGAGTATCTGTTTCACTCAAAAGTTCTTCCAGGGCATCCTGGGACACCTTTTGAACCGTCGATCCCCCACCGTAAGCCAGGCCCACCTCAATTTGAAATGGATTGCCACGGTAAACCGCAGGAGGTCGAGTAGCCGCCGTGTAGAACTCTCCCGGAAGAACCTGGGCCAGGGCCTGCAGTAACAATTCGTCCCCGATGGGAACCACACAATCCGTCGAGGGGGCGCTCAGCTTGGTGTTCTGGATCGATTGATATAATGCGTCTGCTTCATCCCGCCCAATCCGGCCAACTCTAGCTCGAGTGCTTAACTTGGCCCCTTCACAAATACGGCGAGACATCGCTGAACTGACCCGTGAAAACGATTCCGTTAAAAACTGAGAGAGAGTGCTCGCCTCGCTATCTTTCAACATCGCGATCAGGCGCCCCAATTCAACTCCGTAAGGATGCGGCTTGATCTCTTTAGGCTCCGGCGGCAATGTCGTCGTCGTACTAACATAGTTGTGCCGGTTGCCCTCCGGGTCTTCGTAATGCAGAGTAACATGCGGGTTTGCGATGGCAGCCTGTTGCAAGAATTCATCAACACTGCCCCGACCTCGCTGATACCGCGCCTCCAACTCAATTGTTACCCGAGTGCCACTGCGAACCTCTTTCGCCGTGGTCCCTTCTTCTGCGTCATAGTGCCTTACCCATTCAATCCCATACTTGTGTATGGTTTTCATTCCTTTCTCACCGGCCGGAATATCAATACCTTCGCCACGGCCATTCAGGATTTCGGGTTTATTCTTCTTGGTGTCTATCTGAATCTCATAATAATGGGCTGGCTTCCTGAGAGAAATCTTCGAGACAATCTTTACCGGTTTTCCAGTGGTCAGCATTCCGTACATCCCAGCCGCGCTGATACCGATCCCTTGCTGACCACGACTCATGCGTAGCCGGTGGAATTTAGAACCGTACAGCAACTTGCCAAAGATCAAGGGAATCTGTTTTTTAAGGATTCCTGGTCCGTTGTCCTGCACACCTACCTTGTAGCGGCCGTTTCCCATCTGCTCGATGTGCACCCAGATCTCCGGCACAATGCCCGCTTCTTCACACGCATCCAATGAATTGTCAACCGCTTCTTTCACGGTGGTCAACAGTGCCTTGCGTGGATTGTCAAATCCTAGTAGGTGACGATTCTTGGCAAAGAATTCGCTGACCGAGATGTCGCGCTGCTCAGCCGCCATAGACTGCGCTGTTGCACGATGTCGTCGGATAGAACCAGCCTTTTTGCGGGCGCTGCCATTCTTACTGACACGACGCTTATGAGTGACTCGCCCAACCTGATTCCGCGTTCGTTTCACTTTACTCTTGGTGGTTGAGGAAGTCTTGGCTTTCGCCTTCTTCTTCGTTTTTGTGGGAGACAACGGACGCACTCCTTTACCTATTCGCCGCAACATCGTTGAACTTAAGTGAAGTAACGATTATAACGGTTTTGTATGCTTCGTCACCGGGTGATTTCGGCCTACTAGGCAGCGGCCAGATTTCTTTTTTCCAATTCAACGTGCTTGGTTACGGGTAGGTTGGAGCACAACACCGTACCTCATTGACGGTGCAATGCCACCGAACCGAATAATCGTCGAATAAAGATTCACCCGCATGGCCTTTATTGGCCGAATATTCTACTAACAGGCCCTCACACTGCTCGCCTGTCCCCGCCAATATCACTTCGATCTGCTCATACCAACCTTTTCCTTCCCACTGCGACAACTTCTCCGCACTCATCTCCACTCTGTCGAACTCCACTTCCCCCGCTAACAAATTCTCTTCTTCTCTTTGCCGAAGGAGTAGCAGATGATGCTACGAATCCACCCCGCTTCCGTTCTGCTGGTCACAATGGTTCTGACACTGGTTCACCTGTCTTCTCTTGGTCGGACACTATTGGCGGCGAAACACGATCTGAAAACAAATGCAAAGCAGTGTTCGGGCTGTGAAAAATGTGCGTCCCGGACCAACTGCTCGGACGCTTGCAATTGTTCGCAGCGCAACTGTCGTCTCTGTGATCCCCTAACAGAACTTTGCTGCATCGGAAACGGCGAGTTGCTCGCTCACCTGGGACGCCCACGGGAGTATGGCGAGCCGGCCTCCACTGGGCCAGACCTGTTCTACAACTTTTATAACGGTCCGACCGGTGGGGCAACGTACTCAGCAGCGATGTACCCGTCACCGCGTCTGACACCGCCCGTCACAGGCTACTCCTATTACACTTACCAGCCGATTATGCCGCATGAGTACATGTATAGACACAAGCGGAAGTATCACCACTACTACAATGGCAACCGAGGTCTGAACAAAACAACCGTCAGTTATACCCCTAACCGACTCCAATCGCTTCGCGCCTTTGTGCACTGGGTACTCGAGCCTCCGCGCTAAGTCAACTTACTCCACAGGGAAAGTTTCATGCATCGCATTTTCCTCCTCACATTGCTGACCACGTTCCTCTGTGTTCCCGCAATGAACACAAACGTTTTCGGCTGGGACCGCATGGCCAGAATGGCTGCCGTACGTCCTTGGCATTTACCGTATTATCATCCTCAAGCGAGACGTCCAGTCTCGCTAGTCGTGCCACCGAACACCGCACAGACGATATACAGCTGGGGTGCGGCTGGAACACAAATGCGTCCCATCTATCACCAGTATCATCGCGGACCTCAAAACACCATCGCTGAACGTGGTCACTTGCGGGCCCCGCCTGGTTATCCTGCAAGTACACAGCAGATGGGAATACACTACATTCGCGCTCCCTGGTAACCGTCCACCCGACCCCGGCCGGTTACCCCCTCATCCGGCCGAGCTTTCCGACTGGCAGTTCGACTTCCTGTTGAACTGCCTTTTTTGTACTGAGTGTTTGTGAAGGGTCTGATATCAAAAACTTTCCTGCCTGCCCCGTATTTCGTGATGCTGATCAGCTGGAACTCTGCAAATGCCACTCTGCTGACTTCTCAATCCGCTTCCTGGCAGAGCTTAAGTAGTTCCAAAAAATCATGTTTGCACTGCGCACCCTCAAACCCAGGCGGTACCGCCTGAATCAATCCCAGAATTTCCGCCGCCCGACGGGCATTCCCCAAACGATAGTGTGCCAGTGCCAAGGAATACTTGGCGTGGTACCAACTTTCCGTTTTGGGACGACTGTGCCTGGCAATCTCGCGCCACTTCGCCAAAGCAAGCTCCCTGGAACGTTGATCATCATTTTCCAGCAGAAGCTGGGCATAAGATTGTTGAATCTCGGCGTGACGTGGATTCTCCCGTACCAGTCGCTCCAACTCCTGAAGCGCCTGTTGACGATTACCAATCACGGCAAGTGCCTCCGCGCGACTGCGCTGTGCACAAATCTGATCCGCACCAGACAATTCGTCCCACACTTGTTCTAGATAGGAGACGGTCATCAATTGAAGACGTGCAGCTTGCTGCCGCTGCATGAGAGATTGCGATGGCTTGTCAAGTTGCCCAAGGGATTTCAACAAGCTCATTAGATTCGCCGATGGCTTGGTCAGAAGGGCAAGCCGACGTCCTGCTTCTTCCATCCTGCCCTGCCGGGCCAAGGCTTCAATCAACAGGACTTCCGCTGCAGACGGCCATTGAGCAGACGTTTGGCTCGTGTCACGCAAAGCAGCTTCCAGGTAACTCTGAGCTATCATTAATCCTTGGGTGGTAAATTGCATCTGCAACCGTACCGTTTCCAATACGGCCGCTTGCGCCGTAGGACTCCAACGCTCCGGGAGTTTTCCGTCGTTTCGGCGAAAGAGTTGTTCAAAGTACTTCAACGCGATTTTCAGCTCCCCGGTAATCCTCGCTCCTGACTTTTGCAGATGCCTCAACTTCTGAGCCCAACATTTTCCAGTCGCTCCAATTGCCCGGTCCTTTTGAGCATAATTCAGGGAAATGTCGCGATAAACGTTGACAGCGCTCGTCCAGTCACGTTGTCGCTGGTAGATATTTCCCAAAGACCACCGCACTGAGTCGGCACTCGCTGTATGGGGCCAAGACTCAAGATGTTCCCGAAGCAGTCGAATGTATTCTTCCCGAGATGCCGCAGGATCTTGGCGGATTAAATCCGCGGCACACGCGATGGCCATAAGATGTGCTTCACTCGCCTGAGAGTCTGCACGATACTCCAGCCCCAGGGCGCGAAATCGCTCCAAACTTTGTTGCAGGTCTCCCTGTTCCTGGGCGATGCGGGCAGCAGTGAATGCAAGACGAAAAGAGCGATCACGTTCCCCCAGTGATTTCGATAGCCGGGCAGCCTTCTGATATACCTCCATTGCTTTCGACCACTGTTGATCGGCGTAGAGATTTTGTGCCGTCTGCACTAGCAACTGGACGTCTTCCACATCCACTCCACCTTCCGCCGCCCTGACAACTAACATGCCACTGCGACGTTTCCAGTAAGGTCCGTGCAACTGGCCAATCTGGTTCAGTTGATGGACAATCTTGTTTTTCCAAATGGACGTTTGCGGATCATTTTTCGGCCCGGCCGCCCAAAGTGCAATCAATCCTTCCATTTCTGCCAAGTCCAAATTGGCTGACCTGACTTCGTGGTCAGCAAGAGGGTGTGCAATCAACCGAGCCAATTGACGCAATTCTCCCTGATCAATGGCCAGCCGAATCTGCTCCGCCCTTAGTTCAAGCTGTACGGGTGCGGGAGGAGCTGCGGAGTGAAGCATTTGCAGCGCTGCACCAGCCCTTCTGGCATCTCCCAATAGGCGGTAGCAGGCAACCTGCTCCAAACGAACCGACCAAATCACTTCCTCCGTTGGAGGAAGTGAAGCCAAAGGACCAAGTTGCTCCAGGGCCTGCGTCAAGGCATTGATCCGGTCGACGCTCTGTGGTGGATAGGCCAAACCCTGGTTACGGTAAGCCCGAACCAGCTGGTAGCTCACGTTTCGCTGGAGCGAGTAAAGCTGAGCATCCGTGAGACTGCCGGAAACTCGATTTCTTTGCCGTGTCTGATAAGAAATATCCGGCAACAAGTGCTCAAGCAGACCGATCACGCGCCGCAACTCGGCGCGCACCTCTTCCCAGGGTTGATCGCTTGCGGCAGTAATTTCCGCCTCTTGCCGAGTTACTTCACCACGCGCCAACCCCACCAGGGCACGTTGGAGCTTGACCAGAAGTAGCTGGGGATGATCCGGATGACCCCTTTCAAAAATCGAAAGACAGTCCTGGGCCTGATGCCACAGTGTTTCACGTAAGCCCGATTCGAGGTGAAGTGCGTGCTGAGCATAAGTGCGCGACAACTCAATCGTCCAACGCAGTTCTTCAGCACCATCTGTCCGCTGGCGTTTCAACCGCTGTGAGCAATAGACCTCGGCCAGTTCAAACAGACGTCTGGCCCGTAATCCCTCCAAGAACTCAGCGTTCAATGAGTCGGACGCGGCAACATACGGGGACAACCAGATGACGGTCAGCAAGACCGGTAAGTATCGTGGCAGACAGAAACAACTTTTTCCCGACCGGCCCCTGGCACGCAACGAGTCTGGACAGTCCACTGATCCGCTACAAACCATTCGGTAGATCCTGATTGAATTCGCCAAGAATTCTATTCCCTCGTTGCCCAGTCCCCACTCCAGCTATATTTCCTCAATGGCAAACTGAATCTTCTGAAATCCCGCAATCTGCGAAATGTCGTAAACATCAATGACATCTCCAAAAGGCACACCCGCCTGGGGATCAATGACCAGGGGCAAGTCGTGCTTCACCGCTGCCACTCTGAATAAGGTCTGCCGCACTTGTTCCAGATCGGTGAGCGCAGTTTCGCTCACGATCCATGCTGGCTGCTGATTTTTCCACAAAATTTGAACAACGACCGGCTCAAAGTCTAATTGCTCAGGACGCATCTCGGACGCCTCTCCTGAACCCTCATTAACAGAAAGGGCACTGGGCAAAATATATTCTGTGATCTGAAAACTAGCCGTCCAAACGAAAAACACCAACAACAGGAAAACCACGTCAATCATGGGAGTCATTTTGACGTCAAGTCGTCGCTGTCCGGTCAAGATCGACGGTTTTTTCAAGATCAAAACTCCTGGTGCCGCACCACAGAAATCTGAACATTCCAAATCCCGGCCTTCGCACAAATCAACATTATTGGTTCGACAAACTGGTAGGGTACATTGCGGTCGCTGCGAATACGTACTTGCAACTGTCCAGCCTGTTCATGTAGCTCGTAGTCAAGCCGTCGACGAAGCTCGTCCAGTGGCAATCTCCTTCCTCCCAACTGAATTTCACCGTCAGCAAATACGTTGACTGTGACCCGGGCGGTAGCTTCGTCCTGCAACTCCTGACCAGTTTCGGCTTGAGGCAACGGAAGAGGTACCTGGCTCTCCTGTTTGGCCAGATGACTGGAAACGAGGAAAAAAATAATCAACAGGAACACAACATCAATCATTGGTGTCATGTTGAATTGGTAGTCACCGCTCTTCGAAACCGTGGGAATGCGCATCAGATATTAAAACACTTTAACAAAACTGGCAGCAGAGCCGTGCCCGATCCTCGCAACAGGCGCGGTACCTGCACGATCATTGGCATACATTTCAACCCCTTCGACTGAAGTAGCACTCCTGCAGGGACCATTTTTGATTCACGGCAGGCATCGTCGTACGAGAACATCTTATCCACCCTTGGTTCGAAAACCTTTGTCCTGCTACGCCACCGGAGGCGGTGGCTGTGACGTGGCGGTCCCGTATTCAACCGCCCTCAAACCTTTCAAAGGTGCCAACACGTGCTGGCTCCAATAGGCTGCTTCCGCGACGAGTTGATCGACACGATTCCGAAAGATGGCAAATGCTCCCAGGGAAGGTATGGCCACAATCAGTCCACCAACCGTCGTGACGAGCGCTTGATAGATCCCCTCGGCCAGCTGTCCGGCGCCCGCAGTACCCTGAGTACTAGCCACGGTCTGAAAAGCAACAATCATGCCAATCACGGTACCCAACAGTCCCACCATGGGGGCGATATTACCAATGACAGACAGGTACTCGATTTTTCTCAATAACCTCGCAGCTTGTTCGGCGAGCGCATCTTCAGCAGCTTTCTCGACGGCAGGCCAACCCCCTTCGATTTCCGAAATTCCGCTCAACAAAACAAAAGAAAGTAAACAAGGGGTAGTACGACAAATCTGGTCTGCCTCTGCCAGACTGCCCGCGCTCAACGAACTTCGCACTTGATCGCCTAACCCCGGTGGTATCAGTTGGCCTCGACGAATCGTCATCATATGCTCGAACACTAGGTAGGCAGCTGTCAGTGATAAACCCAGAAGGAACATGATGATCGGAAATCCGGCCCACCCACCTGAAAAAACAATTTCCAGCAGCTCTCGTGGTGCCCCCGATGAAGTCTCGGCAGATGAAACTTCACTATTTTGCGCCCAGGCAATTGACGGACACCAAGCCCCGGCCGACAGGCCCGCCAATGCACCTGAAAACTGCCTCTGCCGGCTTGAACAGCTCCATAAGTTCCGGAGCGATTTCCATGCCCGCTTTCCCCGATCGCCTTTGCGCCAATCACCCCTGATATTTGCCGTCGAATTCGTGGAACGACTGAAACGCGGGAGGAAACAAAGGTGCTTCAACTGGCAAATTGCAAAAACAAGTTTTGCACGGCACTCGACAAAGAATACGGTCATGAAACTGATATCTCCTGTTCTTTCATCGTTCCAGTATTCCCGGATTCCTGTCTCGCGGAAAGATCAACAATCGCTTCACGATCCGCCAGCTCGTGCCTGCTATTCATTCAGACGCACTCGGGCCAGGGTTGCCGAAGCCGTATCGCTATAAGTCGTGAGAATCTCTCTATAAAGCGCATGGGCGTTATCTGGTCGCTCAACTTTTTCCAGAGCGGCGGCCGCTAACAAGAGCGATTCGCTTGTTAGCTCACGGTCATCATGACCCAGTATCGGGATCCGCATCAGCGCGAGTGCTGCTGCTTCGTACTGCTGGTGCTGGAAATACGCCTGTCCAACTGGAAAATAAAATCCTTGACCCAGCCCCGGGGAGATTCCAGCTGCCTTGTCATTCCAGCGATGGACCTCCGCCAACGATGCGGTGGCGACTTGAGTCCGCCACAACTGGGCGGTTGCCAGGTGGGCGACTCGCTGATCCCCGTTGGACCTCAATTCCTTCAACACGGAAATCGCCTGGCCGCGATGCTCCGTTGGCAATACCCAACTGGCGGCCAACAACCTTGCGGCGGGGAACTGTCGGTCTTGTAGCCAGCCATGGGCTCGCTGCCTCAGCGTGGAACTCGGCTCCACTGTCTGCCAGGCCAGTGGAATAGCATCGTAGAACTGCGTTGAGGGGTCACTTTGCACAATGAGAAAAAATGTTTCGCAGGCACGAGTATGTTGGCCTAATGACTGCAAACACGACACTTGCCGGCTTAGAATCTGGCGCCGCATCCAGATACGGGAATCATTTTGTTGAGCCAGACGGTAGGCCTCCAACGCTTCCTGAAAACGATGTTCTTCAAACAATCGATCGGCCGCCAAATGCTGGGGCACCAAGCTCGTTTTGACGTCAATCACCCGCTTGGCAGGAATCGGTAGTTGGTTCCCGTCAGAGGTTCGAATCACCAACTGGTTACCCGTATAATCGAGAATTTCGCCCTGTTTAGTGATCCGTCCTTTTCCTGTGGCTATGACCACTGCATCTGCACCGGTAACGAAGTCCGGCGTGAAAAAAACGCTTGCCATGGCGAGACAGGCCCCCAGCGGAACCCTTGGAATACTCCGGCAGTTTTCTTTCATCGAATTCAAACAGTCAGCCATCAGCGAACCTTTCTTTCGAGTCGAGAAACATCCACATACGCATATTGGCCGGAGTGTTGTTGTGCCAGTTGTCTCAAGAAGTTGTTGCCTCCCGAAGCTGGACCTAAACCGAATTCGATGGCATGGATGGAGGTGGTGCCTCGGTTCAGCCGACGAAGCCGCGCGAGTTGGGAAGCGGTAAGCCCTGGTTGGTTCGCATCCGTCAGAAAGAAAATGACATCCGGCTGAAGTTGTAGGGCCATCTCCAGTGCCGACATGTGTTTCGTACCACCCACAGCACTGATGCCCTGAATAAAACGCTTCGCCACGTTTTTTCCGCGGTTGTCAGCCCACCACATCCGAGGCGATTCGCCAGCCGGATTGAATATCGACGGGCTTTCATTGTAAAAAATGATCTGAAACTGATGAATCTCTTCTAACTCATCCAAACTGATCAGCAATTCAGTCTTGGCGGCATGCAAAGGACGACCTTGGTAGTCTCCCATACTTGCCGAACGATCAAACAAATAGACAAAATTTGTTCCAGTCCCCGCGACCCCGAAAACACTAGTCTGAATCGAACTCCCAAAGCGTTTGGGCGGAGGGCGACCTGTGATCATCGAACCCGGATCGGGCAGACCACTTCCGTTTTGGGCTGCCGGAACCTGTAGATTGCTGGTCGAGGGTAGTTCATGCTCGAATGTTGTTACAAGCTGCTCGGCACTCGGAAGCAACCAGTCTGTAGAGTCTTGCTCTAAAATTTCCTCCGCTTCGGTTTGTCTATCCGATTCGCCCTCGTAATACTCCACATGATCTGCAGTTCGGGCTGCCAGCACGATACCCGCCGCCCGATTCGGCTCCACGGCAGCCCCCTGCGGCGTCCAACGCACGTTGAACAACAGCAAAAGCAGTAGAACCGTGTGCAGCCCAGCCGAAAGAACCCAAGCGGGAACAAATCGTTCACGAAATGCGGGCGTATAGGTATCTCCCGACATCGATTCGGAAACCCCCCGGCTCCATGTTCCCATGGGGGGCGTTTGATCGTCAGATACCTGGGGGGAATGGTCGGCCACTGGGTTTTCAGAAATTACTGTGATAAAAGGGATTACGGCGAAAGCGCGGTGAATTCTAGGACCCGGCAGAAAAATCGTCAACGCGAGTCACCGGCGGCAAGGCACTGGCTGCAGGAACTAAGGGTCTTCGAGCGCGAAGCTGCAAGCCGTATAAAAGCAAACCGTATAAAAACAGTGAAATGAAAACCAGCAGCTGACATTCATACGTCCCCCGTCGAACCGGCTCCGACAGCCAAGCGGCCTCTACAAGCCAGGAACTTCCATCCTTTCCAGGCCGGCGGCCCACGGTCTCCAGTTCCAAAATCCAACCCCGCCGCACAGCCTACATAAAATTCGCTGCTGACGTATAATTACTTTCCACCATCGATCCTTCCAGGAACCGGCACGTTGCAGATTGTCACCTACCCACATCCCACGCTGCGTCACAAATCTCAACCGATCAAACGAGTTGACGCCAATCTACGCAAAATGGTCAGCCAAATGTTTGAGCTGATGTATGAGGCTCGCGGTGTGGGACTGGCGGCTAATCAAGTTGATTTTCCATTTCGCCTGTTCGTGGCTAACTTGCAGAGCGATCCGGAGGAAGGTGAAGAACTGGTTTTTATCAATCCCGTGATAAGCCGGACCAAAGGTTTGGAAGAGAAGGAAGAAGGATGCTTGAGCCTGCCCGAGCTCTATGGACCCGTCAAACGTCCGGAAACAGTTCTGGTGACTGCCTACACACTCCGTGGCGAAGAGATCGAAGCAAAACTAAGCGGCTTCGCGGCCCGGGTGGTGCAACACGAAACCGATCATTTGGATGGTGTCATGTTCATTGACCGACTGAGTGAAACGGAGGCGATGGCGGCCAGGGAAACAATTGAGGAGTTTGAACTCACTTTTTCCGGCCGTCGTCAACGTCAGGAAATTCCGTCAGACAATGACATCTTGCAGCGTCTCCTGGACCTGGAAAACCAGTACTGCTGAATCGAGGACTGATGAAGATCGTCGTGATGGGAACCGGTGGCTTCGCCGTCCCCAGCTTCAAAGCTCTGGTCGATTCGAGACACGTGGTGCCAGCGCTCTTCACGCGGCCCGCTCGACTAGCAACTGGTCGACGACAGCCGCCGGTCAACCCCATGCGCGAGTTCGCCGAAGCAGCCGGGATTCCAGTACTGGCACCTGAGAGTATCGATTCTCCTGAGGCCCACCACGAGTTGAAGCAACTCGAGCCTGACGTGTTGGTTGTCTGTGATTACGGCCAAATCCTGGCTGCGGCCACGTTGCAGCTGGCACGCTATGGTGGGATCAACTTGCATGCTTCTCTCTTACCCAAGTACCGAGGCGCTGCTCCGATCAATTGGGCAATTTACCATGGTGAATCGGAAACGGGCGTGACCGTGATTCATATGACACGCCAACTCGACGGTGGTCCGTGCTTGATTCAAAGCAAGGTCGCCATCGGTGCCGAGGAAACGGCAGTCGAATTGGAAGAACGGCTGGCTGAATTGGGAGCGGAAGCCGTCGCGCAAGGCCTGGAACTGCTCGCGTCCGGCCATGGTGAGAGCATTGGCCTTCCCCAGGACACTGCATTCGTCACACAGGCACCCAGGCTAAAGAAAACCGATGGACAAGTCCACTGGTCCCGGACAGCCCAACAAATCAACAATCAAGTTCGCGCTTTCAAGCCCTGGCCCCGAAGCTACACGGACCTGTTTCGACCAGACTGCAAACCGATTCGCCTCATTCTCGATGAGGTGTCCGTTGCAGATGACTCGCCTCAGAATTTGAAACCTGGAACTATTATTGATTTGCACAAAAATCGACTGCTCATCGCCACTGGCTTGGGCAGTCTATCACTTGAGCGTATCCAACCCACGGGAAAACGCGTCCTGGCAATTGATGAGTTCCTGCGCGGTTATTCCCTGAACTCCGATGTGTTTTTCGGAACAGTCGAGTGAATCCTCCCCGGGGAATCGGGGCCGCCGGTTACTCCCCTCCATGAACCGAAAACTTCGTCTCGCCTGCCCGATTCACGACGGCACGTTGGTGGCCACAACCAGAAAGAAGGATTCGTCCCAGCCGGCCGGTTGATTCTGCTATCTCGGGCAAGCCCCGAAAAAATCGCACAAGACGGCCAGCTAATTCAGCCGGCCAACAGGATTCTTTCCCGGAACTGATTGGTAACCCCACGAAATGGAGCTGCAATCCCCCTCGCGGCACCCCTGCCCAACGTGCTACCATGACGGGTGCCTGAGTAGCGAATCGTTCAAGCAAGGAGGCCGGTAATGGTTCACTGGGGTATGCTAGACTGGATTTTGTTTCTAATAGCCGGGTACATCGCCGTCACCACCCTGTGCCATCTCATGCAGCGGCATCGTAAAAAAGTGCTGGACCGGCTACATGCAGAATGGGATGCCGAACAAAAACGCCAAAAGGCTGCCGAATTATGTAATCGGCAGGAGGAATTTCGAGCAGAACAGCAACAAAACGATCGAGAACGATTGCTACGTCGTTTGAAGACGGAAAAGCAGAACAGGCAACAGTCGGACGTTGGCCGGGCAGACCTGAGGGCCTGAAACCATCTCGGTGACGACCGGATCGCACTCAGCGGCGTCCTGATTGGCAACGTACTTTCTTCTGCAACCTGGCTTCTCCTCAACTGAGGTCGTGCCGGTCTTTCCACCCACTCATGAACAAACGCCTCTACATAGAAACCGTTGGCTGCCAGATGAATGTGCTCGACAGCGAGCTCGTCGTGGCAAGCTTGCGCCAGAGGGGTTACGAGCTGGTCGAGTCACCTAAACACGCGGACACGGTTCTTTTCAACACGTGCTCCGTACGACAGCATGCCGAGGACAAAATTTACAGTGCCTTGGGACGTCTTAAGCACGCCAAACAACATCATCCCCAGAAGATCATCGGTGTGCTTGGTTGTATGGCTCAGAAAGATCAGAAACAGATTTTTGAACGGGCTCCTTACGTAGACCTCGTCGTGGGACCTGGTCAGTTGCATCAGGTTCCCGATCTTATCGAAAAAATTTCGCAGGGTTCCGGACCATGCATGGAAGTCAGTTTGGGTCGCAAGGATGGTAGCCGGGACCAGATCAGCCGCAGTCATGAAAGTTTTGATCCCCTACGAGATCCGACCATGCGTCCAACGCCGTTCCAGGCGTATGTGCGTATTCAAATTGGCTGCGACAAATTCTGCACCTATTGCATTGTGCCCATGGTACGGGGTCCCGAACAGGGCCGGGCACCTGACGATATCGTGAGCGAAGCACGTGTTCTTGTCGAACAAGGGACCAAAGAAATTACTCTGCTTGGCCAAACGGTGAATAGTTACCGCTATCGTAGCGACGGAATGACCACGCGTTTTTCTGATTTGTTGTCGATGTTGCATGACATCAATGGACTGGAACGCATCAAATTCGTGACCAGTTATCCGAAAGACATGACAGACGACCTGCTGTGTGCAGTGCGGGATCTGTCCAAAGTTTCTCCTCACTTACACGTCCCGGCTCAAAGCGGATCGAATCGGATTCTCGCCCGCATGAAGCGTGGCTACACGGTGGAAGACTACCAGGAAATGATGCAGCGCATTCATGACACCGTCCCCGACGCTGCCGTGACCAGCGATTTCATTGTGGGTTTCTGCGGAGAAACCGAAGACGACTTTCAACAGACGGTCAACTTAGTCAAGACCTGTCGTTTCAAAAATAGTTTCATCTTTAAATACAGCGTCCGCCCCGGTACAAAAGGTGCGGAACAGCTGATAGATGATGTACCCGAAGCAGTCAAGAAGCGCCGCAATAACGAATTGCTTGCCGTTCAGAATGCGATTAGCGAACAAGGCAATTTGCCTTTCCTGGGAAGAACCCTGGAGGTGTTGGTCGAGGGTCCTAGCAAAACTGCCGTAAAACAAGGGACCGACTCCAATCCGATTTTACAGCTGACCGGCCGCACACTGTGTGATCGCATCGTCGTCTTCGAGGGAAACGAACGACAGATCGGCCAGATCCTGCCCGTGACCTGCTACGACACAACATCCTTTACGCTGTTCGGGACCGTCGTCACCAGTCATATTGGACCACAGGCTTATGACTTGGAACCTCTCAAAGCATCTGCTCAAAAATAGCCGAACTGTCCAAAAAATCGCTGTCGTAACAACCAACAACGAGATCCGGGAGGACTGCCTGAGGTAGCACTCGTGGGAAGACAACTGGTCTGACTTGTAGATTCACTTTGTAGACTGGCTTTCGACGTCCGCCGCCTGCAAGTCGAGTAGCTGAAGTCCGCCACAGGGCATGGCGGGTGATGCGAACTGAACCGGGTTCCCATCCACCGCCAGCCACGGATTATTCGTGCAAGCAAAATAAACTGTTGTGTCCGTAAAAACTGGATGGCCTGCGCTACTCAGCCTGCAATAAAATCGGCTCCCCCCGGTCCGGTTTGCACATTCTTGTTGTATCATGTAGCTGATACGCTCATGCAAACAGATCAGCTGGTTCATTATCTTGACGATCCTCGTTCTGCCGAGGAGTGGTTACGCTGCTTCGGCGTTAACAACCTTGCACGTGCGCACAGTAATTTTTTGAAATTGGCAGACTGTGGGATTACGCTGAAGCTTTTGGACAACATCTGCGAACAGTTGCTCCAATGTTTACCTCGCTGCAGTGATCCAGATATGGCCCTGAACAATCTGGAACGTTTCTTCCTTGCATCCCGTAATCCGCTCAGCTTGGCTTCACTGTTCGAGCGGGATGACGAGGCACTTTCCATCCTGATTCAGATGATTTCGACAAGCCAGCATTTAAGCGATGTACTGATCCAAGATCCGGAAAGTTACGACCTGTTACGCATCACCGAAGGGCATCCGGTTGCTGCTGCAGTACTGGTTGATGAAATTCGCAGTGAGACCGAGACGTTGGACGACCTCCATGCCGTGATGCTGAGCATACGACGCTTCAAAAGACGTGAAACGTTGCGGATCGCGTTCGGCGACATCGTCCGTGAACATAGCCTGGAGATCGTTACAAGACAGATCTCGTATCTGGCGGATGCAATTTGCGAAGCGGCCTTCCATGCCGCTTGGCGCAGCCTAGTAAAGCAGCGGGGTATTCCGCGGGGCCCCGACAAAAATCCCGCAAGGTTTGTCGTACTCGGTTTCGGAAAATTGGGCGGCACCGAGCTAAATTATTCCAGTGATATCGAGCTGATGTTTCTGTATAACGTCGATGGGAAAACAGACGGTGAACGTGCTACCAGCAACGCCGAATTCTTTGAACAACTGGCTCACAGTTTTGCCCGTCTATTACAGGAACCCACTGAATTAGGAATCGCCTACGGCCTCGACTTGCGTCTACGCCCGGAAGGCAGTCAAGGACTCAAGGTCACTCATGTGGACCGCGCAATCGACTACTACGATATCCACGGGCGAACCTGGGAACGGCAGGCGCTAATGAAGGCACGCCCCATTGCGGGCAACCATGACCTGGGCCAGGAGTTCCTGAATCGGCTGCAACCCTGGATCTATCGTCGCTATTTAAATCGAGCTGATATTACTGGTATCAAAGCGTTGAAACGAAGGATTGAACGTCTCGCGGTTCGGGACGCCAACGACCTTCGTGACGTTAAAACAGGCCATGGTGGTCTGCGTGATATCGAATTTGTCATTCAGTTTTTACAACTCCTTCACGGTGGTGACCTGCCGCAAGTGCGCACAGGTAATACCCTGGAAGCCATTGCCGCGCTGGAACAGGTGGGTTGCCTTAATATGCAGGAACGTTCTCGCCTGGAAACCAACTATCGTTTCCTGCGACAAATCGAACATCGTCTGCAAATTCTGTTCGACTTACAGACGCATACTTTACCTGAAGACGAGACCGAGTTGACAAAATTAGCTCACAGTACGGGCTACGAAAACACCCTCGCTGCCTCCGCTTTGCAGGCTTTTCGTGAAAACTACGCGAGCACGACCGCGCTAAATCACAAAATCCTCAATCACCTCCTGTACGATGCTTTTCGAGATGATGCCGAAGCTGAGCCGGAAGTCGATCTGATCCTGGATCCCGATCCCAGCCAACAATTTATTGAAGAAGTTTTGAGTTGCTATAATTTCCAAGACACACAGGCAGCTTTTCGCAATTTCACGGCACTCGCGCAGGAGAAAATTCCTTTTCTTTCCACTCGTCGTTGCCGTCATTTCCTGGCTTCTATTGCACCCAACCTGTTGCAAGCAATCAACGCAACGCCCGATGCGGATGCAACACTGGCGGATCTCAGCCGAGTCAGCGAATCTTTGGGGGGGAAAGGCGTTCTTTGGGAACTGTTCAGCTTCCATCCTGCCTCGCTGGAACTGTATGTGCGGCTGTGTGCATCCAGCTCGTATCTGACAGGTATTCTCACAAGTAATCCAGGCATGATTGATGAGTTGATGGACTCGTTACTACTGGACCGACTCCCGACTATCGACTTGCTCGAGGCGACACTGCAGGACCTATGCCGGGGGGCGGAAGATATCGATCCCATCCTGCATAGTTTCAAGGCGGCACAACATCTGCGAGTTGGCGTGCGCGACATTCTTGCCAAAGGGACCATCGACGAGACGACTCGCGCCCTGGCGGATGTTGCCGAAGTCTGCTTAAGACAGATTGCAACCCGTGAATTTCAACGACTGGAAGAAAGATACGGCGAACCCACGTATTGTGGCCCTGACGGTAAACAACGGAGGTGCGAACTGATCATCCTGGCATTAGGGAAGCTCGGAGGAAGGGAACCCAATTATCATAGCGATCTCGATTTGATTTTTCTGTATGAAGGTGAAGGGCAAACGCTCCCACGTCACCCCAACCGCAGGAGCGAAAGAAGTACCACAAATCAACACTTTTTCAGCGAACTGAGCCAGCGACTCTTAAAGGTTGTCGACCGCCTGGGCCCCTACGGTCAATTATACGAGGTGGGTACGCGTTTGTGCCTCACAGGAAAAAGCGGTGCCCAGGCAGTTTCAATCGACGAATTTAAACGTTATTTCGCTGACGAGCAGGGATCACTCTCGGAACGACAGGCGCTCTGCAAAGCACGCCCCATCTGTGGCTCGGAACAGGCCTGCCAGCGTATCATGGAGGTCATTCATCACATTCTCCGGAATCCCTCCTGGAAAGACGCTTACTTACACGAAATCACAGAAACACGGCGCAGGCTGGAATCATCCGCATCGCCGAGAAATCTGAAACGTGCCCCTGGTGGAACGATCGACATTGAATTCATCGTGCAAATGTTACAACTTCGGCACGGGGCCAAATCCCGCAAGATCCTTCGACCTGGTACGCTGTCCGCTCTCTCCAGTCTGCACGAGGAAGGATTTCTCGACAAAGACACCTTTGTGACACTCAGCGAGGCTTATCGCTACCTGCGTGGAGTTGAAGCACGCCTGCGGTTAATGAATACGGCCGCCCGGCACGACCTGCCTGAAGACCGTACAGAACTTGCGAAACTGGCATACTTGCTTCATGAAGACTCTGCAACAGGCCTGGAGACCAGAAGTCGAAACATTACCACTGAAGCACGTCGCCTTTATCGTTGTCTTTTCAATTCCGTGCAGAACTGATGGCTCACTTCTCGACAATCATTTTCGACCTGGATGGTACACTGCTCGACACGCTGGCGGATATTGCAGGCGCCGCCAATCACGTTCTGGAACAGGTAGGAGCACCACCAGAGCCCGTAGATCATTATCGTTACTATGTTGGCGATGGCGTGGTCAATCTATTCTCGCGAGCTTTGCCTGAAGAACTTCGCACGGACGATAATGTTCAATCCTGCGTGAACTCTTTCGGCGAAGCGTACCGTCAGCACTGGAACATCCACACCAAACCTTACAGGGGGATACCCGAATTACTGGCTTCACTCGTCTCCGCCCAGCTGAAAACAGCCGTCTTGTCGAACAAACCGCATGAATTTACAAAGCAATGCATCGCTGGTTTTTTGCCAGAACATCCGTTTGATCTAGTACTGGGGCAAAGCGAGTTGATTCCTCCCAAGCCGGATCCCACAGGACTGCTTAACGTTGTTCAGACTCTGAAGGTCACAGCCGAGAATTGCCTCTACGTCGGCGATACCGCAACCGACATGCAAACCGCCGTCACCGTCGGGATGTTTGCGGTAGGTGTCACCTGGGGTTTTCGACCTCGTCAGGAACTTGTCGAAAGCGGTGCCCAGGCCCTGATTGATCGTCCGGCCGAATTACTCCAGCTGATAACTTCTAACGGCTAACAATAGCAGCTCCCGGGCTGAATTGGCCCTCACATTTCAGTATGCTGATGACTACAAACGGTTCACTTCTTTTGTCCGGATGAGCATGATGTTGATGACGACAGCAGCTGATGGTTCTGGTGCCGGTCATTCCACCGGAGGAGCGAGACAGACAGCACCTTACGGTTCCTGGAAGTCCCCCATCTCTGCCGATTCGCTCGTGCAGGGATCGGTTCGATTTGGTGACACCGTATTGGACGGAGATACGATCTACTGGATTGAGTCCCGACCAGCGGAAGCAGGACGAAATGTTGTAGTCCAGCGAGCAGCAGATGGACCCGTCATCGACTTGCTTCCCGAACCCTACAACGCCCGTACGAAGGCCCGCGAATACGGAGGAGGCGCGTTAACCGTCGTAGGGGGTATTGTCTATTTCGTGAACTATAGCGATCAGTGTGTCTACCGGATCGAACCGGGTCAAACACCGCAGGCAATTACCCGGCCCTCGCAGCGAGTGTTCGCCGATTTCAGCTACGATGCTCGGCACGACAGGCTCATTTCCGTTTGCGAAAACCACTCGTCGGAAGACCAGGAGCCTGAAATTGTGCTGGTGGCACTGGAACTGGATGGGTCAGGCCAGGTGACAACCCTTGTTTCGGGATGCGATTTTTACTCTTCACCAAGGGTCAGTCCCGACGGTGACCGATTGGCCTGGCTCAGTTGGAGTCATCCTAACATGCCTTGGGATGGCACAGAATTGTCTGTCGCGCGGTTCGGAAAAGATGGGCTGCCAGAAGCAACCAAAGTCATCGCAGGTGGGCAGGCGGAGTCTCTTTTTCAGCCCGAGTGGTCACCCGACGGAAGTCTCTACTTTGCATCGGACCGAACCAACTGGTGGAACCTCTTCCGCTACCAACAGGATGATCAAACGGTCCAGGTTACTGATTTACCGGCTGAATTCGGGTTACCCGAGTGGGTAGCGGGCATGTCAACCTACGCGGTTCCCACAGCCGGGCAACTGATTGCCAGTTACTCACAAAATGGCCAACAAACACTTGTCCGGATCGACACTCTCTCGGGACAGCACTCGGCATGGGAAGTTGCTTATACCTCCTACGAAGGTGTACGGGCCAACGCCCGAAAAGCCTACGCCCTGGCCGGATCACCTTCAGCTGCAACCGCCTTGGTTGAATTTGATTTAGCATCGGACCAGACCCAAATCATCCGCCGCTCGAGCGCCAATCTGCCTGGCGAGGGATACACTTCCATTCCCACAGCGATCGAGTTCCCTACAACGGAGGGACAAACAGCGCATGCCTTTTACTATTCTCCTCTGAACAAGGACTTTCAGGGACCACCCGATGCAGCCCCTCCATTGATCATTTTTGTTCACGGCGGACCCACTTCGGCCACTTCCGCTGTATGGAATGCGAAGGTTCAGTACTGGACCAGTCGAGGTTTTGCGGTTTGCGATGTGAACTATCGTGGTAGTACAGGATACGGCCGTGAATACCGGAACCGCTTGCGAGAATCCTGGGGAGTTGCCGATGTAGAGGACGCGGCTCATGCAGCAAAGTTTCTGGCTGAGCAAGGCAAGGCGGACAAGGATAAACTGCTGATCCGGGGAGGGAGTGCCGGAGGTTATACGACCCTGGCCGCCCTGGCGTTTCATAACGTGTTTGCTGCGGGGGCCAGTTACTATGGTGTAAGTGATCTGAGTTTGTTAGTCCAGGACACTCACAAATTCGAGGCTCGGTATCTGGATCGCTTGATCGGCCCCTATCCCGAAGCAAAACAAACCTACGAAGCCCGATCACCAATCCATCACCTGGATGGCTTCACTCAACCTGTGATCCTCTTCCAGGGCCTGGAAGATAAAGTCGTACCGCCCAACCAGGCAGAGACAATTCTGGCAGCACTAAGGGCCAAAGGTATACCGGTGGCTTACATCCCTTTCGAAGGCGAACAGCACGGATTCCGCAAGGCAGAAAATATTGTTCGCTGCCAGCAAGCCGAACTCTATTTCTATGGCAAGATTTTGGGGTTCGAACCCGCTGATGAAATCGAACCAGTTCTCATTCACGGATTCTAACTGCCGCGCACTTTCAGCAAAAGTTTTTGGCAGTCATAATGCAAAGTAGGAGGAATCACGAATTGTAACCCCAACTTCGACACAGGCCCGGCAAACTTGGAGAAGTTTTGAAACTCTCCCTCGTTTTGCGATTTTAGCGACTGCCGAAGCCTGCAAGCCACAGACTTAAAACCACGTTCTGTCCTTCCGGAAAGAAGCCATGCAATCCCCAAGTGTGACTGCTGAATCTGCGTCATGCGATCCTGCCGCATTACTTCGTCCTCGACGCCGAATAACAGGCATGTCAGCTGTCCTGTTGCCATTCCATGCAGACCAGACGGTCGATTGGCAAGGCCTCGAACAGTTGCTGGACCGGACTTTCCAGGCCAATCTCATTCCAGCTGTCAACATGGATACCGGCTACAGCAATCTCATCGACAACGACACTCGACGGCGCGTACTGGAATTGACACGCCAACTGGCAAATCACAAACCTTTTGTGGCGGGAGCCTTTGTCAGGGACCAGGCTGGCGACGCTTTCCGTTTGGATCGTTATCAAGAGCAGATCAAACTGATTCAGGAGTTTGGAGGAGATCCAGTCATTTTTCAGTCGTATGGATTAACCAGTCTTCCTGAACCAGAGATCATCAACGCTTACACCCAGATCGCGGCCAATTGTGAAAAATTCTATGCGTTTGAACTGGGCCAAATGTTTTTGAAGTGTGGTCGTATCTATACACTTGATACCTATCGTAGACTGTTGGAAATCCCGCAATGCGTGGGTGCAAAACACTCGTCACTGAACCGCCAACTGGAATGGCAGCGGCTGACGATTCGCGACCAGACAAATCCTGATTTTTTGGTACTGACTGGTAACGATTTGGCTATCGATATGGTGATCTACGGCAGTGACTACCTGTTAGGTCTAAGCACCTTCGCTCCTGACCTGTTTGCCCAACGCGACCGATACTGGGAAGCCGGCGATCCCCTGTTCTATGAATTGAACGACGCCCTGCAGTATCTGGGATGCCTGACCTTTCGCGCACCGACACCGGCCTACAAACACAGTGCTGCAATGTTTTTAAAGTTACGAGGTTGGCTCAAGTGCGATGCAACTCATCCGGAAAGCCCGAACCGCCCGGCTTCGGATCGCGAAATTCTGGCCGATATTCTTGACCGCCTGCAAAAATTTATGTGACCCCGCAAAACACAAATTGTAAAG
Source organism: Planctomycetota bacterium (assembly GCA_963578105.1). Classification (GTDB taxonomy): domain Bacteria; phylum Planctomycetota; class Planctomycetia; order Pirellulales; family Pirellulaceae. Next base: position 28,282 of record CAUZBP010000006.1, read on the forward strand.
GCAACGCAGAACTTTGTTCCGATACGAATAAGGCCTCGCAAATCCTATCGTCGGTTTCACACGGGCGACAATCCACTTCAGCCATGCGGACGTCTCTGCTACATTAGGAAACGGTTGGCGAGCCTGTGCTGAGTTTTCCAGTACTTGCTCGCCTGTCACGTCCTGCAGGTTCTCTATTTTCCAACTGTTTCATTGTTTGCCTTCTTCGGAGAGGCCAATAATGAAACAGCATGGCTATCAGCCAGAAAACCAATGGCATGCCCTACCCAGAATTCGACCGTTTCGCGGTCAAAATGGAATCGCTCTCGGCTCGGCAAAACAAGCAACAGATCGAAAAAGATCATGTTTCCCCCGATACGGAACCCCCAGCCCTGTCGGAGGCAGCCAGCGAAACGGTGCAGGAATTAGTCCAGCGCGTAGTAACAGCACAGGACAACCACCGGCCCGTGATGGTGGCCTTCGGGGCACATACGATCAAAAACGGGCTGGGACCGGTCCTGTTGCGTTTGGTCGAAAGGGGCTGGGTCACTCATCTGGCTACGAATGGCGCAGGTGTGATTCATGATTGGGAGTTTGCTTATCAAGGAAAAAGCAGCGAGCATGTGGGCCCCCTGGTGGAAGCGGGCCGCTTCGGCCATTGGCAGGAAACGGGATTTTCTATCAACCTGGCCTTGAATGTAGGGGCCTTCGAAGGACTCGGATACGGTGAGTCGATCGGGGCGTTGATCGAAAACGAAGGACTGCAAATTCCTTCAGCCGAAGACTTGGAGAAAATCGCCGTCAAAGAATTAAAACACCATGCGGATCAGGCAGCAGCCGCGGCCGATCTGTTATGGGTCGTGCGCCGTTTCCAGTTGGAACCTGGCTGGATGTCGATTCCGCATCCGTGGAAAAAATACAGCGTCCAGGCGGGAGCATTCCGAAATCGAGTGCCACTGACAGGGCACCCCATGATTGGCCACGATATCATTTACAACCATCCCATGAATCGGGGTGCTTGCCTGGGGCGGGCCGCTGAAAGGGACTATTTAATTTACGCCGAAAGTGTCAGCCGGATGGAAGGCGGTGTCTACATCTCCATCGGATCGGCGGTGATGAGTCCCATGATCTTTGAAAAGTCTTTTTCAATGGCGCAGAACATCGCCATCCAACGCGGCAAACATATCGACAATCATTATATTTTCGTGAATGATCTTGCCGAGTGTTCCTGGGACTGGAGTCAGGGTGAACCTCCTGAAAACAACCCGGCCTATTATCTGCGCTACAACAAGACCTTCAGTCGCATGCAGGGAACCTTGCGGTACCTGCAAGCCGACAACAGAGACTTTCTTCTGAACCTGGCTCACCGCTTGGAGAACCATTTCGACAAGTAAGGAACCCACGCATACAGGCCTGACCAACCGGCTTGATGTTGCGTATTTCACAACACGATTCACTGGACAGTTTCCGGACCCAGGCTAGGCCAACACGCTGCCCTTTCTGTTGCTACACCTTCCGCAATCGCGATCACCCCACTGCGCGACTGACACAGCCTGTATCAGCTTGAGTGACGGTGGCGGAAAAATCTGCCAGATAGATTCGGCGATGCCCCGCCTGGCGTGGCTGCCAGGCCGAACGACGAGAATTCAACTCTTCTTCGCTCACGTGGAGATTGCATTCGCCCTGAACCAGGTCAAACGAGATTTGGTCCCCATCCTGCACCAACGCAATAGGACCACCCACGGCCGCTTCGGGCACACAGTGAACTCCAATCGCACCATGCGACACACCCGAGACCCGTGTATCAGAAATAAGAGCAACCTTGCCGTCCAGTTCCGGAACGGCAAGCGCCGCCGAAGCAACCAAGACTTCCGGCATACCAGCAGCCACCGGCCCCAAATAACGCAACACGATAACACTTCCCGGATCAATTTTTTTATTCTCGACAGCGCGCACAACTTCTCGGGGATCATCGAAGCAGATCGCCGCACCCCGGAATTGCGTCTCTTCCATGCTCGACACTTTGAAGACAATACCACCCGGTGCAAGATTTCCAAAACAAATTTGCATGTCGGCGTGAGATTTCAGAGGAGCGTCGAGCGGGGCGATTAAACCCTGGTCATCCGGCGGGGCTTCCACGTTTTTCAGATTCTCATCCAAAGTCTTGCCACTCACGGTCAAACAGCTGCCGTCAACAATTCCGGCCCGCAGCAAGTGTTTAAGTAAAACAGGCGTACCTCCAATGCGATGCAAATCGACCATCGTTTTGTCACCTCGCGGTGCAAAACTGCACATCACCGGCGTCGCTCGAAAGATTTCCTGAATCTGCTTCAAGGTGAAATCGACTTTTGCCTCTCTTGCCAAGGCCAACAGATGCAAGACACCATTGGTCGAGCCGCCGATGGCCGCTATCGTAGCAGCAGCATTCTCAAACGCCCGACGAGTTAGAATGTCGCGGGGTCGGATGTTCTGCTGCAGTAAAATTTTGACTGCCGCACCGACTTGGGAACACTCTTCCCGCTTTGCCTCTTCGATGGCAGGAATGGAACTACTTGCGGGCAACATCAGACCAATCGCCTCGAGCGCAATGCCCCAAGTGTTAAAGGAGGCAGCGATGCCACAACCCCCCGGTCCCGGACACGCCACGCGAATGATCTCTTCCGCCTCGGACTGTTCTATGGCTCCCACCGAGGCTGCGGCCAGCGAGTCATATACATCCAGGATCGTTACATCCCGGCCCGAGTGGCAGCCAGGCATGATCGAACCACCACTGACTACCAATCCCGGATAGTTGAGGCGTGCTAATGCCATCGCGAAACCCGGTCCATTCTTATCACAGTGGTGCATCCCTATCAGTGCATCGTAAAAGTGTGCGCTCACAACACATTCGGCACCATTGGCAATCATGTTTCGAGAAGGAAGGCTGGCACTACCACCCTCATTTCCCTGGGTCAGATTATCACTCACCGCAGGTACTCCGAACGGAAATCCGATCATTCCTGCGTCGCGGCAACCTTGTGCGATGTTTGTTGCCAATTCGTAGGCATGAACGTTGCACAGGTTTCCCTCCAGCAACGGTACACCAATGCCTATTTGCGGGCAGTCAAAATCATCTTCAGTCAGGCCCAGGCCATAGTAGAAAGCTGTGACTCCCCGTTGCCAGCCACGAGTCAGGTTTCTGCTGTTCCAGTTAAGTTTTTCATTCATTATTTTTCCTCCCTGCATACGCAGCCTGGAAAGCCTTGACTGCGAAATCTTGAAAAGCACGTCATACGCTTGGGAGCGTTTTCCGAGGCATCCATCTTGCTGATCTGAAAACTCCCGCAAAGAAAACAGGTTATTATCACCAACGGCTACCGTCAATCACTGCCACGGCCTCTCTTCGTTCTGATTCAGCCGTCTCGCCCGCTGAACGTTAACCTATCCCCACATTGGAAGCGGAGAAACGAGTTCCGGTTACCGTGGTGGGCAAGAACAAGCGGCTACACCTTACCGCCACGGCTGATCGTGTCTTTACGATGAGTCGGCGAGCAACTAGGATCACTTACGTTGCCCTTTCGCGGTGAAACAAGTCGTCCCTAAAGTTTTCTATTGAGGTGCGGACCCTATGCCAGTTTCTTTCAGCAATTTCTCGAATTCAGTGGAAACTGAGTCGGCATTTGACGTATTGGCAGTCGCCAAACGTCTGATTGCAGGCGGTAAGGACGTGATCGAATTGGAGATCGGAGACAGTCCGTTTCCTACTTCTCCATCGGCAGTCCAAGCAGGCATCCAGGCGATCCGCGACGATCATTGCCATTACGGTCCGTCCACGGGTCTGCCAGAATTTCGACAGGCTGCCGCGGAGTACGTCAACCGAGAGTATGGCTTGCGGGTCTCTGCAGAAAACGTCGTCGCTGGTCCCGGAGCAAAAAACTTTGAACAACTGTTTCTGGAGGCCTTCGTCAATCCAGACGACGGAGTGCTGGTTTTCAGTCCACACTTTCCCACGTATCCACCAAATATTGGTCGTCGAGGCGCTCGCATGGTGGTCTCCTCACTCAAACAATCTCGTGACTTTCGCCCCAATTTAGACGATGTCGAGCGGTTCCTGACCGAAGACCCTTCACCCAAAGCGATCTTTCTGAACACACCCCAGAATCCAACCGGTGGCGTGGCCACCGAAAAAGATCTCCAGGAATTGGCCGACCTGGTGCGTGGCCGTGACATCGCCGTTTTCAGCGACGAGCCTTACGATCAGATGGTGTGGAATGGCCAGCACCACAGTCCTCTCGCCCTGCCAGGCATGCTGGATCAGTGCGTGGCTGCCTACACGTTCAGCAAATCCTTCAGCATGAGTGGCTGGCGTTTGGGATTTGCCGTCAGTAGTGCTCCCATCATCGACATGATCTCTAAACTGACCAATACCGCGCTGTCATGCATTCCTCCCTTCACACAGCTTGCAGGCATTGAGGCCATGCAGAATGACCTGGAAGAAAGAGATCGCCGCATGCAGGATTTCCATGGCAAGGTCCGGCAATTGGTTGATGACTTAAATCAAATCAATGGAGTCAACTGCCTGATGCCAGGTGGCACCTTCTATGTGTTTCCATCCTTTGCTGAAATCTGCAATCAGCTGGGAATCTTGTCGCACGGTTTGGCAATGTTCCTGCTCGAAGCAGCAAACGACCAACAGGGAGTCGCCTGCCTGGGAGGAGAATGTTTCGGATCGGCGGGCCATGGCTTCATACGGTTGAGTGTTGCACAATCAAGCGAGCGACTTCGGGAAGCGGTGCAATTCATATCCGACTCGATTCGACAAAAGGAACGTGTGGCAGATTATATAGACCAGCATGAACACTATCGGCAAAAAACCCCTTACGTGACATAACTGCTTGTCGACACGTGATCTGGTCGCATTGACACCCTTTATCCCTGAAAAGCGTGGCTGCCCGAACTTTCGTCTCCCCGCTCCCATGGCCGGGCTCTGAACGGACGACCCTGTGACAGGGCCATTGAAATTTGAAGCAGCACAACGTCGAGGTGATCGCCGACCGGACCGTTGCTACGTACTAATCCACTTTCTTGGCCTTGATCTCCTTCTCAGCCACTTGGATCCACACGCTGGCAGGAGTTCCTTCATCCTCCACAGAAAACTCAATCCGGCCCGCCGTCCAACGGAAGGAGAATTCGGTCGTGGAATGCGGCACCAGATCCAGCCAACGGTCGCCGTAGAGCGCACACTGAAGTCGATGCTCCTGAAGTACTTCTCGAATTCGAAATTGACACGCCGTTCCCTGCTCCGTTTCATAACGACCGACATACCTTGTCAACGCGACCTGTGTCAATCGAACAACCGGCTCGCTTGTCGGGACGGTCGATCCGACCTCTGCGGTTTCAGAAATTTCTCGTAACCAGATATTCCGGAACCGAACAGGGTTACCATGGTCTTGCAACGACAAAGGCAAGCGGTCGCCATGTGCCTGATACGGATCATGCTGCAACCAGCCGGTGGGTCCCCAAAGTTCTGCTGTGTCCTGAACTAGCACACCATTGTGCAGCAACGTAACCCGTGCTGGCTGCGCAAGACTGCCGTCGGGCCGAAAATGCGGCCTGCGGAAGACCAGGTCATACGACTGCCAGTGTCCCGGCGGACGGCAGGCATTGACCAGGGGAGGATGCTGCCCATAAATCGAACCGGCCTGACCATCCGGATAGGTGTCGTTTTGATAAGAGTCGAGTATTTGAATCTCGTAGAGGCCCATCAAAAACAGGCCACTATTTCCACGGCCCTGGCCTACTCCCTCAGCCGGTAGCGGAGCCGCCCATTCGATGTGCAGTTGGCAATCTCCGAATCCCATTCGTGTGAAAACATAACCACTGCCTGGCATCGCTTCGAAAGCGCCATCCCGTACAATCCATTTCGTGGAACCACCCGCCTGGCTCTCCCAGTTCTCCAGCGACTTCTCCGTACCGTCAAACAAAACAACCGCGTCGGAAGAAGGTTCCGCGGACCACAGCTCGGCACTCGGCTCAATCACCGGCGGTCGGGGTCGGTTCAGGTCGTGGGCTTTCCAATTCATCATGGTGGTGCGGGTCACGGGTTGAGAGTTAAAGTCTAGAGTCTCCAAGTCACAAATCACGCGGCGCACAGCCCGGCTCTTCAGCGGAATCAACTGCACGGCCGCAGATATCGTCGTGACTGCTGACGCGGAAACTCGCAACAGATTGGCTGAAACCACGCATGCCAAGCATCCTGACGTTACAGGCGGAAGGTCAGCCTGACTTTCGCTGAGGGGCCGTCAATTCATAATCAATCGAGAATGTTTCCTGGGGATCATTGTTGTATTTGTCCAACACGGGCGAATACGTTTCGACATTGATTTTATTCTCCCCCGGTACAAACTTCAGGGAACGCAACCACCCGTCACCTCCATTCGCCAGGCCCTGATAGTCGGTAAGCATTTCCAGAACCTTCCCACCGGCGTCGTTGGTACTGGTTTGAAGTGCCACTCCTAACACATGCCCACTGACAACAAGAAAAATATTCGGTTGTTTACGAATGAATTTCTGCCACATCTGTTCTCCGCTGTTAGCGGTATCGTATCCGGAGGCACATCCAGTGTCGCGTCCCTCGGTCCGCATGTAACAGTGCGTCGCCACAATCACCAGATGATCGTCGTACTGTTGCGTGATGCTGGCGGCCCATTCCAACACGTCATCTGGAGGAGCAAACTCCAGATTGAGAACCATGAACTTCATACCGCAAGCGTAAAAAAAACAGTAGTTATTGTCGTTGGATTGACCCATGTGCCCGCCGTACCACCTCTCCTCTCGGAATCGAGCGGCAGGAAAGTACTGGTTGTATAACGACGAGTCACGGGTCCTCACGTTCATGTCGTGATTACCAGGAGCCATACTGTAAGGCACGACGCCGTCAAGAATTTTCATGGCTCGATCGGCGTTTTTCCATTCCGACTCAATGGTGGGTGTTTGCACAATGTCACCCAAGTGGATCGCGAACTTGATATTGTCGGCTTTCCGGCGTTCACGAATCCATAACGTTTGCGCAACGTAGGTATCGGGATATTTTTCAGAATAGTTTTGGGTATCCGGGAGAAGAACAACCGTAAAACTATCTTCTTGCCCTGCGGGTTCCACTGCGAGTACCAGCCCATGAGCCGTAAAAAACAGCACGACTGCAGTACACGCCCAAATTGATCGTCGCACAAGAGTCCACATGGATTGTATCTCCTTCGATTGAAAATTTGGTCACTTAGAATGTAACACCCCGGTGAGGCGTGTGTCACGAGGGTAGTCTTGTCCGCCGTCAGAAAACCACGAGAAAAGGGCCGCCGGAGCCATTTCCACTTCGCAAGCTGTCCACTGCCATGCCAGACCCCTCAGGTCCTGTGTGTCCAATGATTTAACTTCGCAGGCCAGCACTCAGATGCGTTGCAATTTTCAACACGAAGTCGCCGCCGTGTCGGAACCTTTTTCGCTAAGGTGGTCCCCACCAATCGAAACAAGATCACCCACGGCATGGAATAACTCCCTGCCGGCACGTTTCGAAAGACAAGCAGGCTGGAAACTGTCGTGGGCGGATTTGCCGACGATGCAAAATTTTTGAAGCGTCTTTACTTAAGAGACTGACAAACGCGATGTGCCAGGCTGCGGCAGGCCTGGTCAAACACTTCCAGATCCTTTTCCGTATGGGCGGTGGAAATGGCGCCGTGACCACCCATAACATACACGTTTTCCAGAAGTAACCCGAGATCCATCACCTGGTGATTGAGAACCGTGTCGCAGACTGCTGGATCGTAGACACTTTCTGGTTTGTCCAACTTGACGTCCTCGCGATGTGGAAAATGCACCATCCATAGGGAACTGCCCGGTAAGACCTCGTTTCCACCTCCTGTACAACAGGCGTAAATCCCTTCCTCCCGAAACGCCGCAACGACGATCTGCCGCATTCGCTCACCACCCTGCGACAGCGCAGGATAAATTTCTTTCTCATGCTGCACCAGATGAGCCAGCATGGCGTTCGCCGCAATGAACGAACTCGTGTGACCCGAGTAAGTACCTCCAAAAAATTTAACCCGGTTTCCCCCGGCTTGCCCCGCAAGCTCCAGGATGTCGGTTCGACCTGCCACGGCCGCCACGGGCATTCCTCCACCGATAATTTTCCCCAAGGTGAGCAGATCGGGTTTCACCCCGTACAGGGCGCTCACATCACCGGCGCGAAATCGAAACCCGCTTATCACCTCATCATGAATCAAAAGAGCACCATACTGGTGTGTCAATTCTCGAGCCGTTTGTAGAAATTCGGGTGCGGCAGGGATCAGTCCACCCCCACCGATAAAAGGCTCCACGAGAAAACAGGCAATCCGGTCGCCGTACTTGGCAAACTGCTCACGCAACTGGTCTGCGTCGTTGTAGCGCGTTATCAGTACTTCGTCCGTCACGGTCGCTGGAAGGCCGGCCGACTCGATGTGCTGATAGCCCCCGTTGTCTCCTGTTTTATAACGGACCCCTTTCAGGCCCCAGGGTTGTGCGCCGTGCCAACCTCCCCCAACCTTCATGACAAGGTCACGTTCCGTGAAGGCGCGGGCCAGCATCATGGCATACATCGTTGCCAGAGAACCGCTGGTGGTAAATCGCACCCGCTCCTGCCCCGTCTGGCGGCAGATAATTTCAGCGGCTTCAATCTGCAGACGATCGGTCATGCCCGACTGTAAGCCGTGACGATTCTGAAAAGCATCCGCCAAAACCGAAGTAACAACTTCGGGATTGTGCCCCAGGATGTTGGCCAGGTGCCCCTGCCAAAAGTCTAAAATATGGTGGCCGTCTTCATCCTGCAGCCAAGCACCCCGCGCAGCAACAATTCTGGGAGGAAATGGTTCTTTCAGCCGGACGGAGTGGCTCCCGCCGTCGATCAAATGATGCAAAGCTCGTTCGTTCAGCGCTGCCGATTGGGGCGCATGACGCTTATAGGCGGCAGCCAGATCGGCCAGAAATGGTGCATGATTTCGTGTCATGTTGGCTGATTCTAACAAAGAATTGGAGGTGCTTTTCTAGCACAAACCATGGCCATTGTACATTCACCGCAAACGTTCCTCCGGGAACAGGGGAAAAAAACGAGAGGTGCCGGTTTCGTTCCAATGGAACCGCAAACCACACCCACCCCGGCGCAGCTTGCACCAACACCGGCCAATGAATTGTGCTGCGCGCCAGCTTGGATTGACAACCGAGGCCGTGGGAATTTCCGCACGAAAACGGGAGGACTTCAGGCCGCGTCGATGAGAGTGGTCCGATTGAAAGCTGTCAGGAGAGCCCACTGGCTCGACCCTGATCGTCCACCTTGATGCGAACCGCAGCCGGTTCTCGGGGTAAACCCGGCATGGTCATCATCTTTCCACAGATGGCAACCACAAATCCGGCGCCGGCAGAGAGCCTGACTTCGTTGACTCGAATTCGAAAGTTTTCTGGTCTCCCACGCAGACGAGCGGAGTCAGAAAGGCTTTTTTGCGTCTTCGCCATGCACACAGGAACCTGTCCCAGGCCGTGCTCCTCAAACAGGTCCATGGAAGTTTCGGCCTCGCGATCGTAGTCCACGCCGTCTGCACCGTAAATCGTTCGGGCAATCACTTCGATCTTCTCACGGATCGGCGCCGTTTCCGGATAGAGGAAGTGAAACGAGTCTTTCTCCTGGTTTTCAGCGATCGAGGCGTCGACCAAGGCTGCTAGGTCCACGGCGCCGTCCGGACCTCGCTCGTACGCTTCATAAGCAGCCGCACGCACGCCCTGCTGCTCGCAGAAGTCCAAGATATTCTGCAGTCCCGCGGGCGTGTCCTCCGGGAATCGATTCACGGCGACCACAGGCTCAATCCCGAAAGCGCGTATGTTTTCGATGTGCTTCAGGAGATTACCGCTGCCCCCTTTCGCCTCAAATCCACCGTGATATTCGATGGATTTTTCAGTCGCCACAATCACTACGGCGGAAGGGCGCAAACCACCAATGCGACATTTGATGTGAAAGAATTTTTCGGCGCCCAGATCGCTGGCAAAGCCGGCCTCCGTCACTACGCGGTCACACAATTTCAAAGCCAGCCTGGTTCCCACCAGTGTATTGCAGCCGTGTGCAATATTGGCAAACGGCCCCCCATGCACGAAGGCGGGCGTACCGTGCAGAGTTTGCACGAGGTTTGGGTGAATGGCGTCCCGGAGCAATACCGTCATGGCACCTTCCGCCTGCAAGTCGGCCGCAGTGATAGGTTGCTTGCGATGCGTGTAACCCACAACAATCCGCGCCAAACGGTCTCGCAAGTCACGATAGTTCTGGGACAGGCAGAGTATTGCCATCACCTCGGAGGCGGGTGTGATATTGAATCCATCCTTGCGGGGAATTCCGTGCGCGACACCACCCATTCCAATAAATATTTCACGCAGGGAACGGTCATTCAAATCAATCACACGGCGCCAAGTGATCCGGCGTGGATCGATACCCAGTTCGTTGCCGTGTTGAAGATGATTATCGACCAGAGCCGCCAACAGGTTGTTGGCTTTGCTCACCGAATACATGTCTCCTACGAAATGCAAATTGATGTCCTCGGCGGGCACGACCTGTGCATGGCCGGCACCGGTACCACCACCTTTGATGCCAAAGTACGGACCCAGCGACGGTTCGCGCAGGCAAATGGCTGTACGATGCCCCGCTTTCTTGAGCGCATCTCCCAAACCAATCGTGGTGGTCGTCTTCCCCTCTCCTGACGGGGTAGGCGTCATGGCGGTAACCAGGATCAGGGCACCGTCAGTATGTTCAGTGCGGCTGGCAAGCTCCGACACGGGAACCTTGGCGATCCGGTGGCCGTGGGGAAGAATCGTCTCAGGCGTCAATCCAAGTTCGGCAGCAATCTCTTGTACGGGGCGGGTTGCCCCAGGAATTTCAGCATCCAGATTGGTCGACACGGACATGGTTCACGTTTCTCCGACACAACGTTCAAGGACCAATTGAACTAAAAATGACAGACCAGGCAGCCAAACAGCGTGGATTTTACGTGCTGAACATCGATCCCGACAGTTAAGCGGTCTGCTCCACAATGCGCGTCTCCCCCACGACCAACAATAACCACCCAGCAGGCCCGGGTACAGGCGTCTGTATAAAATTGTCGGAAGACGGACCGACATCGAAAAATCTGAAAACACCCTGCGGGCGATGCCGTCCGGACGAAGGTCGGTGACCAGATTCAATAAAGCGTTGCTGTCGACAATCAACGACTGCCGTGGGAACAATGACCATTTAGGTAACACCCACGTTCACAGACCCGTAACAGGAGGATCGGAAACCATCAAAATCTCGCACACAAATTGCAAATTGCTGCAAATGGTGTGCTTGGCGTTGGCCGCATGAACGTCAAAAGCCAGCCCGGCCTGGGGACGTCATTGAATCGAAATATTCCTCCACAAGGAACCGTCACATGACCCGAGATGTTCGGCCGCCGGGTTCCCCGGTCGGATGGCACCAAAACGCGACGCGGGTAGCGAATACTTTAGCTTGCTGAAAAGGTCAACAACGAGAATGTGAAACAGTACCACCACCAGGGACCATGTAGAGGTTTCACCTTTCGAGCAAGTTGTGCCAACTTGAGGGACCATTGGACTGGCGACTATTTTTCGTTGGCATGCTGCTTGCCTCCGGTACTCTTTGCCAAGCCAGGAAATTCGCCCTGTTCGGCCCTCGGCTCCTCCTATGGTACTTCCAATTTATGTGTTAATCTAACGGGCTAGTTCCTGCTCAGATCTTCGAGGAGTTCGGCAATGGATGCGGAAGCACAACTCTCCGAGTTGAATTTGGTACTACCACCTGCCCCACAGCCGGCGGGGTTTTACAAGCCGATTGTCGTGATTGATCAGGCCGCCTATCTTTCCGGTCATATGCCGATACTTCCCGACGGTACCATGATGACCGGTCGCCTGGGCGATGAAGTCGATCAGCAACATGGATACCAGGCCGCTCGTCAAACCGGACTGAACATGCTGGCTACATTGAAAAATCGCCTGGGTAGTCTTGATCGAGTTGATCGGGTTGTCAAAATTTTCGGAATGGTCTTCGCAACCCCTGATTTCGACCAGCATCCTGCAGTCATCAACGGTTGTAGCGAATTATTCGCCCAGGTTTTTGGACCAGATCGGGGTGTGGGCGCCAGAAGTGCAGCCGGAACCGTGTCGCTGCCTGCGAAAATCTCTGTAGAAATTGAAGCCATCTTTGAGATCAGGTAAATCTGCGAAGTACAATATGAATACTAGACCGCCAGCCCCGCTGAATGTTTGAAAGGCACCGCATGTCGGAAAAAGCTCCCTGGATTACCTACCGCCCGGAACTCAAAGTCCTAGACTGCACCATTCGGGACGGAGGCCTGATCAATCAACACAAGTTTACCGATGAAGTCGTCCGCGCGGTTTACGAAACCTGCCAGGAATCCGGGATCGATTACATGGAAATCGGTTATAAAAATTCCGCAAAAATATTTTCGAAAAGTGAATTCGGTGACTGGCGACACTGTGATGAAGAGGACATGCGACGAATCGTGGGCGATCATGACGAGAAAGAAAAAAGACTCAAACTGGCGGCAATGGCAGATGCCGGCAAGAGTGATTGGGAACATAAAATCGGACCGCGCAGTGAGAGCGTTTTGGACATGATCCGAGTCGCTTTTTATGCCAATCAGGTTTCAGAAGCGGTGGAAATGATCCAGCACTGCACCGAGTTGGGTTACGAAACCATGGCCAATCTCATGGCCGTCTCCAATGTCAAAGAATCCGAAATCGACACTGTCTTGGAAAAGATTGCTCCCACCGCCGCCGGAACCATGGTGATTGTTGACAGTTTCGGACATCTGTACCGAGAACAGATCGATAAGCTTTATAATCGCTATAGCCAGGCGATGGAGGGTACCGGCAAGGAAATCGGGATTCATGCACACAACAATTGTCAGCTGGCATTTGCCAACACCCTGGAGGCAATTATTCTTGGTGCTAATCGAGCCGACGCAACCATGGCGGGGATGGGACGTGGAGCAGGTAACTGCCCAATGGAATTGCTATTGGGATTTCTGCGAAATCCAAAATTCAAACTTCGTCCCGTTGTCAAACTTCTTCAAGAACACATTGATGGCTTGCGAGAGTCGGTCGAGTGGGGACCGCTAGTCCCTTATAACCTGACTGGTCAAATGAACCGTCATCCCAGCGCCGCCATCGAGTTTCGCGATAGCGAAGACAAAGACGATTACGTCATGTTCTTCGACAAACTCGTGGCAGATATCTGAACCGTGGCGGCGGTGAGCCAGGTTGAGAATCATGGGGCAGTGCAACCCGCTTTTCTGAAAACAACGGTGTAGCCGGGTTGTGAGAAAACGGCGCTCTTCCTATTTGCTCGCTTTTGAGCAAACGTTTTCACCGCCAACCAATTTCCGGCCCCTTAAACTTTTGCACATCCTCACAAACGGCTGTAGCAAGGGAAAATCCCCTGAAATCCCTGCAGCGTTGGAGAAAAATCGTGGGCAAGCCGTCTGAAATATGTTAGGGTGAGTGCAGTACGATCGAACCATCGAGTACCGAGTCAACAGGAGGGCAGACATGCAAGATCCACCCTATTGCTTCTGAATGAGGGGCTACATCACCCCTTGTTCAATTTGATGCCTTGAACCATTACGAATCATTAACCTTACTCTTGAGAAAATTTTTGCCTCTGGCGAGTTTTAAAGACGCCTGTTCAGCACTGTTTGTGAAGGGATCAATTCACGACCGCCGCCAAACCTCTGGCACGTCTGACAGATTCTAACTTCCAATCTCTACAAAGCGCCACAGCGGCTTGCAAACCCAACAGCCTGGCAAACCATCTATACGGCCCGCTTCGCATCTACCTTCTGCGAAGCGGGTTTTTTTATTGGGTAAAAACATCGCCGGCGACGGAGCCGAACGGATACGGACCTAACAGCACGAATCCAGAACGCACCTTCTTGCGTGCACCCGACCGGAAGATCCCGATACGCAACACAAGCATCACCAACAGTATGGTGGAAAATAGCAGGTGACAAAACATCGGGGCTGCTTCCTGCACTCCGGAAGCGACCGTTGCCGAAGCTCCGGCCATCAGCAGCAGGTTCAGGATATCAGCAGCAACGACATTTCCCAGGGTCACAATGAACCCACGTGTCAAACGGCAACTCCCAGGAAATCGCCGGCAGCTTGGTTAGCTCTTTCCAAGGATAAACCCGAGCGCTACAAAACCCACATACACCGCCAAGAGAGGAATCCCGAACCATTTCTGAAAGTGCCCTCGTTTGCAAGCGGAAAAGATGAATATCCGAAATAAGACAAGGATCACAAGCATCGCGGGAAGATGTAAAACGAGAAAAATTGTGGGTACGCTGGATTTTTGATCGACCAGTGGCAATGACACGGATGTCGCTGACGCTCCGATCACGAAAAGAATATTCAGGATATCGGCGCCGATCACGTTTCCGACGAGTAGCTCGGCATGCTTTTTGAGGATTGCCGTGATCCCCACGACGAGTTCGGGAAGCGAAGTTCCAAAGGCGACAATCGTTGATGCGACTACGACTTGTGGAACGCCAAGTCGCTCCGCAAGCACCTGCACTGATGCAATCAGAAGGCGTGCACCGATGAGTACGAGAAGTAAGCCCGTGATACCAGCGCTGAATAACACCAGGAGCGATCGGCCGTTGGTGGTTTCGTGTTCTGCGCCGCCTGGTGCAACGTTTTCCGTTTCAGCGGGCGACACCGAGGTCCCGGCAGGTGTGTGTTGACGTGCCCACTTCACGCTTTGAAAAAGGTAAACTACTAAAACTACGAGTGCCGTCACTCCGATCAATCGACCAATTTCAGCTTCCGGACCGTGGAGCGCGTAGAGCACGTAACAGACAAGGGAAAAAATGCACCCCGAACCAAACTGAACCCAGCCTTGGCGGTTCAGGACGAAACGGTCAGCCGGAAGCACCGTCATCAGACAGCCAATACCAAAGATCAAACCGCTGTCAGCGATGACAGATCCCACGGCGTTACCGAGGGCAAGGCCCGAAGCTCCTCCTATCGCGGCCATCACTGAAACCGCACACTCGGGCGCCGTTGTGCCAAGCGAGACAACCGTGGCCCCAACAATGATCTTCGGGATGCCAAAACGATAGGCGACGCCTGATGCCGATTCTACGAGCCAGTCAGCCCCTTTTCCCAAAATGACGACGGAAATTGCCGTGGTTACCAACAGGTTCGACCAGTGAAGATCAACGAACCAGTGGTCTGGTATCAAATGTTCCATGGCGGTGAATGGTGCCGATCTACCGTTGGGGGCCAAGCCTGAAGCAAACGGCTGGCCGTGATGAACATTTCAGGAATACACGGGTCAGACAACGAAACTACTCAAGCAGCCAGTCAGCTGTCTTGGCGAACCTTGCCTGGTTGAAAGTAATCGGGCCCAGTAGATCCAAGATATGGCCTGCTGTGACAAGTTCTGAATGTGTTGCTCCACAGACGCTTCCATGGATTCGACTCTGCAATTGTCAGTTCGTCAGTCGTCGGGAAAAATCCCAGTTCATTCAAGTGCCCCAATCATGATGCATACTTGAACCTTCGTCCAGACCATCTGCGCAATCGGCTGTCACCCTCCGCGAATCCTTGCTCACGGTATCAAGCTGTTCCAAAGCTCTTCCACAACAACCCGTTGTTACAAAATCCATCCTGCCTGATCAAAACAACAAATGAATTCAGTCGTTCTCAAAACCCCGGCCCGACCCCGTCAGACACCAACGACTGCAGCTATGAACACTCAAACACCCTCCGTTCCGACGGGATCACGAACAGGCTAAAACGAGACGTCTCCAGGAACTTGGCTTCTGCTGCTTCTGAACAACTCGACTTTGGTTAGATTCTCTGCTATTATCCCGATGTTTAAAGCTCCCCACCGAATTCTAACAAGGACTTTTCGATGGCAGCTGGCCGACATGATCCTGAACGAGCAATCGATCTTGACCTGATCCGATGTACTGAGAACGCTGCTCTTGCCGCTTGGAAATGGTTCGGCAAGGGCGACAAGAACCACGCCGACTTGGCCGCTACAGACGCGTTGCGCGGCATGTTCCAGCTAGTTGACTGTAAAGGCCTGGTTCGAATCGGTGAGGGGCGAAAAGATAATGCTCCTGGAATTTTCATGGACGACAAACTCGGTTCATGGGGAAAAGAATCGATTCCAGCGGCCATTGCAGTTGATCCAATCGATGGCACCACGCTCACTGCACGTGGATTGGCGGGTGCCATTTCTGTACTGGCCGTTACAACATGCCAAAACCCTGATGATGACCCATCGACCCTGTTTCCGGCGATCACCTGTCACTACATGGAAAAAATTGCCGTGGGACCACGGATGACCGATGGCGGAAAACACGTGCTTCTTGATGCACCCGTTGAGAGCAACTTGAACGTCATTGCCGCCGGGCTGAACAAACGGGTTCAGGACTTGGTGGCGGTCGTTCTGGATCGCCCTCGCCATGAAAAAACAATCCTGGCTTTACGCCAGGCAGGCTGTGGTATTCGCCTGATTTCAGACGGCGACGTGGCAGCGGCTATTGCTCCCAGCCTGCCTAATTCAGGCGTCGATCTATACATCGGCATTGGTGGTAGTCCCGAGGCGGTTCTTTCGGCAGCCGCGATCAAGTGTCTCGGGGGCGAACAACTTTGTCGCATTTGGCCTAAAGATGATGACGAGCGGCAAAGGCTGGTTCAAGAAGATGGATGTACACCCGCTGATTTCAAAAAAATCTGGCGTGTGGAAGAAATGGCGCAGGGGGAACACATCGTTTTTTCCGCAACAGGTATCAGCGACTCTCCGATGCTTCAGGGAATCCGTTATGACGGCGGGCACTGCGTCACCGAATCAATACTGATGCGGGCGCGAAATCGCACCATGCGGCGTATCGTGGCGCATCACGACATCCAACGGAAAACCATGCGTCTGGCATCGACAGGCCAGGAAGTCAAAATTTAATTTTGACTTAGCATTTCTGATGGAATTGCATCCCGTCTGGAAATCCACTCCAACCATCATTCGCGGCAGCAGTCATTCAATTCAGTAACGAACGTCCACGCGTGCGCCAACCATCCGGGCCGGCGCAAACTCAGGCAATGGAGAAATCCACTGCAGCCGGACTGGCCGTCGTGCCGGTTATCGCCCGCAGGGTCCGTTGTGGAACATCAGCCAGATCTCTCCCCGATCATCTCGCAAATCCTCCGCAAACCCTCACGAATGTTTTCTTCGGATGAAGCGATGGAAATGCGAACGTGGTCTCGGCACATTTTACCAAAGGTGCTTCCGGGAGCCACCGCCACTTTCTTTTCTTCAAGAAGAGCCAAGGCAAAATCTCTTGAATCGATACCGGTTGACGAAATGTCTACCAACAGATAAAACGCCCCGCCAGGTGTGTAGCGGTAAAGCCCGTTATCCCGCAGCACTTGAAGCGCTACATCCCTGCGTGATTTGTATGCGTCGCGCATTTTCCACACTTCATCTTGGGGTCCCAGCAAACCGTCGACTGCTGCCAGTTGAGAGAAACCCACCCCGCACGAAACAATCGGCTCCTGTAACTTTGTGGCCAAATTCACGTAGTCGGCCCGCGCACGAGTAAATCCAACCCGATATCCCGTCATCGCATACGTCTTCGACATGCCACTGACGATCAAGGCTCGCTCGTCGGTGTCGTACGAAAGTGCACTGGCAAAGTCGCTGTCAAACACGATTTCACCGTAGATTTCGTCGGACAAAACGTAAAGGTCATGACGCCTGGCAAATTCGAGTAAGGCCTGCATCAATTCAGGACCGTAAACCTGCCCCGTGGGATTGGATGGAGTACAGATCAGTAACAACTTCGTTCGGGATGTAACCAACTGCTCCAACTGCTCCAAGGAAGGAAAAAACTGGTTTTTGGCGCTCAAATCGTAATGCACTGGAGTGCCATGTAACAGAGATACGGCCATCTCGTAGTTTGGCCAACCAGGGTCGGGAACCAAGACTTCATCACCCGCTTCCAGAAGGGCCATGAAAGCGGTCGCCACACTCATGACGGCGCCTGGAGTCACTAGAATGTTCTCGACGTTGGTTTCCACGCCCGTTTTGTTCTGGAAATATTTCGCAGCGGCAACTCTTAACTCGGTCACGCCCGCATTCGCGACGTACTTCGTATGACCTTCCTGAACATAACGACACGTCGCCTCCACGATGTGGGACGGCGTTGGGAAATCCGGCTGTCCCATTTCCAGGTGAATGACATCTTCTATATCGGCGGACAAAGCCATAATTTCACGAATACCGGATCGGGGTATTTGTACAGCGCGCTCAGCAAAAGGCTTCATGTGCGTTCTCTTTTATCTGGTCACAAACATTCTTAATCTATGGCGTGATAGTCCGCCAAACAGAATAAGTTTCACACTGCGATCAACCATTGACAGACTCGCCCACCAGTCCGACAAAGAAAACGATCAATAACCGATGGGAGTCAACGCAAGTGAATCCCCGGCCCCGTCGAGCCGATCGTTTGGACACTGTTGAAAATCGACGCGGGAGTGCTTGCGCCGGTAACACCGGTGATGCCTTCGACGCGCTCCACATTCAGTTCGACGCCCTCGCCTTTCGCGTGAATTGCAACAGTCGCCGTATCCCATGCGGGGTTGACCACGAGAGTGGAATGCGTTCTCTCAAAGCCGATGCCGGCATACGCAATAGAAGCCAGGGTGTTGGTATTACGGGGAAACATGGGGCAGACCCCACGTGTCGGACCGTCATACAGGACTGTCTCTTGAACAATGCTGTCCGGGTCAACACCCGCACTGGCACAGTCTACATTCTTGGGTGGTTTCTTCATCGTGACATGCACCTCGTCCCAAACGTCCCGATTCTCTTGAAGTGCGTCCATGCCCACGACCCCACCATGCGGGATGAATGCTCGAGTGCCACACCTGTGCGTGGTCTCTTCGATCATCTTTTCGATCTCGGGATCCGCCAATGCAGTTACAGAAATCAGCATGTAATTGGTTTTCTCAAGCAGCACTTTGCCCCACTCACGAGTCACTGCAGGATGGGCCATCTCAACCACCAAGTCCGGGCTTCGTGACCCAAATTCTCCCAGATCCTCCAGAATCAGTTCGGGCGACAAGTTGGCCACCATCTCACTGATTTGATCGTGGACAAACACCACCTCCATTCCGTTATCGGGATCCTTGTCGATCATTCCATGCACTGCTTTGCCAATTTGGCCATACCCAATCAAACCAATGCGCGTCGTCTTCTGTGGCATGCTGCACTCCTGATTCATCCGGACCACTGGAAATACGAGTTGATGAAAATCTATCCTCGCTAACCAATGGCTATTCTTTTACGGCGACCTTTTGCTGCACATCCACCTTTTCGGTCTTTAATAACTCGGCGACTTTCTCCGAAACCTTGTTGGCCAGCAAACCACTGGGATCGCACCCGGCAGCAATCGAGCGGATCAAGCCCCCTTTTTCAATCAAAAAATTGGTGGGCATCGTCGTGGTCTCAAACACTTTCCAACTCTCGCCCTTGGTATCGACCGCGTACAGCATCTTCAGTTTTTTCTGCTTCACATAGTCCTCCACCTTTTCGTCTGGTTCACGAAAGATGGCAAGACTCGTCAAGCCCATGTCTGCGTAAGCTTTGTGCAACGATTGAAAGTATGCGAGTTCTTTATCACAACCAGAACAACCGCAGGTCAGTCGCACGAGCACGGGACCCTTCTCTGTGAGTTTTCGCAATTCAATCAACTTGCCTTGTGAATCCTTGATCGTAAATTCCGGTGCCTGTGTTCCAATGTCAACCGTCTTGTTTGTTTCCGTATCTGGTGGAACGTTTTGTTGATCGTCTGCTCGCAACACAACCGGAATTGCCATACTGACGAGTACCAAGATGCTGCACATGTACGATTGCATGACGACCTCCATAAGGTGAAAAAAGGATGCGACGAGCCACCCGACCCGAGGGTCACAATATAGCAATTGACGGGGCGGCATTCAACTTCATACTGCCTGGCCAGGAATCTGCCATCAGCAGCGCTGTAGAACTAGTTCCTGATCACAACTTCGTGCAAATTCAGCACGATTCGCGCAACCGATGACCAAGCGGCCAACTCCACGACATCCAGGTCCGCTGGAGAAGAGACCTCGCCAATGGCAATCAGCTGTTCCGCCTCCTGAGGATTCATTGTGTACTGCTCGCGGTGTCGCAGATACACATCCTCGAGTTTCTGTAATTCGTAGGGCACAGGCTCTCGGGTCAAAACTCTGCGGTACATCCAGCCAATACGCTGTTGAGGAGTTTTTCCCCCT
Organism: Planctomycetota bacterium; assembly: GCA_963578105.1. Taxonomy (GTDB): domain Bacteria; phylum Planctomycetota; class Planctomycetia; order Pirellulales; family Pirellulaceae. Next base: position 48,649 of record CAUZBP010000006.1, read on the forward strand.
TCGCGCAGAATGGACTGGGCAAGGACGCGTGCGGCCTCGACGTGAGTTGGATCATTCAACAATACCAAAGCCTGTTGCGGAATGTTTGAACGTGGCCGTTCCGCTGTGCACTCTTGACGACTCGGAGCGTCAAAGACCATCAAGGCAGGATGCATGTAGGAGCGTTGCCACCAGGTGTACACACCTCGCCGATGACAACCAGGAAGGGCATCCGCCTCCCACTTACGTACTGGAAAATTCAGATTCGCCCAGTACCCGGCCGGCTGATACGGTTTGACACTGGGACCTCCCAGACGCTGGGAAAGCAATCCGCTGACCTCCAAGGCGTTGTCTCGCACAAATTCCGCATCCAAACGCCAGCGTGACTGGCGTGCCAAAATCCGATTGGATGGATCAAGGGCTCTCAATTCTCGGGTTTCCAGTGACTTTTGTTGATAGACCGACGACGTTACCATCAACCGCACCAGATGTTTTACATCCCAGCCACTTTCCATGAACTCAACCGCCAGCCAATCCAGCAACTCCGCATGAACTGGTGATTCGCCCATCGTACCCAAGTCGTCAAGGCCACTCGACAACCCCCTCCCGAAAAACATTTTCCAGATCCGGTTCACGAAAGCCCGGGCCGTCAACGGATTTTCAAAAGACACCAGCCATTTCGCAAGATCGAGTCGCGTCGCACGTCTTCCTTCGACATCAAGAGACCCGAAACAGTCTGGTATCGCTGGTTCGACAATTTCCCCAGAAGTGTCCAGCCAGTTTCCCCTGGGTAAAACACGTACGGTGCGAGGATCTCCAGAAACCGAAACCAGGCAATACCGTGCGACTGCCAAAATCTCCTCTTTTTCGCGACGGGATTTTGTCAGCTTCAAACGCACATGTTCCAGTAGGGGACTCGTCGATCGAAAATGGTTGCGCAACTTGTGACGCTGTTCGCCATCACGACCTTTCTCGGGCACGGCCAGGATTTCCCGCACGAAACCCGGAGGCCAGTCACCTCCCGAGTGAACAAAATAGAAATGTGTCTTCGAGGCACCGGTGGCCACTTTCAAGAGCAAATGATTCGTTCCCTGAACCAGGGGAAAAACGAATTCCGCTGGCTCTGATTCAGTGTCATCGATCTTCAAATCCGCGTGTAATTTCTGGCCATTGAGCCACAATGTTGCCCCGCCGTGTGTATTCAGGTGGACCACGTACCGGCCGGAATCGATGACTTCGATGGTGCGATAAAAAATCGTCGCTGAATTTTTGAAGTTCAGTTCGTGCGGTTCACCGTCCACCAAGTCAGTTCGCTGCCGCCACGTAAGTTCGGGGTACTCCTTGTCTCTATCTGTCAGATCGATAGCGCCGTCCTGCTGGAATCGTTCCTCGATTCCAAGTACTTGTTCGTGTGCAGACCGGGCACTCTCTACGGGGACCGGGCCTAACACCTGCCAGTTGCTGGACTGGGGCGCGGCGGTACGCAAAACCTCGGTTTCCCAGAATTTCTGGGCCGCCAAAAGTTCGGGTGTAACAGCCGACAATTCCTGCTCCGACCGCGCGATGATTGCAACGAGTTCTTCAAGCCGCTGCGACTGGTCAAAAGACGGTACGGGAATGCCCTGCTCAGGACTGCCAACAATTTTTTCCTGAATATCTGCAAAGAAAGCGCCAAAACGATAAAAATCTCGAGTGCGGTAGGGATCGTATTTGTGATCGTGGCACTCAGCGCACCCCATCGTAGCAGCCATCCAGACCACACAGGTATTACGAATCCGGTCCGCAGCATAAATCGCTGCGTACTCCGCCGCCTGAGCTCCACCTTCTTCGGTCGTTTGATTCAGTTTGTTGTAACAACTCGCCACTTGCTGCCAGATCGACGGGTTAGGTAACAGGTCCCCAGCAAGCTGTTCGATGGTGAACCGATCGTAAGGCTTGTTGGCATTGAATGCGTTGATTACGTAGTCACGGTACGGCGTCACGTTTCGCGTGTTGTCACTGTGATAGCCACGCGTGTCGCCAAATCGAACCAGATCCAGCCAAAAAACGGCCATCCGCTCGCCAAAACTGGGTGACTGCAGCAGCCGATCAACATGCCTTTCGTAGGCATGTGGTTGTTGCTCTTTCAGAAAGTCTGCAACGACCTTTTCATGAGGCGGCAATCCAAGCAAGTCAAAATTCAGGCGGCGAAGCAGCGTCCTCGGACTCGCCTGGTCGGACGGCTCAAGTCCCTCGTCCTCCAATCGAGCGAGAATAAAACGGTCAATCGGTGTGCGCGGCCACGATGGATCCACGACTGCCGGCAGTGCGGTTCGCCGAGGCAAGGCAAATGACCAATGGACTGGCCAGTCTGCCCCCGCGGCGATCCAGCGTGTGAGTGTCCCAATTTGTTCGACCGTCAGGGATTTGTGGCTGCTGGGCGGGGGCATCCGGCTCTCGTCGTCCGCCGTAACACGCTTCACCAGTAGACTGCGAACCACATCACCCGGAACAATGGCAAACCCGCCGCTATCGATACGCGACATGGCGGGTTCCTTTTCATCCAAACGCAGCCCCGCTTTTCGAGACGCTGCATCGGGACCATGACACTTAAAACAGTTTTCCACCAGGAGCGGGCGGACGTCTCGATTAAAGTCAATCCGTTCGGCAGCGTCTGACGCTTGAATAGCCCACGTGACACTTACAACCCAACAGCAGATCACCCGGCCGATCTGTCCTGAACGCGTCTTTTCGAGCAATACCTTCAACAATCTGGTTTTCTTGTCGCTCATGACTCTTTGGAAAAATGGGGTTATTTCGGTTGTGATCCGGGTGGACCACTCGATGCGTACCCTTTCAGGCAGTCTTCTCTTGTTACATCACCTGAATCATCTGAACCTGCCTGGTAAAAAACAAGCCGGTCTCCGTTCTCTAAACGCTCGTACCGGCCAGCATAAATCAACCATTTACCTTTACCAGGGGGAAAGGCTGGTTCGTCTCTGGAAAATCCGGCCATCGTACCACCCGGAGGCAGACCGCCATCGCCAGATGAGGCATAAAACACCGCCATTTTGGTTACAGAGCGAATTCCAAACAGTGTCTTTTCAATCTCGTGAGTCAAGTTGGGAACAGCCTGATCAGGCACTTCCAGCCAGTCCGGACTCTTCCTATGGACACGCATCACCTTCAGCACCACCGCGTGACCTGCACAACTTTAGCGGATAACATGAAGCACAGTCTGGCCCTGGCGATGATCTATTTCAACGAATTCTATCGGAGGCGTTCTTGGCTGAAGTCAAATTGATTGCTACCTCCGCATTCGGGCTGGAAGCAATTGTAAAACGCGAAATCACCCAATTGGGTTACGAGGGGAAAACTCTCCAACCTGGCCGAATTCTATTCTGTGCCGAGCCTTCTGCAGTGGCTCGTACCAATCTGTTTCTGCGTTGCGCTGAAAGAGTACTGCTCTGCCTGGGGCGTTTTGAAGCACTCGATTTCGGACAATTGTTCGACCAGACTTTTGCCCTGCCCTGGGAGGAATGGATTCCAGCAGACGGAAACTTTCCCGTCACGGGTAAATCCGTAAAATCACAACTTTCCAGCGTGCCGGCCTGCCAGCGGATGGTGAAGAAAGCAATCGTAGAGAAACTCAAGTCCGCACACCGTGTCACAGAGCTTCCCGAAACGGGCGCACTCTACAAGGTTGAAGTGGCGCTGCTTGACAATCAGGCCACCCTGTCGCTCGATACCACCGGAAACGGGCTCCATAAACGAGGCTATCGTCCGGCCTCGGGACCCGCTCCGCTGCGCGAAACATTGGCTGCTGCGCTGGTGTTGCTGAGTTACTGGAAGCCGGAGCGGCCTCTGTGGGACCCTTTTTGCGGCACCGGTACGATTCCGATTGAAGCAGCCCTCATCGCCCGTAAGATTGCTCCCGGCCTGAAGCGATCCTTCCTTGCAGAAACCTGGAGTGTGTTGAGATCCGAACATTGGCAGACAGCCCGTGAAGAAGCCGAGGATTCGATCCAATCCGAATTCCCGGAACGTATTCTTGGTACTGATACGAACTGGCGAGATCTGAAACTTGCCCGTGAACATGCCGAGTTAGCAGGCGTGTCGGACGACATCCATTTTCAGCAACGCAATTTCTCCGAGTTAAGCAGTCAACGCAAATACGGTTGCGTCATCTGCAATCCACCTTACGGCCATCGGATGGGCGACGCACAAGAAGTACTCGACCTCTACAAAAGCTTTCCGCTGATTCTCCGGCGCTTGCCGACCTGGTCCCACTACGTCCTTACATCCCATCCCGACTTCGAACGGGTGTTGGGACAACAGGCCAACCGACGTCGTAAACTCTACAATGGCCGCATCGCGTGTCAGTACTTTCAATTCCACGGTCCCCGACCACCGCGACCTAAAGACCCGGCCCAACATCAACCCCACCGGAACGACCTGCCAGCTGAGACCGGCGGGGAAAACAAGTCGCTCACAAAACCCTTACAGGCCGCTCCGCCAGTCCCGGCATTCGGTGGGCTGGACGAAACGGCCTGGCGCCAAGCCGAAGAATTCCGCAATCGCCTTACCAAACGAGCGCGGCATCTGAGACGTTGGCCCAGTCGAGGAATTACTTGTTACCGCCTTTACGAACGCGACGTTCCAGAAGTTCCCCTGGTGATCGATCGCTACGAAGATCGGCTACACCTTGCAGAGTTTTCCAGACCACACGATCGTACGCCTGCCCAGCATGCGGATTGGCTCGATTTGATGGTCAAGATAACTGCGGAAGTTCTGGAGACTCCGCGTGAGCATATCTTTGTCAAACGGCGCGATCGACAGCGTGGAAATTCACAGTACGAACGCCATGCCCCCGAGTCCCAGCCGCTGATCGTGCAGGAAAATAATCTTCAGTTCGAGGTTGAACTGGCGGGCTTCCTCGACACGGGATTGTTCCTCGATCATCGCCTGACACGTGCCATGGTGCGAAAGATTGCCGCAGGCACACGGTTTTTAAATTTATTTGGTTACACGGGCAGTTTTAGCGTTTATGCGGCAGCAGGAGGAGCGACGTCCCTGACAACGGTTGATACCTCAAAAAATTACCTTTCCTGGGCGGCACGAAACTTGAAACTTAACCAGCTGCGTCATCAGCCTCACCAGCTGATACGGGCAGATTCAATGGCATTTTTGCGTCAGCTTCCGGCCGACGTCGAATTCGACCTGGCAGTCGTCGATCCTCCGACTTATTCCAATAGCAAAAGTCGCACTGAGGATTGGAACACCCAGCGAGATTACGTCGAACTCCTGAACTTGCTCCGAACTCATCTGGCTCCGAAAGCAGTGGTTTTCTTCTCCACCAATTTTCGCCGATTTCAATTCGACCCTTCGCAACTCAAGGATTACCAAACACTGGAAATAAGCAAACAGACCGTGCCGCCGGACTTTCGAAACCGTCGCATTCATCGTTGCTGGCAACTCACCGTCGGTTGATAATTCCTACAACAACCCGGTGGAAGGTGGCTTTTCAATACTGAAAGCTGATTGCAGACAAATGGTGCTCAGAGAGCTTACCGGACTGTGACGAAAAAATGAACGCGTCCTAACGATCATCCAATCGAATGAACAACGCTCGTTTTTGATCGGGTAACGCGTAATCAAAACCACACTGCTGGAACACATTCTCAGAAGCAGTAATGGCCATCAGCTCACAAACCCCCTCCTGCCGAGCACACGAAATGCAACGTTCGACGAGATTTTTTCCAATCCCTTGATTTCGTTGAGACGGCGCCACAGCCAAGCACTGAATTTCAGCCAATTTAGATGAGTAGATTTCGATCGCACAAAAGGCCACGAGTTCCTGATTGCACTCAGCCACAAACCCGTGTTCGAACAGTTTTTCAAGTTCTACTTTCGTGCGGGGTAACAACTGCCGGGCAACCACGAAGGGCTGAATTAATTTGAGAACACCCGGTAGGTCCCTAACCTCCGCCGCGCGGAATGTGATCGAATCGGAAACCATGATGGTTCTTGTCGCCTGGTGGAATTTTACCGGTAGAAACACCGCTCGCAAAAGATCATTCGATACCATTGGTTGATGTGCATCTTTTCCTATCCTCTCGTTTTCTGTCCGCTTGTTAACAACACCAATGACGAATTAACCGCGCATAGAGATCCGTCCCTTTTTGCAGCTGTTCCAATTCAATCCATTCATCGTTGGTGTGCGCCTGCGTGATATCTCCGGGCCCTAAAACTGCCAGAAATTCCATGTCTTGAAGGACACATCCATCCGTTCCATAGGCAACCGTCTGCGGTCTGTCCGACTCGACAAATTCAAGCAGTTCCTGGACGAATACGGAACTCGGATCAACGTACAAAGGACCGCCCTGCGTAACCACCTCCAACTCCATCCCAGCGCTCTCAGCTGCACGCCGGGCTCGACCAATGAGCACTTCCGGATCCTGGCCGGGCATCGGACGAAAATAGACCGTGCAGACACTTTGTGGCGGCTTGATGTTGTGCGCCCGGGTAAAATCGTTGATCCCGATGTTCCAACTGACCGTCGGAGGATCAAATTCATCGTTACGCCATTCAGGACTTGACTCGCACATGTCGTGGATATCTTTCATTTCCACCAAAAATGGAATCATCGCCAGGTTCGCATTCAGCCCGGCACTCGTGCTGGAATGGGCCGCACAACCAAGGGACGTTACTTTTAACCCGCAAACTCCTTTGTGGGCATAGACCACCTTCAGACGCGTGGGCTCCCCTATCACACCCCGGCAACCACCGGCAACCATTTCGCGATAATACTTGGACTGCTTCGTTACTTCCTTGGCACCGGTGTACCCGACCTCTTCATCCGCCGTGCAGACAATGTAGAGTGGAGCTTGAAGTTCCTCGGTCGAAATTTCTTCGGCAGCCGCCAGCATACAGGCAATCGAGCCCTTCATATCACAACTACCCCGACCGTAAAGTCGCCCGTCCCGCACCGTGACTGTGTACGGCCCCGGTTCGGCAACGTGCCAATCATCCGCAGGTACCACATCCGTGTGCCCGAAGTAGGCAAATCCTCCCGTACCGGACCCCCTCTTGCCGACCACGCTGACCTTGGTCACACCATCGGCATCCACGTACTCGACCCATTCGGTCGTGAATCCCAACCGCTGTAACACCTGGTTCACATGGGTTGCGATCGGCTCATTGGTCAAGCTGCTAGTTGACTCATATCGGATCAGCTCTTCGAGATATTCTTGAGCATCCATCATCTGTCGTTTCCTTTGCAAAGACAACTGGAAAGAGACCCCCCTAGCGATTCACGCCTTTCAGTTCCACAAATGAGATCATCAACATACTATCCCCAAACCATGAGGCGGGAAATCCACCTTGAAACACCCAATGACATTTTTTTCCAAAATTCAGCACCTTCGCTCAACTTCCTTTCGTCCAGATGACGGACTCACTGCAAGCACCTCACCACAACCTGATACCAGCCTCACCCGTGCTGTTGCCCAACAATGCAAACGTTAGATGTTCGCATGAACATGACCGGGATCCGCTGAATCATCCACACGGAATTGTCCGGTGTCTGTTCTTGATCGCGGGACATCATGCCGACCTGCGCCCGGTGATGACGAAGGATGCGTTTTACAGACTTTAACGAATCCGAACAGAGTCCCCTTGGTCGATACTTCGGCAAACAAATTGTTGTCCCGGACCTTGACACTCCGTTGCGTGTCCAGAGCCACCCTAACAGCGAGGCCATCCTCCCTGATTCTTTTTCCAGCTTCAGTCCGCACATCAGAAGCGGCAAAGGAGTCGCCCTGTGGCTCGTTGTTGCTTTTCTCTTATCCGCGGAGCGATTGTTTCTGATAGTCAGCAACCGATTGGGCCGATCGGGCTGTGAATACACCCGGAGCGGCTCAAGTAAAGCCATTCCTCTGCAGGTCTCCTGGCCACTGCTAGCAGTCCCGGCGGTTGCGACATCCGTCTTGTGAGCGAACCTGAAATTTTACCCGACCATTCCGCATGGTTTTGCCAGGCCTATCAATCCGTAAATTTCTTCCAAGCATCTTCTTCGGTGATTCTTAAAGGACTATCAAATGACGCTCGTCACGACCCCGATATTCAAAATGAAGGATTCATTTTTTCCTGGGAGAACCGGATTATGACCACCAAAGCGGCTCTGATCACTGGACTTTTCCTCATCGCTTTGCCGTCTTTTTCCGGGGCCCAAAATCTGACGTATCAAAGACCTGCCGGCCAAAATCCGTCAACTTCCGTGGAGGCCCAATTTGCGGAAGGGCAACGTAAATTCAAAGCCATCGAGTCGCAAATTGCACGCCGCATTCAAGTGATGGAACGGCAACTGCAAAACGCCGAGAAACAACTGGACCAACAACTTTCCCAAGCGCAGCGGATTCGGCAACTTGGCCTCCAGTCCAACGATAAACAAGTTCTGGATCAAGCCGAATCACTGGAGCGCCAAGCCTTGATTCGTTATGAGCGAACCGTGAAGAATCTTGATCAGTTCAGTCATCAAATCGACAGAAACTCTCAGACTCACGCACAAAGTCAAATTCGGACTAGAGCTCCGGTTCGCAGAAAAATTCAAACCCGCACGAATGCAAACAGCCCCATTCAGGAACAACGACCGCGGCCCAGGAGGTCCTTTTGGAACTTTGGCAGACAAGCCAAAACGCCTGACATGAAGAATCGCAAACAGGGCTATTTCCAAGGTATCTACCGTCGCAAATGAACGACAGGACCGCTGGATGCCAGACCAGCAACGGGAGCCGTGATTCATCCTCTCGACACGCCCCGGTCTAAAATGGTCGAGCTTATAAAGTGCAAACACTCCCGGTAATGAAATATGGCGTGCGAACTGCTTCGCAACCCGGATCGCGTGGAAGTTCGCCCGCTCATGGGAGGAGAGAATCTATCCTCAAATCATTCGGGACAGCCTTGCAGAGAAAAGACCCCCTCGCTTGACACGTATCGTGACAGAAGAGTTCGAATATTTCCTTCGGGAGTCGCGGCGACTTCTTTAAACACGGATTATCCCAACTGAAATCTCCAAATCGAGGCCCGGACAACCTGTCGAGACTGATATTTTAAGCTACATTTGTTAAAATACTGGGCAAGGGGAGGAATCCACCAATGAACATCCGGGCCGACGTCAACACCCGATTTTTTCTGCGATTTATTCTGATTGCAATCATCTGCATCGGGTTCTTCTTTTGGGCATTGTATGATGGAACCATCGCCTACCCCAATAAACTTTCACGGATCCTCCAGTACAAAGATTTGGAAAAGTGGGTGCGAGTTACCTACAGGAAGAACAATAGCGGACAGACGGCGCAGAAGATCGAGGTGATCATCCGGGGCGCTGGCCAGGCTCAACAGCCCTCCCGTAATACGGCTTTGAAAACTCTTGCCGGCAGGGTTCGGCAGATTGAGGACAACAACCAGATTCGCGTCAAGGATTTTGACGACCAGTGGGAGACATTCAAATACAACGACAAAACCAAGATCATCGATTCCCAGGGCAAGGAGATCTCGGTCAACGAAACGATCGACTTAGTTGATACCTGGGAGACCATTGCCAAAGAAAATAACTGGCCGATCGAAAAACCGGATGAAAACAAAGTGCTGGTGAAGACGGTAGAGGATATCAAGAATCGATACGATTGGAAAATCAAGTCTCAGTTTGTGATGATCGCGGTGGCCGCACCGGTCGGATTTTTCAGCCTGTTCGTCTACCTGGGATCCCGTGGCCGCTGGCTGGAAGCCAACAACTCTGGCATCACTTCCAGTTGGGGCCAGCAGTTCGACTTCGACAGCATTCTCACGCTGGACAAAAAACAGTGGCAGAATAAGGGCATTGCCAGGATCACTTACGATACAGAAGGTCGCACGCAGAAATTTGTCCTGGACAATTATAAATTTGATCGCTGGGCAGTTGATGATATCTTGCTCCGGGTTGAATCTCAAATCACCGACAATCAAATCATTGGTGGCGACCCCGAACCCTTGGCGCAAGAAAATCAGGAGGTCATCGATTCGGGTGAAGTGGTAGAGGGCTAAACAAAGCCAGCAGCGTCCGGCCCTCCAGACTTCCCGAAAGACCTCTCTGGTAGAAATTCATCAATGGCTCTGAATCGTGTAAAGTCCGATTCAAAGGATACGCTTCTGCCAACCACCCTTCTCGGAGCCACGGAGCAGCAGTCGAGTAACTTCCGTGCGGCAGTACCGTAAGGGCCACAAGCATGCTCTATCCTCTGCTTTTTCAACCTGTTTTTCGGCGTTACCTATGGGGTGGCCGGCGTCTGGAATCCGTCCTGGGGAAAAAGATCGGAAAGGGAAATGATTACGCCGAAAGCTGGGAAATTGTTGACCGAGGAACGGATCAAAGCGTTGTCTCGCACGGAAAATTGGCGGGCTGCACACTGAACGACCTGGTCACGGCACACGCAGCGGAACTCTTTGGAGAAGAACACTCCTGGAAACAATTCCCGCTCTTATTCAAATTCCTTGATGCGAATCGTGTGCTTTCCGTTCAAGTTCACCCCAACGATGCCCAGGGCGCGCAACTTGATCCACCTGACCTGGGAAAAACTGAGGCGTGGATTGTGTTGGAATCACCACCCGGCAGCAACGTGTATGCCGGTCTCCGCCCAGGAGTGGACCGGGAAACGCTCGCTCGCAAAATTTCGATCGGTGAAACGGAATCGTGCCTTCATCAGTTCCAGCCCCAGGCCGGAGACTGTATCTTCATTCCAGCAGGCACCGTCCATGCTTTGGGCGAGGGATTACTGGTTGCGGAAATCCAACAGGCCAGCGATACAACTTTTCGGCTCTACGACTGGGATCGCCGTGAAGCCGATGGCCGATCCAGACAACTCCACATTCAAGAAGCTCTGGAAATCGCCGATTACGAAGCAGGCCCCATCGGTCCCCAGACTCCGCTCCCTACGGACGACGCGGCACGAGTTCGACTGGTGACCTGTGACAAATTCGTACTCGAACGCTGGTCCTTGAACGAGCCTCGCACCATTCCCGCTGTTGACAGTTGCCACCTCCTGGCAATTCTATCCGGGAGCTTGAAAATTGAACACGACGCAGTCCCGACCCCGCTGGGTACCGGGCAAACGATGCTCATCCCGGCCAGTTGCGGCGGAACCTGTTTCACTCCCTTGGAACCCACCGTTCTTCTCGATGTATGGCTTCCCTGAACCGGCACCGAGTCTGCGGTCTTTGTCCCCTGCAGAAGACTCCTTGTCCACGTGCCAAGTCGATTCGCTACAATGGTGACCACGTGCGCAGGTGAAAACACCCAAAACGAGGCAGTCGTGAACGATCAAGACAGGCACCGTTGGAATCGTAAATTTCTACAAGGAGAACACGACTCAACCGAGCCATCTTCGGTTATTACAGACATCGAACATCTCTTGCCCCGCCAGGGCAACGCTCTCGATGTGGCTGGAGGTGCGGGACGACACTCGTTGTGGCTTGCCCAGCGCGGACTCACGGTGACGCTGGTAGATATTTCGGACGAGGCGCTGCGGATTTCCCAGACGCGATCCCAATCGCTGGGAATCCAATTGAAAACCGTCCACTTGGACCTGGAGCAAGAACCACTTCCCGCTGGCCCGTGGGATCTGATCCTGGCTGTTCACTATCTGGATCGTACTTTGTTTCCCAGGTTTGCCGAGGCGTTGGCACCGGGTGGACTGCTGGTCTTTTTACAGCCCACTCAGAGCAATTTACAGCGACACCAGCGTCCGTCGGCGCGTTTCTTACTGGAAGATGGCGAATTACCTGCACTTCTGTCAGGTCTCAGAACGCTGCATTACGAAGAAGGTTGGCTCGTAGAAGGCAGGCACGAAGCCCTGGTGGTGGCACAAGCTACGTCCCAGTCATCTGCCGGCTCCCAGTGATTTTCACCGCCGAACATTTGTTTTATATTGGCAGACTTCTATGGATCACGACTTCGTTGAAAAAACTGTTCTGATTACTGGTGCTGCGGGCGACATCGGTCGCAGCCTGTGCCAACGTTTCTTGGCACTTCAAGCCAATGTCTATCAGACCGATCTCCGTGAAATCGCCGCACCAAATTTTACTTCTGGAGATGTCTCGGATCCGGATTTTGTGAAATCCTGGATCAACAGTATTCTCAGCCACACAGACCGAATTGACGTGCTGCTGAATGTGGCTGGTATCTGCCCTCGCACTCCGCTGGCCAATGTTGAAGCGGAAGAATGGGATCAGGTGCTACGCGTGAATTTGCGATCCACTTTTTTACTGAGCCAAATGGCCATCGCATCGATGATCGCCAAAAAGTCCGGAGCCATTGTTAATTTTGCCTCTCTGGCTGGACAGGTAGGGGGAATTGCCGTGGGTGCCCATTACAGCGCCAGCAAAGCGGCTATCGGGGCGCTGACGAAGAGTCTGGCCCGCACCGGTGCACCACATGGAGTGCGCGTCAATGCAGTTGCTCCCGGCATCATCGATACGTCAATGACAACCGATGCGGGCCCTGAAAAAGTCGATCAGCTCATTCAATCCATTCCCATGGCTCGCCTGGGTGGGATTGACGAGGTGGTACAACCGATCGTATTCCTTGCCTCCAGTCAGGCCTCCTACATCACGGGTACAACACTGGACATTAACGGCGGCATCTACATGAATTGAGTGCTATGATCACAAAACTTGAACATATGGCGTTGAGTGTTTCCAACCTCCAGCAATCGATCGAGTTCTACACCGAAGTACTGGGCCTGGAACTTGTCAGAGAACTTGATTGTGGCCCGGAAACGCCTTTAGGAACGGTCGTGGGATTGCCAGGGTGCCGGGCAAAGATTGCGCACCTCATGTGCGGTGAAACCATGTTGGAATTGTTCGAGTACATCGACCCGCGTGGAGAGTCGGTACCTGGTGAACGGCGGCAGGCGGATCACGGATTCATTCACATCGGATTCCAGTCGAACGACGTACGCGGCGATTATCAGAGGCTCCTCCAGCAAGGAGTTCAGTTTTTCTCCGAGCCAATTGAATTTCGACCCGCTGTGTGGATCGTCTACTTTCGTGGCCCCGACGGTGAAGTGGGTGAATTGCGCGAGACGCCGGGAGGAAAAACCAGCTCTTGAACAAATTTCATTATTTCCAGCGATCCAACCGATCCCGTCGGTCTTTCTCTGCCGGAGAACCGTGCCTCGGGCGGGAAATTCCAGTGACCACATTGGCATCACCACGCATCTCCAGATGAACCCATGCAACTTTGCCCTCACACTCATTGGTTACCTTGGAAGAAAGCGAGTTCGCGTATGACTTTGACACGTCCCCGCACTTTAAAACGTCAACAGTGCCTTATCCTGTTGGTTCTCGTGTTCCAGGTCATCTTCGTCTCTCACCGTGCGACTTCAGGTGACGAGTCCGTACCGGCAGATCCCCGCCTTCGCTGGTGGAAGGGCAACATCCACACACACTCCTTCTGGAGTGACGGCAATGACTTTCCGGAAATGATTGCCGAGTGGTACCGAACCCGTGATTACAACTTTCTGGCGATCTCGGATCACAACGTGTTGAGTGAAGGTGAGCGTTGGATGAAACTGGAAGAAATTCTCCGTCGCGGCGACCAGGACACTCTGCAGAAATATCGCAGCCGGTTCGGGGGTGGCTGGGTGGAAACTCGTGGAGTTTCCGAGTCTCCTGAAGTCGAGGTCCGTCTCAAACCGTTAAACGAGTTCCGCGCCCTGATCGAAGAGCGGGGCAAGTTTATCCTCATCCAGGGAGAAGAAATCACCGATCGGATATTAGGCAAACCGGTCCATTTAAACGCAACCAATCTCAAGGAAGTAATCCAACCACTGGGTGGTAACAGTATTCGCGAAGGCGTGATCAATAATTTACGAGCTGTCGAAGATCAAGCGAGACGTACAGGACGCGAGGTTCTGCTGCATCTCAATCACCCCAGTTTTCATTACACGTTCACCGCAGAAGATCTGGCAGCCGTATTGGCAGAACGTTTCTTTGAAGTCTTCAATGGTCATCCAAGCGTGAACAACAGCGGAGATGAAGATCACCCGTCTGTTGATCGGATCTGGGATATTGCCAATACGATTCGTCTGGATGTCTTACGTGCCCCACCCCTTTATGGACTAGCAACCGATGATAGTCATGAGTACCACGGCCGGTCCGGCAGTCGACCCGGACGAGGTTGGATCATGGTACAATCCCGCTACCTGACTCCCGAACACCTGATTCGTGCCGTCAAAGCTGGTGACTTTTACGCCTCCAGCGGAGTGACGTTGAGTGACATCGATTTCGACGCTCAGCAGAAAACTTTCCATGTTCGTGTCCAGCCCGTCCAGGACGTAACCTACACTATCCAGTTTGTCGGGACCCTGAATGATTACGATCGGACATCATCACCACGTCTTGACCGGGAAGGGAAGGAAATCGCAACAACACGAGTTTATTCCGAAGATGTGGGGCGTGTCTTGCAGACCACCCGTGGCACTCAAGCAAGTTACAAGTTGACGGGAAAAGAATTCTACGTTCGCGCCGTGATCACTTCAAACCGGCCTCCTGCGGATCCCACATCCGAAGGACAGTTCGAACAGGCCTGGACGCAGCCGGTGGGTTGGAAGAGGGTGCTGGATCCCTCCTCTGCAGACTAAGTACATCGGACCATGCCTGGGAAATGGCGTCGACGAACTGCCGAGCGGAATCATTTTTAAACGGATCGGCAAACAGACAAACTGCGGGAAACGATCCCCCTTTGTGCCCGGACAGATTTCATTCGGCAAACTGCTCACTGAAAATCCGTTCTTCCAGTGAGCGATCAGGATCAAAGAGTATGGTCGAGGGCTTCGACTGGTCCTGTTTAATCGTGACGGAAACCAAGTCGCGCACCTCGAAGAAGTCTGCCGCAGCGCCAACCGGACGCTTTTCGGGATCCAGGTTCACGAAGCTGACTTCAGCCGTGTAGGGAATTAAAGCGCCGTGCCATCGACGCGGACGGAACGCACTGATCGGGGTCAACGCCAGCAGGTTAGATCCCAAGGGGATGATCGGTCCTCGCGCGGACAAGTTGTAAGCCGTACTGCCCATAGGAGTGGAAAGCAGAAGTCCGTCACAGATGAGATTGCCGATACGCTGGATGCCATTTACCTCGATACGCAAATTTGCCGTCTGATGGCTGTAGCGGAAGACCGACACTTCGTTAAACGCGATGGATTCACAGGTTTGACCATTCCGGGATTCCGCCAACATGCGTAATGGATAAACCACTTCGCGTTTGGCTTCGTTGACCCGACGCTCGAGATCTTCACTGCTGTACTCGTTCATCAAAAATCCGACGGTACCGCGATTCATACCGTAGAGAGGCTTGTCCAACCCCTTGTATTCATGCAACGAATGCAGCAACAAACCATCCCCGCCCAAAACGATGACAACGTCAGCCTTTTCAACTTCAACAAAATTATATCGCTTCTGCAAACCGGCGAAGCTCTCTCGGGCTTGCTCTGAGCCGGATGCCACACAGGCAATTCTCATAGAGTCTCGCTTCTTCGAAGACGGTTGCCGGAAAATAAACGATTACAAAAAGAGCGTGAAACCAACGCTTCACGTTCTATTCTTGTGTCGCTTCCTCTTCTGTCAACCTCGGAAAGATCGAAACCGCGTCAGGGAAACAAGCTCCTGCCCAATTTATGCTGGTTGGACAACGATTGGAAGCGAAGGGACCAGTAAGATGGATTGGAATCCGTCGCGACAACAGCTTCGTGTGGATGACTTCAACGCGGCCTGAATGGCTAAAAGCGACTGGTTCTTTCGGCACCCTCCGTTCCCGGTGGAGGTGGCAAAACAAGTTGGCGTCCTGCCTGGGAGGACTGGAGTGCTGCATACTCCTGAAGCAACTGGTGGGTCGTTGCCAGTTGTGGGTGACTGGTCAAAACAGCGTACCGCGGATCGGACCTCACGACAGCATAGTTCTGTATCGTTTGCTGCAGTCCACGAGGATCGGTCACCTGTTCCGAGTTCAGCACCTCCGACGGCGGAGACAAATAGACCCTCCAACGATCGTCCAGCAAATTTGATAGTTGCTGCCAGGAAGCCAGCATTTGACGGCGGACTACCTGGGCCCGCTGGGCCTTCTGCTGCGAACCGCCCTGAGTTTGAGATTGCCACCCTGTACCAGGCATGATCGTGGTCATTGCGTTTGTGATCGTTGAATATTGCGTCAGTCGGTTGATCAACTGAATGGTGGAAACAGGTACCACCGCAGGGCCCGACAACTGTCCAGGGACACGGTAATAGGCCGCAGTTGCCTGTTGGTCGACTCGCAATACAGAACCGTCAAGTGAAACGCCTGCGAACAAACCTCGGCTGCGAGAATACGAAAAAATACCAACGTTTAATCGAGGGTCGGTGGCCACGGACGCCTGACGCCCCACCGGACCGGCTGCTGCTGCCACATCGACTCCAATTGTCATCTTTCCATTCATTAACCCGTCGATGCTTTTGCGGTTCTTGAAAACCAGGATGACGTCAGTGGATTGGATCCCCAGTTGCCACCCGACACTTCCACCGGTCAATGACACAAATTGCGGGGCTTGCCAATTCGCTACCTCATCTCGAATCAACACGACTCCTTTTCCATGTCGAACACCAACCACAAACCCACCTTTGACTACACCCGGAACGATGGCAATACCTTGTGCGTCCCGCAACAACGACTGGGGAATCTGCCCGGTAGGGATTGCCATGATTTCGTCGAGTACGCTGGTCGCCCTGCTGACGATGGCATCTTCACGAGTCTGCGCCGAAACGGGGTGCGGTGCTGTTGCAATGAACATCCAACACAACAGCAGTAACAATCGTGTTCGCAGGACCATGACGGAACTCCCTCGCAAAGTGGGCCGTAGACGAGAAGCTGGCAAGCAGGTGCGAGTGCTGCGTGCCATCTCGGTAACTCGCAGGAGCCATCGTTAGGCTACGGCGAGAATTTTAGGCAGAACTCTCACCTTCGGCAATGGCGATGAAGGGCACTTGCAAAAACGGCCAGACGACAGGCCGGAACACGGTTTTTGATCCACGCCGACTGAAAAAGAAAATGGGAGACCTCTACAGAAATATTTATTCCATCCGGGAAACGAAAGGACCAGGACCTTGAGCAACAATCACTGGATCATCACCAAGTGCGTGCTAGCACTTTGGCACAAGGTCTCCAAGCCGATCGTTGCAGAGATCGGTAGCTTGCTGAACTATGCGGGCGATGCTTCAGTCCCTCGGCTGCTACACCCGGGGAACAAGACACTTCGTGAATGTGCCTTCATTGGCGTGCAAATCACTCCAATTCGTCAGGCACATCCGAGACGGTTTGATGCCGGGGCTCTCGCAAACCGAAGGTAAGGGTCCATCCCAGGAAGACCGCGGCTGAGATCGTCAAAAAAACTACTTCGAACCCGAGCCAATCAATGAAGTATCCCGCAAGGGGAGAGAGAAATATGGGGGATGCAATGCAGAGCCCCAGAGTGCTGAGATATTTCGGATGGTTCGTGGGATCAGCAAGTTCCAGCGTGTAATTCTGCAAAACCCTGAACACAATGGGGGTCAATCCGACCAACACAAAAACCAGAGAGTAAAAACGGGTAGCAAACTGTCCCCAATGTAAAAGCGCGATCGCTACGGCCGGGGCCACCGCGATGCCCAATAAAACGATTTTCAGAGCAGGTCGATTTCCATACCGGTCAGCAATTGCGCCCACTGGAATGCTAAACAGTCCTGTACCGATATTCTGAACAATCACCCACCACATCAGATTTGATGTTTTCAATTCCATCCTCTGCAGCCCGAGATACTGGTAGTGCGGAAACAACATCAGCGACATTCCGAACAAGCCTGCCACCAGTGCCAGGCGGCGGAAGCTCGAGTCACTGGCAATGACGCGATATGAATCCGCAAAATAGTAGATCACGCGCTTGGCAGCAGCCTGCTGGAAGGAGTCACGGCCCTCCCGTAGAAAAAGTACCGTCAGTGATGCCGCTGCAAACAAAACCCCGGAAAAACCAAAGATCAAATCGAACCGCGCCCCGTGATCGCTAATCCAGTGAGACAACAGGAACCACGCACATCCGACCGCCGTCACAGCACCGATCGTGTTGGCCACCAGCAAAAGTCTGCCTCGACGTGTCGCTGCGACAAGTTTTCCCTGCAGTGTTGCCAACGCCAGTTGATTCACACCAACACAAATAAAGAACGCGGTATAAATACCGAGAAACATCCAGGTTGTCATCGCAGCATATTGCTCTGCCAGTCCCGACGCAAAAATCCCTGCCAGCAACAGAAAACAGACCGACATCAGACCCGTAGTGACCAACACAGCAAACTTTTTTTGCGGTAACAGCTTGACGCGACGGGCAAGGAGCAGTGGCGGAATACTGTGGCCGAAACGATTCAACATTGGCAGGCACCCTCTGACCCACCCCGCCCCGGAGATCGTGTCGACGACCGCAGGCATGATGATACTTTCCGTTTTGAAGATCCAACCTGTCCTCATTACAATCTGGTAGATCGCAAGTATCGCAAAATTCACAGGTCTCCCGGAGCATTGCTGGCAAGAATCGGGGCCCGATGTTTCAGAAGAAGACGAAAAATTGGACGATTCCAATTCGGAGGAAGGGGAAATCAAGGAAGGCATCGAACCAGTATAGATGCGCGGCCAAATCCTTTCGAGGGAACATTTTTGAAATTGATTGAATATCCCTCGAAAGCCTCACGATTCAGAGCCGCACTTCGTCATCATCCTCGAAAAATGTGCCTGTGTAGGGAGCAGAAATCCGCTTCGCATGGCTGCCATTTTGGACAACAAGGCTTGCTGCAGCGGTCCTCAAGTCACATGTCACTTCACTATCGGGATCACGCTGACACTTCCGACCATCAGTCCTGGTTTGTCCGATGCAGTGAGCCGTACCGTGAACATTCGTATCGCTCATGAGCTAAAATCACCGGCTGGGATTCGTCGGGACTAGGCTTTCTCGGACACTTTGGTAGTTTGTCTAGAAACAACCCGCAGGGAAACTGCGGATGATACCGATCCGATTTCCCCACTCATCGAGAAACTCGCAAAATCGACAGACACCGCCATGACCAGATCGCCACGAATCGTTTCCCTTGTCTCCAGTGCCACCGAGATTCTATTTGGTCTGGGACTAGGAGACTGCCTGGTAGGCGTCAGTCATGAATGTGACTATCCGCCCGACGCTCTCAGCTTGCCGCAGTTGACTAAATCCAATATCGACTCCAGCCGGTCAAGCATCAGCATTGATCATCAAGTCCACGATCAACTCAAGGCAGGAATGTCTCTGTATGAAATTGACGTACAGCAACTTGTTGCATTGGCTCCCGACGTCGTCATCGCCCAGGCACAGTGTGATGTTTGTGCCGTGCGATATGAAGACGTGGCCGAAGCAGTGGAATCCCAATCCGCTTTACAACATACTGATTTGTTATCGCTACATCCCCAGTGTTTGGCCGACGTGTTGGACGATATCTTACGGCTGGGTGAACACCTGCAGTGCGAAAATCGCGCAAAGGGCTTTGTTGCACAACTACAAGGACGCATCGAGACCATCCGTCACAAGACCGATGATATCGAGTTTGATCAGCGCCCAAGCGTCTGCTGCATCGAATGGATTGAACCTCTGATGCTGGCCAAAAATTGGATGCCCGAATTGGTCCACCTGGCCGGCGGACGCTATTTATTCTCCGGCGAAGCGGGACACAGTGTTTATAATTCGTGGAGTGAAATCGTTTCGTTTGACCCACAAGCACTGATCATCATGCCATGTGGGTTTGATTTGGAACGAGCGAGGATCGAGGGGGAACAACTGACCAGCTATCCGGATTACCATCGCCTGCAAGCGGTTCTCCAGAGGAGGGTTTTTGCCGTCGATGCTAACAGCTATTTTAACCGCAGCGGTCCACGGCTGATCGACAGCACTGAGATTCTGGCACACCTGCTGCACCCTCGCCGATTCCCTCCGGTTGTCGACACCCAGAATCGTTCGCCTTGGTGCGTCGTCTAGCACAAAACTGTCAATGAGTGCCTACGTGTCCGGTTGGAAAACCAGGCTGCCACCGAACGTTCCATGGCCAACTTCCAAAAGCTGAGGCGGCTCTTCCGTGCCCGCACGTCATGTGCCGGGAGTCTTCGCGGGATCCGAAAATTGGCTGCATGACAATACCCCCCATCACTGGAGTTCCAGGCCTGCCAGTCAACCGGTCACCGCTTCGCTTCTCGCACGAGGTGGGGCAATTCCGGTAGAATTAGTTTTTCCATGGCCAAACGCACGGCAGCAGGAGAACCCGGCATCGTCAACAAAACCTTGTTACCCAGCAGGCCTCCCGTCGCACGACTCAGCATGGCAGCGGCTCCAATTTCCTGGTAACTCAGCCAGCGAAACAATTCGCCGTAGCCAGGCAATATTTTGGTAAGCATCTGGGTCACCGTTTCGAATGTTTGATCGCGCTGGGTGATCCCGGTGCCACCGGTCATCAAGATCGCGTCGACATCCTCGCGCTGCGTGATCTGGTTCAGTAACACACGCATTCGCTGTGGATCGTCCGGCACAATTTCACGGTCCACCACGACGTGTTCCGCTTGCGCCAACCGCTGCAACACCGTTTCTCCCCCCGTGTCATTCTCCAAAGTGCGTGTGTCGCTCACCGTGATCAGGACACATCGAATTTGCTGAGGCGCTGACGATTTGTGTTCTTGAAGCCCCATAGTCAATTCACTCCCCCGCCATTTTCTCCGGACTGCAACAACCCGATTGGCTTCTTCCGTTGTGTTAGCATGCCCTGACACCACGCATTAAAGCATCTGTAGAATTGGCGTCACTTGGTTCTCACCCCTAATACGGCTACTGCAATTCGGTCCTCCAGGTTGGGCCGGAAAACCGTAAGCAACAACAGGGGTAGATACCAGGCGATGTACAAGCCACCTCCAAATCCGTGCCAGAACTGAGCAGCCAACATGACTGTTGCGGAACAACTGATGAGGGTTCCCAGATTCTTCTGTGCAGGCCAGAGTGCCATGGCCGCACTGATGGCGACAAAAGCTGCCAAGACGGGAATCCTGTAAACGCGATAAGGCTGCTCCAAGCTGTCCCAGAAACCTTCGAGACCTTCCATTCCTGGAATCCAAAGTCCGAACATGAGGCGAAATTGTTCGAAGAAATGATGCACATCACTCGAAGTTAAGGCTAGAGATAAAATGATCAGCACCAAACTGAAAATCACCCCGCCGATCAAATTTATAAGTCCCCGGTGCCAGTAGAAACTCAGCCAGAGAGGCAACAAGAAGAAAGGATAGTAGACAACGCCCATGGCCAGACCAAGCAACACTCCGGCAATCACGGGTCGACGGTAAAACGCCACTGCCCAGACCAGAAGCGCCGCCGGCAAGATGTGATCCACACGTCCCATCATGAGAGCCGTGTAAGGCAAAAGTAGATAAAGCACCGCCGCCCCCATGCCGGACCGAATGTTATCAAAGTGCCAGCATGCAATGAAAATGATACCAGCCACAATGAATAATTGCGAAAGAATGGCCATGAGTTTGGCAACGGCGACATGCCTTGAGTGAGGCTCATTGAATTCCACCCCGCCGCCGTCGCTGCGCACCAGGGAAGTGGAAATCGTCGGCAAAACATAGAGCAATGGGAATCCTGGCCCATGTCGATACAGACTGACATCATTTTCCGGCGCTTCCTGTCGAGCCATGAGAAGCTCGGCTCTTTGAGCACCCTTCAAATCATCTTCAGTCGGTTCACCCGCAATCACATTTGCCATCAAAAATGCAAACAACGCACAACATACGAAGGTCAGTCCGCCCAAGGTAAGATTAGGGTCGAGTAATGGGCGCCTGACCATGACAGAATCTACCAGCAGGCGGAACAGTAACATTCCTCCCACTGCAAACAACCAAATGTAGCCGAGGCTTTCGCCGAGAGATTTTTCCTCTACGTTGTTATTCGTTTCCGAGTCACCACCCGTCTCTTTTTCTTCCGCCTGTTTCCCTCCCACGGACGAAATGGAAGATTCTACAACGGATACCTTGTCCAGAGACTCATCTTCTTCTGTTGCTAGACTCGGGTCCGTCTTGATTGAGGCCCCGCCCGGATCAGAAAATCCCACATCAACACTTTCTGTTTCCTGGGTTGGTTGCTGGATGACGGACTCCTTCGAAACCACACCGAAATGGATCAACAGCAGGCCCGGGGCAAGCAGAATTAACAGTATCAAATCCAGGTTGCGCACACTCCAGAAGCGGTTGAATTTGAAAAACAGACCAATGATGATCAACGAGGACACATAGGCCCAGGTCGTGGGGTGAATTTCCTGATAGTGAAACAGAATTTCGCTCATGTGTCGGTAGTTCGTTAGGAACAACGTGGAAAATTCTTGCCGGAAGTTGCCACCTGCGGTCCAACAAGCTGTTAGAATAAGCCGTCCAACCTGATTTGCAAGGACCGCATTGAGGGATTTCGCACCTCGCTTGTTCTCCCTGGCCCACGGGATCCATACATTCGGACTTTTTCCGTGATGCCCCAATCGAAGGCAGCAAGACCTCTCTCACATGAGTTGCCGCACAGGCCCTGAACGTCACACGGTTCTCAGCAAAAACCGGATCAACAGCGGACCACTTCTGCCGGACAACTAAATGCTGTCCGAGACGCTGACACGCAACCGGAGAAACCGCCAGACACCCTGTTCAAAGAGTCGTTGCGCTGACGGCTTGTCGAGGGCATCCCCCCCACGTTACCATCTTGAAGTATGTCTGATTCCATGATGCAAGTACTTGAGTGGACCGGTCCCGGGCAGATGCGCATCCAGGACGTGCCCAAGCCCACTCCAGACCCTGGCCAGATCCTGGTCCAGGTCGACGCAGTCGGAGTCTGCGGTTCTGAACTGGAAGCCTATACGGGCGTATCCATCAACCGCTTCCCGCCTCTGGTCCTGGGACATGAATTGTGCGGCCGAGTTGTCGAGGCTAACGAGTGCCAAAAACCTTGGGAGCTCGGTGCCCCTGTGGCACTATATCCCATGGTGCCTTGTTTTGAATGTGAATTCTGCCTCAACGAAAACGCTCAAGTCTGTCCCCAAAGGAAGGTCTTCAGCATTCATTTACCTGGCGCCAATGCCCAGTTCATGGCAGTTGACGAACGAATTGCCTATGAAATTCCAGAACGTCTCCTGGGACCTGCCGGTTCGCTCGTAGAACCCTTCGGAACTTCTATTCAGTCCGTAAAATTCACTTGCCTCGATTCAACATCTTCGCTTTCGGGAAACATCGCCCAATCCCTCGTCGTCATCGGTGCCGGACCAATCGGTTTGCTGGCCATGGTGTATGCCCTCTACCGGGGTGTTTCGCAAGTTGTAGCCGTCGATTTGGTAGAATCCAGGCTGGAAGTGGCCCGTAGTCTGGGCGTGACAGACTGCATTTGTACGCGGGGACTAAATCCGGAACAAGTCGGCCAAACCGTGCGAGAAATTCTCGGGGGCCGGAAAGCTGAAACCGTGATTGAGGCGGTCGGTCTGGAAGTCACGCGTCAAATGGCCATCGCTTCGGTCGGTCAGTTAGGCCGGATCGGCTGGCTCGGCCTGCATACCGCGGTCACCTCGGCTGATTTCAGCCACATGATCCGCCAGCAAGTGACGTCCATTGGCACCTACTCCGCTCGTCCCGCCGACGTGCGCGACGCCATTGACGCTTTGTCGGACGGCGCGCTGCGGCATTTGGACTGGATCCAAAGCTATTCCCTCACGGAGGGGGCGGAAGTCTACCGAATGCTGGTGGAGAGTCCTGATCAAGTGACCAAGGCCGTATTGAGACCATGAGACCCGTTCCAGGGAACACCATTATTTTCCAACCCGAGTTCTCTGCACCAAATCGGCTGTTCGATTCGCGCGGACAGTAAAACAAATCTCCCACCACAGG
This sequence comes from Planctomycetota bacterium, assembly GCA_963578105.1. Lineage (GTDB taxonomy): Bacteria > Planctomycetota > Planctomycetia > Pirellulales > Pirellulaceae. The sequence continues at coordinate 72,611 of CAUZBP010000006.1, forward strand.
AAAATGTCGGGCATGAGAACCCTCACGAAAGAAATCTGGATGGAGATTCCCGAACGCCGGGCAATCGTTTCTATCCACCGTGAAGTCGAACACCTGGTCCAGGAGAGCCGAATACAGGATGGTCTCGCCCTGATCAACGCAATGCACATCACGGCGTCCGTGTTCATCAACGACAATGAATCCGGATTGCATCACGATTATGAACTATGGCTGGAAAAATTGGCGCCGTTTGATGCCTCCTCCGACCGTTACCACCACAATCGTACGGGTGAAGACAACGCCGACGCCCATTTAAAGCGTCAGGTCATGGGCCGTGAGGTCGTCGTAGCGATTACCGGCGGTGCTCTACACCTGGGACCCTGGGAACATCTCTTTTATTACGAATTCGACGGTCGCCGCCGCAAACGACTGCTCGTCAAGCTCATTGGAGATTGACCCTTGCGCGCACTCCGTCCAACGCGCTGGCCTACCAAAGGTGAATGACACTTCGCAGTCGAAAGTGTGCACGCATCGAGAGTCACTGATTGGCTGGTGCCAGTTGGACCCGACGCCGGAAGGCAAAATGTCTTGCTGGTTCCTGTTGATTTGAAAACACTTCAAATCAACAGCTTCGTCCTTGAACTTTCAATTCAGACTTTTGAATGGTTGCTCGGCAGCAAGTGACGGCTGCAATTCAGGACGCAACACGGGAAGATGCCAGCTTCCCGAATGTTAAAGTCAGCGTCACGGACCAATGGACGTCAGCGGCACTGCGCGAGCGAAACAACCGGCGACAACCGGTCATTGGATGAGGACCATCAACTCGCATTGTCACCGTGAAGTTTACCGGCTCGGAAAGCATCGGCCAGGGCTTTGGGAACTTCGGCTTCGGACAGGATGAGCTGAGCACGATTAGCAGCCACCTTGGCTTTCATTTCTTGTTCCTTCGCGATGGCTTCGGCGCGCCGTTGCTCTGCCATCGCGCGAGCCCGGCGAGTGTCGGCCTCCGCTTGATCCGCTTGCAGTCGAGCTCCAATGTTTTCACCCACGTCGATGTCCGCAATATCAATGGACACGATCGCAAAGGCCGTTTGTGCATCCAAGCCGCGATCCAGAACCGCCTTCGAGATCACATCCGGGTTTTCGAGCACGGTCAGGTGGGAGTCTGACGAACCGATGGACGAGATAATACTTTCACCGACACGCGCGATTATCGTTTCTTCGGTGGCTCCTCCGATCAGTTGGAGCAAGTTAGTGCGCACGGTGACTCGGGCTCGAATTTTCAGTTCTACGCCATTCTTAGCAATCGCGCTGAGCGTGGTTTTTCCGCTGCGATGCGGATCAGGACAATCAATGACTTTCGGATTGACGCTAGTTTGGACCGCATCCAATACGTCGCGCCCAGCAAGATCAATGGCAGCCGCACGATCAAAATCGAGATCGATACCGGCGCGATTAGCAGCAATGATTGAATGGATGACATCCATCACATTACCACCTGCCAAGTAATGAGCTTCGACACGCTGGGTGCTGGTCCCATGTTGACGACTGATGTCCATCCCGGACTGAGCCGCCATGATTTTCGCACGTACGACGACGCGAGGGTTTACCTTGCAAAATCCCATTCTGACAAGATGCGTCATGGACACATCCGCGTCAGCCATGTAGGCCTGAAGCCATAGATTGCCATAAATCAGGGCCACAATGGCGCCAATGCCAACACCTAAACAAATCAGGACACCAAGACCGAGGAGCACCGATGGCCATGACTGCGCAAGTATAGGACAACTGAAACTTAGCAGATCGAGCATGACTCAATATCCCTTGCAGCAAAGTTGGCTGCCACACCAGTGTACAAACTTGAATACCACAACGACTAAAAAAACCCTATCGCGATGGGCCGATATTTTAACCCATCCTACGGCGCCGTAAAAGCAGGCCTCCTGGCACGCTGAAGCGGCAGTTCAAGGGCTGTCCAACTCGCACTCCCAGTGCTTAAACCGGGTTGTTTTGGCCGCTGACTTCCCTGGGGACGAACCCATCTCCGTGTGCGCAACACCTCGACGGAAGGTGCCCAATCCAGATTGCCAGTTCCATCGGGTCAGAAACCGTTTCTCCTTCAGCCATGCCACACTGGAACCATCCTCTCCAGTTTTTTTCATGCCCCGCCAGACTCTGCTGCTATCGCAAATCTGTTATTCCGTTAAAATCTGGTTTCGGCCCGGGTTTAGAATGACCGTCCGGAGACAGGGTCGCTACCCATTTGTGCCACAATTGTCAGAATGGTTTCATGCTTAACTTAAAAATTGGTATCCAGCTGGCCAGCCTGAGGCTGCCTTTTGAAAAAGCGCTTCGAGCGGCAGCCGAAATGGGAGCCGAGGCGGTGGAAATCGATGGTCGGTACGGACTCAAACCTGCCGAAATGAGCCGGACTGGCATTCGACATTTGAAGAACATGCTGGACAATTCAAACCTGCGAGTCTGCGCCATCGGTTTTCGCACTCGGCGCGGCTACAACGTGTTGGAAGATCTGGATGCCCGGGTCGAAGCAACCAAGCAGGCCATGAGCCTTGGATATCAACTGGGCGCGTCGATCGTCGTTAATCAGATCGGTCATGTAGCCACCGAAAAGGACGACCCGTCGCGACAACTACTGATTGAGGTCCTGACAGAGTTGGGAAAACACGGGCAGAAGGCCGGAGCATTCCTGGCCGCTGAAACAGGCAACGAGAGTGGCGCTGAGCTGGCAGACTTGGTGACGGATCTTCCTGAAGGAAGCCTGGCAGTTGCGCTCAACCCAGGAAACCTGATCATCCGCGGACTTTCAGCCAGCGAGGCTGCGCAGGACCTGGGAAATCACATCCAGTATGTCCGCGCCAAAGACGGCGTACGCGATCTGGCACAGGGTCGCGGGCTGGAGGTTGCGCTGGGGCGTGGTACGGTCGACTGGCCAGAAGTCATGGGCCTTCTCGAAGACCACAATTATCGGGGGTATTTCACACTAGAACGTGAACAGTCGAACGACCCTCTCACCGAGATTGCAGCAGCCGTGAAGTACTTGCGCAACTTATAAGCTGGACTTCTCCGCTTACTCCGTTTGACCCCTTCCCCCTTTCGGAAAACGTCAGTTGGAGTGATCTGCAGTGGGTCGCGTGGCCACGCGACCGAGCTGTCCTCCTTCGTAGACACTAAATTCGGCCCACACGGGCATGTGGTCGGAAATTTCAATCGCCTCAGCCTGTGTCAGATTGAACTCGTACATCATGTCGAAGATGCCAAAGCGCCCCAGGAACTCGTTGGTCGATTGGCCGTGAAAAAGGATATTGTCATAGGATTTGGTTTTTCGCGTGTTCGTGGCCTGCCCCTGGACAACACTGGTCATTCCAGATATCTGTCCAAGTTCTCCCAGGTGTTTGTAGTTGACATTCAAAACTCCCAGGACGATCACGTCGTCTTCACCTCGTCCGTCGCCAAGCACCGCCCGGTAAACATCGTCCAAAGCATTGAGTTCCTCTCGAGTTCCATCTGGGTCCGTGTGTACGTTGACTAACGAAAATGTGAATGCGTCGGATTTCGGAGGACCACGTACGCGAAACCATCCCACCAAGGGCTCTCGATGCAGGATGTCATCCGGATCATAAACGGTGTAAAGTTCGTTCCGCGCAACCTCGATCGTTTCCAGGTCAAAGATGTAAGCATATTGTTCTTTACTGACAGAGCGTCCCAGACGAGGACCGATGACGTAATCGTAGCGACGTCCGGTAGTGTTTATCGATTCGACAAACCTCGGAATGATGTCTGGCGACTTGGAGCGGACTTCCTGAACTGCCAGGACATCAAAGCGGCGGGCAATATTGGCCAGACGCTCCATGACGTGCGCCTTATCCGTTTTCTTGGATCCAAAGACTTGGATGTTAAAGGTTGCAATCCGAATGGATTTACCTGTCCGAACCGCCGTTGGAATTTCGGCGGTTGTTGGTCGCCGATCCGTTGACCGGGTGTTTCCGACTTTGGACCGAAACCGAATTTTGTCGAGTCCTTCGATCTCGAATTTTTCGTAAAGTGACCAACCTGCAAACGTGGCCACAATAACCAACAGGAGGAAAAAATTCCTGTGCACCGTATCCCTCCTTTGGGCTGACAGATCTCTTTGGGCTGACAGATGAAGTGGAGAGCCACATATCCATGGACATCCGGCTCTGAAAGGGGGGCGGAAGAATAGCTCAGACCCAGATTGCATATCGGTCAGTTGTCGCCGGCAGAAAGATCCTTTTTTGAAAGTTGGCTCGCTATCCAAATCTCTCCAGCAGGATCAGACGCTAGCAGAAGGACCGCTCACTTCGAACAACCCGTGAAGACCCGTTTCGCAATCCAACGAGGAACCCATATGTCCCAGGCTGACCGGTTAGCTGCCAGGCAAGCCAGGTAGTTGTCAGGGACGCGTGCTGATGGCTGAGATTCTGAGCAAATCCTCCCCGGTGACTACCACCTTGCTGCAAAACTTTCGGACAGGGCTGGTAAGGCCTGCAGACGGTTCCCATCCGTCTCTTCGGATCGTACTGACATCGCGCGGATCGGGTTGTGCACCTACGGCTCCGCCCCAAAACCCGAAAAGTATTTTTTCTGCTCTTGCCGGATCGATAACTTGTTTCCCGTGGACGTTTGGATAAACTTACAGTCGGCAAGTCGCCCGGCCGGTTGTAGACGGGGCGCACCGCAACTCCACGAGTAGAGTGGTCCCCTCAACCTGACCGATCCGTGAACAAACTCGTTTCAGAAACAGCGCCTCGGAATCCACGCCTCGTGTCTCTTGATGCATTGCGCGGGTTCGACATGTTCTGGATTGTGGGTGGAAACCGGTGTCTCAGGGCAGTCGCCGATTGCATTTACCCGGACATTCCCGCCTGGCTGACCTACCATCTCCAACATCCAGATTGGACCGGATTCTCCGCGTGGGATCTGGTCATGCCCCTGTTTTTGTTCGTCGTCGGAGTCGCCATGCCTTTTTCTTTTGCACAACGCATCGAGCGGGGTGAGAGACCTACGCAACTCTACGGGAAGCTGATTCGAAGAACGCTGCTGTTGTTTGTGCTGGGAATGGTCGCCCAGGGCCATCTGCTGGAGTTCAAGATTTCAACGCTTCACATTTACTGCAATACATTGCAGGCCATTGCTGCCGGTTATCTCATGGCCGGGGTGATCATGCTCAATCTGCCGGTCCTGGGTCAGGCGATAACTTGCGTCACACTGTTGATTACCTATTGGCTACTCATGATCTGGGTGCCGGTCCCAGGGCACGGCGCAGGCGTTATTGAACCGAATGCAAACCTGGCGCTCGCTCTCGACGAATTCGTACTGGGACGATTTCGAGACGGAACCAACTATACCTGGATTCTGAGCAGTATGGGATTTGGGGCCACCGTACTGATGGGCGTCCTGGCGGGTCATGGCTTACGTTCCGGAGCAAAACCAAGCACTAAACTTCAGGGCCTTGTCGTGGCCGGTCTCCTCTGCCTAGCTATGGGCTGGGCCTGGTCAGAATGGATCGGCTTCCCGATAATAAAACACATCTGGACGAGTTCGATGGCGTTGTGGGCCGGGGGCTGGAGTTTGCTTTTGCTGGCTCTCTTTTACGGGCTGATTGACGTGGCACGAATCGACCGGTGGGCATTCCCGCTGGTGGTCATTGGCAGCAACGCGATCGCCATTTACATGGCAGTGCAATTCATTCCCTTTCGAGAAATCAGCAAAACACTCGTGGGAGGCCTCGCCCGGCACCTTGACATTTTTTGCACGGACCTGGGGCCGGTGCTGGTTGCATTCGTCGCACTACTTCTGGTCTGGATGATATTGTACCACATGTACCGCCGAAAGATTTTTTTTAGAATCTGAGTATCCCATTCCTCTGTCTGCCAGGTTTCGTTATCCTGAGTTCCTCCAGTTACATGAGACATCCACCCGGCGCGCGGCGTCCTCGCGCACTGTTTGAGGATCTGTGTCGATGCGGTTAGTGCTGGCTATCATTCGTCCAACCAAATTGAGCGCCGTGAGAGAAGCACTTTCCAAAGTTGGCGTAAAACGCATGACCGTCTGTGACGCACAAGGCTTTGGCCGGCAACGTGGTCAAAGCGCCATGTATCGTGGTAACGAATACAAAACCAATCTACTAAGAAAGATTGTACTGGAAATCGTTGTCAATGAAGACTTTTTAGAGCGGACGATTGACACGATCATCGGCATCGCACGGTCGGGTCCCGTGGGTGATATCGGGGATGGCAAAGTGTTCGTTTTGCCGCTTGTTGAAGCGATTTCTTTGACCGACGGTAGTCACGGACCATCTGCAGTTAACTGACGGCTTGTTCAATGCGAATACTCTTTCTCACCAAGGACCTGATCTTCCCCTCTCAAATCTCCAAGATGGTTCTGCAGAAAGCTGGCGAATTAAAAGTCGTTACTACCGAGGAACAACTCTTACAGGAGGCGGCCCACAAGCCGGTGGCCCTGGTCATTCTGGACTTAAGCACTCCGGGTTTAAATCCCAAACATCTGCTACCCGCCTTGCGAAAACAAAACTCGGAGATCGGCCCAATTGTGGCGTTCGGACCACATGTCCAGGCAAGCCGACTAACAGCCGCCCGGCAAGCAGGCTGTGACGATGTTCTTACCCAGGGCGAGTTTCACCGTCGTGTCGGGGCATTGCTGGAACTGCACTGCGGATAAGGCTGCATCCGAGGGACCAGCCATACTCCTTCCAGTTGGACCCGCTGGTTCCGGGCGTCGCCAGACGGACGTGTACGCGCTCTTTCAATCTTTGCGCGCAGGTCCGATTTCGATCTTCGGCTTCAATCCACTGTCCCCAAAAACGGAGAAACCTGGAAGCGCATGCTTGAATGCTTCCGTCCAAAGCTGTCTTCGAACGAAGCATTGTTTCTTCAGCCTGGGTAGTGACGACTACAGCTACAAGCGGCGGCGGTTCGTTCCTGCTGGATTCCCTGATTCAAGTGCTTGAACTGGATAACCAGGTGGGAACCGGATGAGAAGATCGTCAGGGCTGCCGACGGTCGTCCGTCTGGAGTTCTTTCTCGGCCTGGTACTTCTGCATGGCCGCTGCTTCACGGGCCAACATGAATTCCGGACCGGGTGCGAAGTACTGAATGTCGTCGGCCAGGTAATAGGGACTCGGCAGTGTTTGGCCTGCAATATCGACTTGGCAGCCAGTAGCTGTCATGGACACCACCAGCAACAACCCACAGAGCCAGCGACTTGCGATGGGCGAAAGGCTATCTGGCTTCATCGATTCGAGCCTCCAAGTCTTGTGAGAAGAAAGCGGTCAGTTCCCTCCGGGATCTGGCCGGCGCAATCGTCACCACGGTTATCGTCCGAATCTTCTGCCTATCTTGCATGTTTTTTCAAAAGTCGTTGTGATCACCGAGTGGCCGTCTTCCATCCTCCTCCGGGTGCTCAGAGAATGAATCACCTACGCAACCCGGCCGCGAGAAAACCGAAACGGGACAGCTAAAATCGCTCTAAATCCCGGTTTTAATTGGTCTTTGAACACGCCCGTTTCGTGGAGCCCCTGACAAGCCATTTCGTCATTCATCGTCGATCGCAGTGAGCAGCACCAACCGTGCGGTACCCAACAGACCAATTGGACAACGTACCTAACCTGTGGAAACGGGCTAAAATGTATTAAACAAAGAACTCGTTCTGCTAGCGGCAAGTCTTGGTCCTTACAAGTCCTGCTGTTGGCCGACTGAGACTAACTGTCAGGAACAGAGGGACTTCACCACATGTGTGACTTCCGCAGATCACCAGTTCAGTTCATCCTGCACGCTCGACGAACGCGACGCCTGATTTTCGCACTGTCGATCTTGCTTTCACTGTCAAACTCCTCGCTCGCACAGCTAGGAGGAACTCAAGCGGTTCCCGGACCTCGATACTATGCATCGTTTCCTGCATACTACGAAGGAGACTATGCAGATGCTTTGCGTATTTTCCGTGCCGCAGCGCGAACAGGCGTGGTTAGCATCCAAGGTCGTTGGGTCGACGCCATCTGCTACCACACCATGGTTGGCGAATGTTACTATCACTTGGGAGACTTGGCAGCAGCGCTTGAGCAATACGATTCGGCCGTACGGGTGTTTCTCTCGCAACAGGGGTGGCTGTTACGTGTTAAATTCCCTCCTCAGATTTCGCCGTACGGTGTTCGCACCCCACGGATCACGTGGGGCAGTTCGAACCGCCGTTCCATCCTGGGAAAGATTCCCAGCAAAATGTTGAGTCTGCAGGGTCGTTTTGACAACGAACGGGTCGCACAACAGGGTGGTGTGATTGCACTACCTAAAATGGAGCCCCTGGGGGTACCCGAAATTCTCCGTTGCATGGCCTTGGCAACACGCCGCAGAACCGAGTTGATGGGACCCGCAAGTCGGTACGACAAAATGGCGGCTCAACTGGTTCAGGCATTGGAAGTACGGCCCGTCCAGGCGAATCACTGGTCCCAGGGTTGGATCGATGCATTGTTAGGGGTGGCCTATGCCGGCATCGGCAAGAATGATCGGGCACAAACACATTTGAGCAGAGCGATTGTCCTGGCCGGGCAATATGACCACATTTTGACGCCTACGGTCCTGTTGGAACTCGGAAAACTGGCTTTCGAACATCAGCAATACGAATCGGCCGCCAACTACTTTCTGGAAGCAACTTACATCGCTGAAGCTTTCGATCAAGCGGACGTCATGAGCGAAGCTTTTCACAAGGGGGTTCTTTGCTTCTTTGTCACGGAACAGAATGGTATCTATCCGCCCCTCTCCCCAGCTATCGCCTGGGCCAAGCGACGTGATTTCCACGCGCTGCAGGCTTCGCTGCTGATTCTTGCCGCCGAGAATTTTGTTCGCATCGGAGACACCCAGAGTGCTACAACTCTTCTGCGCGAAGCCACCAGAGTCGTCGCCCGACGTGACATGCGTGTGGGCCGCATCGCAGCGCGATTGCAATATCAACTGGCGGTCACTCAATTCGCCTCACAAAATAGTTCCAAAGGCAACGTCGCTCTGCAGGCAGCACTGAAACGTCAACAGCAATCCTCCTTAAGGATTTTTCGGATTGCTCTGATCGACAAATTTTTTCTGGCTGGGGCCGTTACGCCACGCGTCAGCGCTGACCTGTTTAAAAAGGTTTTACGCGAGCCGACCGTTGCGGACTGGAAACTGGATCCACTCGACACATTAACGCTATCCGTTTCACCGCCTAACTTCTCGGCCTGGACCCATTGGTACCAGATTGCCCAGGACAACAAACAACCCGATCAGGCCCTGGAAATCGCTGACCGCATTCGAAGACGACGGTTCTATGCGTCTTTACCGTGGGGCGGTCGGTTGTTGGCCTTGCGCTGGGTATTAGAAGCGCCGGCAGAACGCCTGGGTGAAAAAGCTCAATTGCAACGTCAGGACCTGATGGTCAGACACCCTGATTACCAGCAGTTGTCGGAATTAGCCGCGCAGCAACGTGCGAAGATAAAGCAGACTGCATTGGATCCGACCAGTGCCGAAGACGCGGCGAAATTAAAGAAGCAGTTCGAAGGCCTGGCTCGAACCAGTTCCAAGCAGGAGTTGATGTTGCGCAATTTGGCCGTGAGACGAGAACCATCCGAATTTGCCTTTCCCCCCCTGAAGTCAACAACGGCTATTCAACAAGGATTAAAAGATGGGCAGGTGGTGTTGGCATTTTTCTCTGTGGGAAATCAACTCGACGCCTATTCTATGTCCAAAGAAAAGTACACCCGGTGGACCATCAAATCCCCGCCCAAAGTTCGCAAACTGACAGCCAATCTCTTGCGCCAGATGGGAAACTTCGACAAAAACGGTCAGTTGACGATCGATCAATTGAGTGATGAGAAGTGGAAGCAAACGGCCGCGAAACTTCTTAAAGTTCTCATTCCAGGTGTCTCAGCAAACGTCTGGGACGACTACAAAGAACTGATCATCGTGCCTGATGATTTTCTGTGGTACTTGCCGTTTGAAGCCCTGCAAGTCGAACAGGGAGATGAGTTGCGCTCCTTGATTTCCAAGGTACGTATCCGGTACGTCCCCACCCTTTCCCTGGTCCACCCCCTCGAGGGCGCGCCGCGACCGGTCCGCAACTTCGCCGTGCTGTCGGGCAAGTTGGACGGTCGGGAGCAGGATGAACTCGGTGCTCAGGTTGCTGAAGAAATCATGACGGCCAGCCGCGGAGCCTTCCAAGTGGATCCCACAAATTCCATCCCCTCCCGCTACTCGGCTCCCTTCTGGGAACAACTGCTGATACTCAAGGACATCGACACCCAAAAAAAACTTCCCTATGACTGGGCACCGGTTCACATGGATCGAGTCAAATCGAACAACACCTTACGCAGTTGGTTCAAATTACCATGGGGAGCACCCGAACGGGTCATCATGCCCGGTTACCACACTGCCGCCGAAGACGCGTTCAAACGACAAAGAAGAGCGGACGGAAGCGAGGTATTCCTGGCGGTATGCGGAATGATGTCTACGGGAACCAGAACCATACTCCTCAGCCGATGGCGCACGGGTGGACAGACGGCGTACGACCTAGTACGTGAATTCGTCCAGGAGTTACCCTTTACCAGTGCCTCCGACGCCTGGCAGAGAAGCGTCCAATTAACCATGCACAACGAAATCGACCCCTCCGTTGAGCCGCGAATTCGCTGGAAGCAAGGTCAGGAGTTGTTGTCAAGCCACTCTGCTTTTTTCTGGGCGGGTCCCATGCTGGTAGATACAGGGAGGGAGATCCCCGTTCAAAACGATCGACCTAACGGGGATCTGTGACCGGTGAAACACATAGCGCCGAAAAAATGTGCGTGGGATTTTTAAAAAACCCCTGCGCCTCTTTTGAATCCCTGCCCGCAAACGGCTTAGTCGCAGGCACGGCCTCGGACAACATCGACGTCGCGTAAACCCAGCGTGTCCCGGCCAGCCAGACCACCCGGCCAAAGTCCTCATCGCCACTGTCAGACGGGCCACCGGGAATGGACCGCAAGCCTAGAAAAACCAGTTCCAATCATGGAGCGGGTTGATGAGGATTTGAGCCTCCATCCCCGGTCGCTGGCCCGTCTGCTCGTCAGCGTCTGAGGTGCCTGAACTTGTCTCGGCCCGGTGACAACGGCCTGGCAGAATCTGCAGTCACAGCAACCGCCTCAGCACAACCCTTTACGATGAAGTACCTTGCAGCACACAGATCCCGATCACGCAAATTCACAATGGCTGCCAACCTCTGTTAAAACAACTGCACTTTCGCGCAATAAAACCTTGATTCGATCCTCGATCTTCGCAAAATTAGCGAAACCTGCCGCCGACGGTCGGGTTTCAACTCGTGGACAAAGAGCCTTTCTGGTGAAGCCTGACCGGTTGCAGAGGACCGTCCGGACTCTGTCGGAGTCGTGGTTCACTCGTTGGCCCTTGCCGTTACCGTCGGGGCGACAACTGGCGTCGCTTCGGTCGAAATCCACGACTGGAAATCGAAAAATATCCCTGGAAATACAATGATCTCTTCGGTCCGCCATGCTTGGTTGCAACAAAGCAGCAAAGGCTGGCAAGAGCGCGGGAGAGAAGGTTGGCACAATGTCCCCACTGGAACACCTTTCAGTCGTGTCACACAATTCCTTGGCACCACAATTCGCATTACAACATCGCTGGCCCCAGGCCTTGGCCCTCAGGGTTTTTAAAACGCCTCAGATCATCGGAAAAAACAGCTGCTGGAACCCTGCACGACAGCCGAGGAGACTGGTCTTCTCGCAAAAGGTTTTGAAAACGGCTCCGTTCACCTTGTTGCTGCTGGCATGCAGTATTTCAAGCCAGCTGCAAGGTGCCACGCCATCATTCCGGGAGACAGCCGTTCAAGTCGACCAGTTGCTCATGCAGGAATTGTTCAAAGATGTTTCTCCGGGCGAGTTGGCCGACACCACGGACGATCAGACTTTCTTGCGGCGGGTCTGGTTAGACCTGGCCGGTCAGCTTCCGCCAGCCGAACAAGTGATCCTGTTCGTTCTGGACAAAGATCCGGCAAAGCGGCAGCAGTTGGTCGACAACTTGCTTTCCGATCAACGTTTCGGAAACAATTGGGCGAGTTACTGGCGTGACGTCATTCTGTATCGTCGAACTGAGGAACGAGCAATCCTCTCTGCTCAGGCGTTGACCGACTACCTCAGCGAACACTTGAATGCGAACACCCCCTGGGACCAGGTCGCCAGCGAATTTGTCACAGCGACCGGCAATGTCCGAGAGAACGGAAATGCCGCCGTCATCATGGCCCAGGGAGGACAACCGGAAGAGACCGCCGCCGAGCTGACTCGAATTTTCATGGGTATTCAAATCCAGTGCGCTCAGTGTCATGACCATCCTTACGATTCCTGGAAACGCGAACAATTTCATGAATTGGCAGCTTTTTTTCCACGTGTAGCAGTCCGGCCCGATCGATCTGCAATGCAGCGAACGTTTATCGTCGTGGCCAACGATCGCCCAGCACGCAGAAAGAGAAAACAAAACAACAACAACCGCAGGAGGGGAACACCCGAGCATCATATGCCGGATCTGGATAATCCGTCCGCAGCTGGCACCCTGATGGTACCGGCCCTGTTTACGACCGGACAACGACTGGCACTCGATGTCAAGGATTCCGAGCGCCGGGCCGCCTTGGCTGCCTGGATGACCTCCCCCGACAATGCGTGGTTTTCCAAAGCCCTGGTTAACCGCTTGTGGTCCGAAATGGTGGGCGAAGGGTTTCGCGAACCGATCGATGACCTGGGACCTGACCGAGAAACAAGAGCACCTCAAACTTTTGAATTTCTCGCACAGGCATTTACCCAGAGCGGATACGACATCAAATGGTTGTTCAAAACGATTTCCGCAACCCAGGCCTATCAGCGCCAGAGTCGGTCACGACAAAACGCCGCGGAAATTCCATTTGCAGCAAACCGTCCGCGACGATTGCGCGCCGACACTTTATTCAACACCCTACTAACCGTTCTGGATGCCAAGGAGCAGGACCTCGGAGGCCGACGAAACTCTGCCGGGAGAAGTAGGGGTCGCAACGGACCGCGGGCAGTCTTCAACAAGTTATTTGAATACGACCCAAGCGAACCGCAAGTCAGTATAACGGGTTCGATTCCGCAAGCGTTGGCTCTCATGAACTCATCCGCAATTCATCGTTCAGCCCGCAGCGGGCGTGGTCTGGGATCCTTACTTCAAAACATTCCCGACAATCAGGACTTGCTGACGGAACTTTACTTGAAATGTTTGGCCCGTGAGCCAAACCCACATGAACAAACCACTTGCCTGTTGCATGTCAAACAGACACAAAATCGGTTGCAGGCCTTTGAAGACATTTTGTGGGCACTGATCAACTCCGCGGAGTTTCAGTACCGTACGTGACACCGCTGGAAGAACAGGCGGACTTTTCAGAACGTGATTTGCAAACAACTCGTAAACCATCATATCCCAATGCGGTGTTCCTTGCTTATCCGTCGTTAGATGCCAGTCAGTCGCTCGATATGTGTCGTCGAATCCAACCGTAATCACAAAGGGCGTGTTCATTTCCGGAAACTCTTGTGGAGATACCCCCCCGATGCCGACCGAAATTCACCATCTGGTTGATTTGAGTCTCCAACGTCACCAAGTCTCTCGACGACGTGATTTTTTTCGCGCCGTTTCAGCGTCTGCAATCGCAGCAGGGTCGCTCAGTTGGTGCGACCGCATGACAGTCGAAGCAGCTCGCCTGCGACAACAGGGACGGGCCTGCATTCTGTTGTGGATGAGGGGCGGACCAAGTCAGTTTGAAACCTTCAGCCCTCAACCGGACCACCCACACGGCGGGGAAACCCGTGCCATTTCAACCTCAGTCCCCGGAATCCAGATTGCTGAACACCTTCCGGAAACCGCCCGCAGGATGCAGGACATCTGTCTGATCAGATCCATGACGAGCAAAGAGGGTAGCCACCAGCGGGCCAGTTATCTGTTGCACACCGGATATATTCCAACGGCCAGCGTACGGAACCCCACGCTGGGTTCCCTGGTTTCCGAACGAATCGGAGACACCGATAGCGACTTGCCCAGCTTTGTGCGAATTGGTGCCCGCGGTCGAGGAACCACGGGTGGGGGATTTCTGGGAATCGAATACGATCCCCTGGTGCTGAATGATCCGCAACGAGAACCTGATAACACAACACTATTGACCGGAAAATCTCAGTATCAAAAACGTTTACGACTGCTGAAGCGGTTAGAGGAACAACACGACCTGGAAAGCATCAAACAGCAGGTGTCCGACCATCAAGGGCTGTATGAACGTGCTTCACGCCTGGTGCTCAGCCCTCAAATGAAATCCTTCGACATCTCGCAGGAACCTGAACGAGTTCGTAAAGCTTATGGCGATTCCAAATTTTCCAGCGGGTGCCTACTCGCCCGCCGATTGATCGAATCGGGTGTCACATTTGTCGAGGTGGACCACGGAAATTGGGACACCCATGAGAACAACTTTGAACGCAGCCGAGAACTCTGCGACGAAATGGACCGGGCCTACTCGGTGTTGCTAGACGATCTGAAACAACGTGGACTGCTGGATCAAACCCTGGTCATCTGGATGGGAGAATTTGGACGCTCGCCGCGCATCAATGCACGTGCCGGACGTGACCATTTCCCCAAAGCATTCAATGTGGCCCTGGCGGGCGCTGGAGTACAGGGAGGTCAAGTGATTGGCAAAACAGACGCGGGTGGTGAAGAGGTATCTGATCATCCTCTTTCCATATCCGACCTGTTCAGAACGTTTTGCCACGCATTGAAAATCGATCCGGAACACGAACACATGAGCCCCATCGGGAGACCCATCAAAATCGTGGAACAAGGAGAGGTCGTCCCGGAAATCTTTGGTTGATGTGCTGGTGTGTGGATCGTCCCGACCACAACTGTTGTCGACAACAATCCAGCAAACGGAGGTAGTTGGTTTCCTAGTTGTTGCAGCATGTCTGAAGAACCTGCCCCTGACAGAGCGTACGACCGGGATTCGAACTGAAACCAGGCACGTGTCCTCAGAAACTCATCCGTGATCCGGATGACCGGGGCCCCACCAACCAGCCTCGCTGACATCAGCACCAAAACCGTAGGGCGCAGGTGTCTGCTGAATGTTGTCTGGCCCTCTCGTCGGACCGGATCAGCTTCTCCACAACCGCGAGGCACCTTCGGCGGGCTGAAAAGGTCAAGACATCCATTCCCGAAAAACTCACCTTGGGAGGCATCGGAACAAAGTGTTTCTCTAGTCCTTACGCATTAGTCATAAGGCATTTACGCTGAACAACAACCACAACCGCTGCCCGCCAGTCTTCGGAGTTGGACGGTTGTTTTTCAGTGTCTCTTGGAAGACAATGGAATTAGTCGATGGTCAGCCATCGACCTCACCACTCCCTTAACTCCATCAAGAAACGAACAGGAGATTCTTGTGTCTCGCACCGTCACCGTTTGCTTGCTTGCCGTTGCCATTTTGGTCTTCTCCGGCCTTTCCGACTCCACCTCGCGACTTCTTTTTGGTCAAGAAACGGAGTCGCCAAAAGAAGCGCCAAAACCCAGCAACGATGCTGAAAACGTCACGATACCTGATAAAAATCTAGAAACGGTCTTGCGCGAGATTCTTAAAAAGAAGCAAATCGAAAAGGAGCAGATTACCGAGGAGGATTTACGCCAGATTTACTTCTTGGAAGCAGATGACAAAAACATCGAAGATCTCACTGGACTGAAACACTGTACAAATCTGGCCCTGGTACGTCTGGCAAAAAATGAGATTCAAAATATCGAACCGCTCTCTCACTGTCTCAACATTCAGTCGCTCGACCTGCACGACAACCGTATCGAAGACATTGCTCCACTGGGCAAGCTGACGAAACTTCAGTATTTGCAATTGGAACACAACAAAATAGAAAACATCGAGGCCGTTAAAGAACTGAAGGCCATGAATTCGCTCTACCTGTCGGACAACCGTGTGAGCGATGTTTCAGCCGTGTCCGGTTTGTCCAAGATCTGGTCCCTGTATCTGGCCGACAACAAGGTGGAAAACATTTCTCCGATCGCCAATCTGCAGGGCCTGTCCAACCTTGATCTGGAAGGTAATGCGGTCAAGGACGTTTCTCCGCTCGAAGGATTGACCGAATTGAGCTGGACATTCCTTAACCGTAACCAGGTCGAAGACATCGGTCCCCTCGTGCGTATGGCCGACAAGGACAACTCGGGCGACAAACGCTTCGCCCCCTACTGGAATCTATATCTGGGTGAAAATCCATTGAATGAAGAATCGCAGTCGCAACATCTTGCCGAACTCAAAAAAATCGGTGTGCGTCTGAACATGGATTAATCCTTCGGTTTTCGTCGTCGCAGAAGGTGTCCCGGTAGGTTCCACGTGATCCATCAATGGGGTGTGGCATGAAGGCCTTATGGGCCTTCTCGCACCGTGTGAAATCCCGACCGTGGCCGGGCAACTCCTGCAACATTGGCCTCCAACGGTTACTCCTTCGGTCGCTGCGCGAAACAAGTAGGCCTCAGCATTCTCGCGGAACTTCGAACAAGATACGCACCGCTCCGTGCTAGCTGAACAATCGCGCCAGGACCGATTTCGCTAGCAACCAATTGTCGACGGGGCTCGTCGGGTTCTCTGTTGCAGCGGCCAGTCGCCACAGACTAGAATTCCACCGCTGAAAGATTCGCCTGGTCGTTCACAAAACGAGTCAACTATTTAGGGTCAATCCAATGACCACGCCCGTTGTTATTCTTGCCGGTGGATTGGGGACGCGTCTCCAGGAAGAAACCACCAAACGGCCCAAACCGATGGTGGAAATCGGGGGCAAACCGATGCTCTGGCACATCATGAAACACTACGCCCACCACGGTTTTAACCAGTTTACAATCGCGTTGGGTTACATGGGCGAAACCATCAAAACATATTTCTTTGATAGCTACCACCTGCACGGCGACCTCTCTATCGATTTCACCACGGGCGCGATTCAGCGACAGGCTCCGGAACTGGAAAACTGGGTTGTCAACTTGGTCGATACCGGACCACACACGCTGACTGGTGGACGAGTGAAGCGACTGAAACACGTGTTGGGCAACCAAACCTTCATGCTCACCTACGGGGACGGCTTGTCTGATGTTGATTTGAATCAGCTGTTGGAATTCCACCGCTCGCATGGCCGGCTGGCCACCGTCTCGGCAGTCCGGCCCCCGGCGCGATTTGGCGGACTGATCATCGATGGTGATCAGGTAACCCGTTTCACCGAAAAGCCATCTGCCGGTGAAGGTTGGATTAACGGTGGCTTTCTCGTCTTCGAGCCCGAGGTATTTGAATACCTGACGGACGACCACTGTAGCCTGGAAGCGGATACCCTGGAAAGACTGGCGGCTGATGATCAATTGGCAGCTTTTCGACACCATCATTTTTGGCAGTGCATGGACACGCTACGTGACAAGAACTATTTGGAACAGCTTTGGCAAAAGGGTGATGCGCCCTGGAACACCTGGCAAGACAAAGTGCCAGGCACCCGGCCGGCATTACAGGCTGTTGCCTAGAGTGCCGTCAAAGCACTTCCCCTGTACATCCGGAAGTAGGCTCCGGACCCTGCGAGGAACTAAACATGATCATGAACTTGGAACGCTTCTGGCAAGACCGCCCGGTTTTGGTGACCGGAGGCACCGGCCTGGTTGGCGGCTGGCTGGTCAAACGTTTGTTAGCGGCAGGTGCAGATGTCGTTTGTCTTGTCCGCGACTGGGTTCCCCAAGCTGATCTGGTTCAAACGAACGCTATCTCCCAGGTGCGCGTCGTGCGTGGTCATCTTGGTGACCAGGCTTTACTCGAGCGGACGCTGGGCGAATACGAGATTGACACGGTCATCCACCTGGCTGCTCAATCGATCGTCGGAATTGCCAATCGGAATCCCGTTTCGACCTTTGAAAGCAACATCCAAGGAACGTGGACACTCCTCGAGGCCTGCCGGCGCAGCCCACGTGTCAAGCAGATCGTTGTCGCCTCGTCGGATAAGGCCTATGGCGACGTGTCCCAGTTACCCTACACAGAATCCACCCCGTTGGCTGGCCGTCACCCGTATGACGTGAGCAAAACCTGTGGTGACTTGATTGCCCAAAGCTACGCCACCACGTACGACCTGCCGCTTGTGATCACCCGCTGCGGAAACTTCTACGGCGGCGGTGACTTGAACTGGAACCGAATCGTACCCGGTACGATTCGTGCGGTGTTACGCGGGCAGCAGCCCGTCATCCGCTCTGATGGCACATTCGTACGAGATTATTTCTATGTAGAAGATGGTGCGGCAGCCTACATGCATCTTGCCGAACAACTCGCCCTCAGAGAAGAACTCGGTGGCGAGGCATTCAATTTCTCCAACGAAATGCAAGTGACTGTGCTCGAACTTGTGGAACGAATCTTGCATCAAATGGAATCGACATTGCAACCGGCGGTGCTTAACGAGGCCAGCAACGAGATTCGGCGACAGTATTTGAGCGCCGACAAGGCCCACCGAGAACTTTCCTGGCAACCGCTGTACACGCTCGATGAAGGACTTTCACGGACGATTCAATGGTACAAGCAATTTTTCCAGCAGCACGAGAACGTCAACAATTGCCGACATGCCGCGCCTGTGGCGGCAACCGCCTGACCGAGATTCTGTCGCTTGGCAAAACACCGCTCGCCAATGCGCTGCTCGACAAAGAGCAACTTGATCAGCCCGAGCCGACCTATCCTCTTGAGCTGGCTTTCTGTTCGAAGTGTGCGCTTGTGCAAATCACGGAAACGGTCCCGCCTGAAACACTTTTTCGCAACTACGCATACTTCTCTTCCTTTTCCGATACCATGCTCGAACATGCCCGCTCGCTGACGGGAAAATTGCGCGAACAGCGGCGGCTGCACGGGCAGAGTCTTGTGGTCGAAGTGGCCAGCAACGATGGCTATCTTTTAAAATTTTATCAGCAGGCCGGCGTTCCCGTCCTGGGCATTGAACCTGCGGTGAACATTGCACACGTGGCACAGTCCCAGCACGGTATTCCAACACTGTGCGAATTCTTCGGAGACTCACTGGCAAGGCAGCTTGTGACGGCAGGCAAGCGGGCTGACGTGATTCACGCCAACAATGTCCTGGCCCATGTCCCCGATCTGAACGGGTTCATCGCCGGGGTCAAGATGTTGCTTCAGCCTTCAGGTGTGGCTGTCGTGGAAGTGCCCTACGTCAAAGACCTGATCGACCACGTCGAGTTTGACACCATCTATCACGAACACTTGTGTTACTTTTCGCTGACTGCCGTCGATCGCCTGGTCCGACGACACGATTTGCAAATTCTCGACGTCGAACGCCTTGCAATTCATGGTGGATCGCTGCGTATCTACATGGGACATCCTGGCCGCGTCGAGTCCACCGTGGCGGCGCAGGAATTGTTACAGTCCGAAGCCACCTGGGTGGAAAACTTGTCGTTCTACGAGAGCTTTGGAGCCAGAGTTGTCCGGCTTCGTGAAGAATTGACAGGGCTGCTGCGGAAACTCAAATCCGAACACAAGCGCATTGCCGTCTACGGGGCCTCCGCCAAGGGCAGCACGTTGCTCAACTATTTCGGTATCGGCAACGAAACACTTGATTACGTTGTCGATCGCAGCACGATCAAACAAGGACGTTTCACTCCGGGTACCCATTTGAAGATCCACGCACCGGAACGACTGCTCGACGACCAGCCCGATTACGTGCTTTTGCTGACATGGAACTTCGCCAAGGAAATCCTCGACCAGCAGGCGGAATACCGTCAGCTTGGAGGACGCTTTATCATTCCCATTCCGGAAGTCCAAGTCGCCTGACTTTCAAGGCAGGAGTCAATCCTCTACCACCGGGAGAGTTACCAACTATGGCAGAAGCCCTGGCCGTTCAGGCGAGTCCAAATAAGAAACTGAAATTCACACCCACAAGCATCGATCGTGCCTTGCTCATCCAGTCACAGCCGCTGGCCGACGAACGGGGTTATTTCGCACGCGTCTGGTGCCAGCAGGAGTTTGCTGAACTCGGCTTGAACACCGATCTTGTCCAGTGCAACCTCTCGCACAACCACCAACGTGGTACGTTGCGCGGAATGCACTACCAACGGGCACCGTTTGAAGAGGCAAAAGTGGTACGGTGTACGCAGGGATCGATTTACGACGTCATCATTGATTTGCGCAGCGATTCTCCTAGCTTCATGCATTGGCAGGCATTCGAACTGTCAGCTGATAACCAGCAGATGCTTTACATTCCAGAAGGTTGTGCCCACGGCTTTCAAACGCTGACCGACTCGGCCCAGGTCTTTTACCAGATGTCCCAGCCATATCATCCGGAATATGCCAGTGGTGTGCGATGGAACGACCCCGCCTGGGACATTGAGTGGCCCCTACAGGTTTCCCGGATTTCACGCCAAGATCAAACCCATCCTGATTTCAACTCATGAACCGAGTACTCATTACCGGAGCAACCGGCTTTGTCGGTCAGCACTGCCTGCCGCTTCTGCGGGAACGGACTGCCGAGGTACACGCTGTCTGCTGCCACACCCAGCCAGTACCGAGTCACGGAATCCACTGGCATCGGCTCGACTTGCTGGACCACCACGCGACCGAAGAACTCTTTCGCACCTTACAACCCAGCCATTTGTTACACACAGCTTGGTTCACAAAACCGTCTGAGTTCTGGTCATCGCCGGAAAACCTGCGGTGGCTTGAGTCCAGCATGACGATACTGCAGCAATTTCAAACGCATGGTGGAGAACGGGCCGTCTGCACGGGAAGTTGTGCGGAATACGACTGGAGCCGGGGATACTGCCAGGAATCCTCGACACCGCTGTTACCCGCGACCATCTATGGCAAGTGTAAGCACATGCTTCAACGGTACCTGGATACCTTCGGCAACTTGAATGGATTGAGCACCGCCTGGGCAAGAATATTTTTTCTGTACGGACCCGGCGCCCATCCAGAAAAATTTCCCGGATCGATCATCTCTACATTGCTGAGCGATCAGTCCGCGGTTTGTTCACAGGGGCATCTGGTGCGTGACTTTTTACACATTGCCGACGCCGCAGACGCGCTGGTTTCCTTGCTCGACTCCTCCTGCGAGGGGCCAATCAATGTCGGGTCTGGCATTCCGGTACGGTTGGAAGAAATGGCGGCACAAATTGCTGATCAGTTGCAACGCCGTCCCCTGCTGACAATCCAGAGGACACCGGGTCCCGGGCCGGAGCCCCCCGTCTTGTTGGCAGACGTGAGTCGGTTGCGCAACGAACTGAAATGGTCGCCTCGATTTGGTTGGAGAAAAGGGTTGTCGGACACCACGGACTGGTGGGAAAGGAACCTGCAGCACCATGCGGCTTGATGCCTGTCCCATCTGCAAAAGCAAAACGATTGTAGATTTTTTGTGCCGACCTTCCGTACCTGTGCACCAGAATTTAGTGTGCTGCGAGGAAACACGCGCCCGCTCTATTTCACGCGGGCGGCTGGAGATGGTTGTTTGTTCGTGCTGCGGATTTACTTTTAACCGTTCTTTTGATTCCTCTCTTCTGGCCTACGGAACCAGTTACGACAACTCGCAGAATCACTCACCGGCGTTTGAACGCCACCTGGAAATCCTCGTCAACCGACTCCTGGATCAACACGGCGTTCGCAACTGTCGCATTGTCGAAGTTGGTTGCGGAAAGGGAGATTTTCTTCGCCGGCTGGTCAAGGCACCAGGATCGACAAACCGTGGTATCGGCATGGACCCCAGCTACGAAGGCCCTGCCTTCGCCGCGGATGGGCGTCTCGAATTTCGACGGCAATTTTTCGACCGCAACACCCGCGATGTGGCTGCGGACGTCGTCATTTGCCGACATGTTATCGAACATATTGATCAGCCGGTTGATTTCCTGCGGGCGATTCGCCAGGGCCTGCAGAATTCCCCGCAAGCCAGGCTCTTTTTCGAGACACCCTGCGTCTCGTGGATCCTGCAAAACAATGTCACCTGGGACTTCTTCTACGAACACTGTTCCCTGTTTACCAGCAATAGCTTAACAGCGGCCTTTGAACGTGCAGGATTCGACGTGGTCCAAGTGAACCACGTGTTTGCCGGCCAGTACCTGTGGCTGGAAGCGGTACCGGCAGAGCAACCATCCGCCAACCGGCTTGCTGGTGCGGATGTGGTTCAGCAGGCACGTGATTTCGGGCGTAGTGAAGCCCAACGCAAATTGCACTGGAGTCGAACGGCCGAACAACTGAAACTACGGGGAAATGTTGCCGTCTGGGGCGCAGGTGCCAAGGGTGTCACGCTTGCCAATGTGATTGATCCCGATCGGCGGTTGATTTCCTGTATCGTCGACATCAACCCGAACAAGCAGGGAAATTATCTGGCGGGCACCGGTCACCCCATCGTCAGTCCCAACAGGCTGCGCGAATTTAACGTGAAAACAGCAATCGTACTTAATCCAAACTATGGCGAAGAAGTGGCCGCTTTAACGCATGATCTGGGTTTGGACGTCTCAGTCATTGACCTGATGGAGTGGGAGCAAAAGGCAGCATGAAATTAATCCTCGATACCGACAGTCGTCAATTGACCGAAGTCAGTGGAACCGGGACTCGGGAACTGCCTTTGTATTCGAAGGAGGCATTTGAACTGCTGTCTGAGCAGTGGGTCAAAGTCGGTTGGGATCAGAAATATTCGTATACCTTTTCATGGCTGGGAGTGCCGGTCATTCAACTTCCTGAAGACATGATTCGCATTCAGGAAGTCATCTACCGTACCCAACCCGATGTCATCGTCGAAACGGGTGTCGCCCATGGCGGCTCTTTGGTCTACTACGCCAGTGTCTGCAAGGTGCTGGGAAAAGGTCGTGTTATCGGCGTCGATGTCGAGATTCGAAAACACAATCGTCAAGCCATTGAGTCGCACCCACTCTCGGATGTAATCACACTCATCGAAGGTGACTCCGTGGATCCCTCCGTGGTGCAAGAGATCCGAAGCCTGGTTCACGAGGGCCAGACGGTGCTGGTGATCCTGGACTCATGCCACACCAAGGATCATGTTGCCGCCGAACTAGCGGCGTACCATGAACTGGTCACGGTTGGATCCTATATTGTGGCCACCGATGGTTTAATGGATCGAATTCATGATGTGCCGCGCGGGGAGCCCCACTGGAAATTTGACAATCCGGCGGCGGCCGCCAAAGACTTTGCCGCCGAACACCCCGAATTCGTGCTGGAACCGCCAACGTGGATATTCAATGAAAGCGAACTCACGGAAAACATCACCCACTGGCCCGGTGCCTGGTTACGACGGGTCGAGGCCCGCTGACCGATCTGACACACCGTCCCTGGCGTCGCTTCTTCTCCGCAAGGCAGACACGTTCTTGCTGCCTGGAACACCCCACGCCGGAAATCGACTGCCAACCCTTTAACACCACAAACACGGGTGCTAGAATCAATTCCAGGAACATCCGCCTTGGCTAATGATGGAAATTCAAGATGAGATATTGTGGTGACGAAGAAGAGCAAAAATTTCACGAGGCCTGGGATGCGGTAGAAATCGCGCGGCCTGTAAATTACTCGCTTTTTACCTTCGGCGAGTCGGTGTTACCCTATTTTCTTGTTTGCGGTGATGCGGATCGCGATACAAACGTCGCCGTCAGCCAAGGTGAAGTACGTATCAACCGGCCCATGCTCATTACGCCGGAAGACACCCAGCCGGAATTTCAAAACTTCTTTGAAAATCAGCAGGAGGAAGGAGTTGTCCGGTTCTTAATGGCACGGACGGCCCGTTTCTCAAATCTGAGGTTTGAAAATCGTAGTGGTTCCAAACGCGACCATAGCGGAAGCATGGAAGCTGCTGTGGACCGGTTAAATCGCAAACTGGATGACGAGGAAGAGGATCAGGTTGCGATTCTTACGGCCCCACCGCAACTGGGAAACATTGCCATTTTGCGGTACGCTGCCGAACGTGTCTGGAAAAGTGGTCCGGACAATGTCCAGGAACTTCGAGAACGGGGTTTTCTTCCATAGCCGTTTCCCAAACATCTGTTTGTCTTCAACACCTGGTCCTCAAAAACGGGTAAGTCGCTGCTCTACTGAAGAAACCAGGACCGGGGCGGGAGACGGCAAGTCTGCTGGTGGGAAACCGGAGTCGCTGGAAAAGATGGATCCACGGGCGAAAGCGTCAGTACGATCCGTTACCGTTCCCTGGCAGCAGCCGATGAACACTGCAAACTACTCTGACATCTTTTGAAGCTCTTGAAGTGCCTCCGTCAACGCATAGGTCCCCGTTTTGATTTCTTCGTCCGGGGCACCTTCCCTGGCAGCACTTATCAGCTTGTGCAGACTTTCCACTGCCTGGGACTTCAGAACTTCCCGCTCCGCACTGGCATACTTCCCCGGGATTGCCTCGGCCGCAAAAGCGCTGACCAACTGGCCGAATGGTTCACCCGTCAGATGGCTCCGCGCCGCAGCAAACTCACCATATCCAACGCTTCTTATCAGGAACTCCATGCCTTCGCGCTGTAGAGTCAGGCCATCCAGCGCCGGCCAGTGTGCCCTCTCCGGAATATCCGGCGGTTGACTGAGACGTGAAGCGGGACTGTCGCATCCAACCAGAGCTACCAGGAACCAAAAGGTAAATAAGCATCTCATTTCTGTTGATCTCACTCCTCAGCGATAAGTTGGCGTACGACCGTCATCCCGGCCACACGAATTTTTCCAGACACGCTTATTGATGTTTTCCGTCACGAAGTGGCAGGAACCGTCAGCGAACAACGCATTCACACCGCCCGGATGAAGACTCGATGCGGGTCGGGGGCCCCGTCGGCCCAGGGCCGCATCATCCAGCCAGTCAATTTCGTCCGCTCTCGGGTCATTCGGCCTGCGGGAAGCATTCGCTCCGCAATGCGCGGAAGATTCCGCCCAACGGGCGCAGCGCTGTGTACTGGCGTCATAACCCCAGCCATTTTCCCAGTACGACTTGCCACGAAACACCTCGACCGACTGCACCGTGTGACTGGTTCCATCCCGAAAGTGCTTGATGTTGATGTAGATTTCTGGCAAGCCACCGTCACGAGACGAATCAAATATATTCACCGAAAGCATCGCGGCGTAGTTCGTCCCGGCAACTCTCCGTTTACCAATGTTCTTGATTTCGGGACCCTTGCGAACGACCGGCGTTATATCCGTGGGGCAAACATAGATTGGTATGACCCGCTTTTCGTGTTTTTTGTTCTTGCCGGCACCTTGAGGAGGAGGCCATGGCGGGCCTTTTGACTCGGGAAGACAGTGCCACCAGGAATCCATGTCAAACAGGTCGTAAAGCGGCTGCTGTTCAACAAACGGTAAAATCATCACTCGCCAGCTAAGGCTGTTACCAACATACCAGGTTGCTCCATTGCAGTCGTGATTCATGAGGCCCTGATTATACATTTCCCCAACCGACATACCCGTGTTTCGCGACGCTGGAAACGTCTGATGCGTGCCGTGATAGGCGTGGAGCCCCAATCCGATCTGCTTCAGATTGTTCACACACTGGGCACGCCGAGCCGCCTCCCGCGCCATCTGTACGGCCGGTAACAACAGCGCAATCAAAATCGCGATAATGGCAATCACCACCAGCAATTCGACGAGCGTGAATCCGCGCAGCGTGCGATGCGACTTGTCGTCTGGATGAACGCTAAGGGGATGTGTAGATTTGCACGCCATGGGGTGAAATGCCGAAAAGAGTCCCGCGGTGACGAGTGAACCATCCTACGTGCAATTTGGCAAACCTGCTATTTGCCACTCATTGTATATTACCGCTTTCAAATATTACTGTCGATGCCAGCAATGGATTTTCCGTGTCGATATATTGTTTCTGTTGATCTCATTCCTCAGCGATAAGTTGGCGTACGACCGTCATCCCGGCCACACGAATTTTTCCAGACACGCTTATTGATGTTTTCCGTCACGAAGTGGCAGGAACCGTCAGCGAACAACGCATTCACACCGCCCGGATGAAGACTCGATGCGGGTCGGGGGCCCCGTCGGCCCAGGGCCGCATCATCCAGCCAGTCAATTTCGTCCGCTCTCGGGTCATTCGGCCTGCGGGAAGCATTCGCTCCGCAATGCGCGGAAGATTCCGCCCAACGGGCGCAGCGCTGTGTACTGGCGTCATAACCCCAGCCATTTTCCCAGTACGACTTGCCACGAAACACCTCGACCGACTGCACCGTGTGACTGGTTCCATCCCGAAAGTGCTTGATGTTGATGTAGATTTCTGGCAAGCCACCGTCACGAGACGAATCAAAATTATTCACCGAAAGCATCGCAGCGTAGTTCGTCCCGGCAACTCTCCGTCCACCAACGTTCTTGATTTCGGGGGCCGTGCGAACGAGCGGCGTTATATCACTGGGGCAGACATAGATTGGTATGACCCGCTTTTCGTGTTTCATGTTCGTGCCGGGACGACTGGGAGGAGGCCATGGCGGGCCCTTAGGAAGGCAATGCCACCAGGATTCCATATCGAACCGGTCGTAAAGCTGCTGTTGTTCAACAAATGGTAAAATCATCACTCGCCAGCTAAGACCGTTACCAACATACCAGGTTGCTCCACTGCAGTTGTGATTTATGATGCCCTGATTATACATTTCCCCAACCGACACACCCGTGTTTCGCGACGCTGGAAACATCTGATGTGTGCCGTGATAGGCGTGGAGCCCCAGTCCGATCTGCTTCATATTGTTAACACATCGGGTACGCCGAGCCGCCTCCCGCGCCATCTGTACGGCCGGTAGCAACAGCGCAATCAAAATCGCGATAATGCCAATCACCACCAGCAATTCGACGAGCGTGAATCCGCGCCGCGTGCGACATGACCTGTCGTCTGGATGAACGCTACGGGGATGTGAAGACTTACATACCATCTGGTGAAATCCTAAAAGACTCTTGCAGTTACGAGTGGACGATCCCGCGTACAACTTGGAAAACATGCTGTTGACACTACTTTTACAGTACCGTTTTCAAACATTACCGTCGATGGCAACGATGGATTTTCCGTGTCGTTATATTATTTCTGTTGATCTCATTCCTCAGCGATAAGTTGGCGTACGACCGTCATCCCGACCACACGAATTTTTCCAGACCGGGAGATTGATGTTTTCCGTCACGAAGTGGCAGGAACCGTCAGCAAACAACGCATTCACACCGCCCGGATGAAGACTCGATGCGGGTCGGGGACCCCATCGACCAAGGGCCGAATCGTCCAGCCAGTCGATTTCGTCAGCTCTCGGGTCATTCGGCCTGCGGGCAGCATTGGCACCACACATCGCGGAAGACTCCGCCCAACGGGCGCAGCGCTGTGTGCTGGCGTCCTTAAACCAGGCAGTTTGCAAATAAGACTTGCCACGAAACACCTCGACCGACTGCACCGTGTGACTGGTTCCATCCCGAAAGTGCTTGATGTTGATGTAGATTTCGGGCAATCCACCGTCACGAGACCGATCCCGCTCATCACGCGAAAGCATCGCGGCGTAGTTCGTCCCGGCAACTTTCCGCTTATCAACATTCAGGATGTCCTGGCGAACGACCGGCGTGATATCACTGGGACAAATATAGATCGGTATGATCCGCTGCTCGTGTTTCCAGTTCTTACCGGAACCTCCCCTAGGAAGGCAATGCCACCAGGAATCCATGTCGAACAGATTGTAAAGCTGCTGTTGTTCAACAAATGGTAAAATCATCACTCGCCAGCTAAGACTGTTACCAACATACCAGGGAGCATTCGGGCAAGGTGTCGTGATACCCTGTGCTTGCATCTCCCCCACCGACACCCCGGTATTTCGCGATGCTGGAAACATCTGATGTGTGCCGTGATAGGCGTGGAGCCCCAATCCGATCTGCTTCATATTGTTGACACATCGGACACGCCGAGCCGCCTCCCGCGCCATCTGTACGGCCGGTAACAACAGCGCAATCAAAATCGCGATAATGGCAATCACCACCAGCAACTCGACGAGCGTGAATCCGCGCAGCATGCGGCATCGGCTTGTGTCTGGATGCACTTCACCCGGAAGTGACGGATTGCATGGCATTTGGTGAAACCCTACAAGATGGGTACGGTCACGACTCCTTCATTCCACATCCAATGTGGCAGACTTACTTTTTACTCCTGGGCTTGAAAATACAGGAGCCAAATGGTGCGGTCCAGGCCAAGATGAACTTCCGTATCGCCACCTTATCTCTCCTTCGACATCAGACCATCAGCGCCCCGAACGCGAATCCAATGGTCACTCATCGACATCCCGGGGTGCACTTCCACCTGGGGCATATGACAAGCAATGCAACCCTTTTGTGAAGACACCTTGCATGACACTTGTTGAGCCGGTTCTGCAGAGTGGCAACTCAAACAACGAGTCTCGTAGTGCTGCGCATCCCGTGAAACGGGACGATGTGGATCGTGGCATGTCGTACAACTCAAACGGCCCTCGGACTTCCGATAACAGGCTGTCTGCAAAATCCCAACCGGAGCGTATCGCACCAGCTTGAGGTTATCAGTTTGCAACGGGGACTCCAGCATGTCGGGGCGACGATGACATTCCCCGCACCGCTGCATCTGTTCTGTGGCGGTCCAGCTGATCGCCGTCAAACCGAGCGTGTCGCCGATCGTCCCGTGCTGCATCTGCTCGACATGTCGACGTGCCGGACCGTGGCAGCTTTCGCATCCGACATGGGGCTGTAACTCGGTGAGCTTCAAACCCTCCCTGCGGTAGGTTGTCGTGTGGCAGCCCAGGCACCGGTCCAGCAGTTCGGGGCTGCGAACGCGCCCAAAGTGTTCCACGTCCTGGGTCACCGCCTGTCCTCGATGGCTGGGTGTCAGGCCGGGCTCGTGGTCTTCTCCAAACAGCGAGACGCGATGTTCAATCCCCACCGCCCGGCCATCGGTACCGGGGACCAAGGTCATAAAGGTAATCGCATGCTGTCCGGATCCCAGTCCAAAATGTAGTGGAAACGCATCCTCCGGGAAGCGTTCGGGCAGGCTCACTGAAAGACCACCCGGGCCAGCATGGTAGTGAAACGTGACCCCACGTTCAGGATCTTTAAATTGCTGACCGTCGACTTGAGCGTCAAACTGCCCATCATCCGTTCGGTAAAACGTTCGCGCGTGGCCACTCCGGGCATGCTCGTTCACCTGGCTTGCATGACAACTTGCACAGGCCTGGCTTCCCACATAGTCTTCGTGTCTTGCGTCCCGGGTGGAGGCGGGCAGGCGAGAAACCGGCATTGTCACCGCTCGTTGAAAATGAAGAGACAACCACACAACAACACTGCCGAGCAGAAGAACGGGCAACAGGCAACCAACAACGAGTTTTCGTGTCGGAAAAACATTGCGTTGAAGAGGGGATTTTCTATTCATTCTCTTCATCATTTTCTAATGATGACGACACGTTCCAGGGTCCATTTGCCCCATTGTACTCCACAAGCTTCTAATCGATGTGCCGGTAACCGGATCCCTGCCCCGGGCTGTTACTAATTTCCAACGCACCATTCTGTTCAACGTCCTCGGGACCGCTACCATGAGTCCTGGCGGGCTTGTCCCTGACTCTCACGAGGTATCGTTTCGTGTCCCTGGCGAAAATTTAAAAGTCCGCTGCCAGTCCCTTCCCTTCTCGCCGGATGCCTGAGTCCTGTATAATCACCTCTGGTGACACAGCCTACCAGAATTTTGTTGTGGCTCAGGTCCTGCCAGCTCCCTCACCGGCCCGGTCTTTCGAAGGTTTAACGTGTCGACTCCCCTGATCTCTGATGCCAAAAAACGCTGGCAACAAGAGCTTGCCGCCGCTCCTTCTCGTCCTCAGCCTGCAACGACTGTTAGCGGCCTTCCAATTGAACCACTCTACACAAGTGACGACCTGGACAATTTTTCGGACGAGAAACGGCTGGGATACCCCGGTCAGTATCCATTTGCGCGCGGTGTGCATGCCAATATGCACCGTGGTCAATTGTGGACGATGCGACAATTTGCCGGCTATGGTACGGCGCGGCAGACCAATGAGCGCTTTCGGTTCTTGCTCGAAAAAGGACAAACCGGCTTGAGCACCGCCTTCGATCTGCCAACCCTGATGGGCCTGGACAGCGATCATTCCCAATCACGTGGTGAGGTAGGACGATTGGGTGTCGCCGTCGATACGATTGATGATGTCCGTCAGCTCTTCGCAGGCATCGACCTGGAGCAGGTTTCCGTATCGATGACGATTAACGCGCCGGCATTTGTCATCATGGCATACTACGTGGCGGCCGCTGTAGATGGCGGTTTCGATCCTCGCAAGCTGCGCGGCACACTTCAAAACGACATTCTGAAGGAATTTCACGCCCAGAATGAATTTATCTTCCCCCCCACGCCCTCCGTTAAACTCGTCGTAGATGTGATCGAGTATTGCACGAAACACGTGCCTTTGTGGAACACGGTCTCCATCAGCGGTTACCACATACGCGAAGCGGGTTCTACAGCCGTCCAGGAGTTGGCTTTCACTTTGGCGGACGGCATGCACTATGTCGAGCAGTGCCTGGAACGGGGTATGAACGTCGACGACTTTGCACCCCGCCTCAGTTTCTTTTTCAACGCACACAACGACCTTTTCGAAGAGCTTGCCAAGTACCGGGCGGCTCGTCGTTTGTGGGCCGATCTGATGAAGAACCGATACCACGCACAACGCGAATCTTCATGGAAGTTGCGCTTCCATGCCCAGACTGCCGGTTGCTCACTGCAAGACAAACAGCCGGAAGTTAATCTGATGCGAGTGGCCTACCAGGCCATGGCAGCCGTATTAGGAGGCTGCCAATCATTACACACCAACAGCATGGATGAAACACTGGCCCTGCCCTCCGAACATGCAGCCACGCTGGCATTGCGAACGCAACAAGTGCTGGCCTATGAAACGGGCGTGACCAATACCGTCGATCCCTTGGGCGGCAGCTATTTTGTCGAAACGCTCACTGATCAGATACAGCAACAGGCCGAGGAGTATTTCGAACGCATTGAGCAGCACCACGGTATGGTGGCCGCCATTGAAACAGGATTCTTCCGCCGTGAAATTGGCGATGCGGCCTTCGCTTTTCAACAAGCTGTCGACGCAAAACAAAAGGTACTCGTGGGAGTCAATGATTTTCAGCAACCAGACGAAAAGCCGTTGCCACTTCTGGAGTTGGATGAATCGGCCGAACGTGATCAATTGCAATCCCTCGAACAAATCAAGAAGCAGCGGAGCCGGGACGACGTGCGTCGCACCACGGACGAGCTGAAACGAGTGGCGGAAACCGGCACAAACGTCATGCCTGCACTCATGGAAACCGCTAGAGCACGTGTCACCGTGGGAGAATCGATGCAGGTGTTGGAAGAAATATTCGGTCGTTACCGACTTGGCGCGGCCTGGTAAAACAATGTCTTTACGTCTTGACTCCATGAACGAAACAGATCGCCCTCAACGAATCGTGCTGGCCAAGATTGGTCTGGATGGCCATGACCGTGGAATCAAGGTCGTGGCGAGGGGACTCCGCGATCATGGATTTCACGTCATCTACGCCGGTCTGTGGCAGGCGCCTGAAGCGGTGGTTCAAGCGGTCGCGGACGAAGACGCGGACTGGTTGGGGATCAGCATCCTGAGTGGTGCCCACATGACACTGTTACCGGATCTGCTCAACTTGCTGCGGCAACAGGGATCAGGAAATGTGAAGGTCATGGTGGGTGGGATCATTCCGGAAGCAGATATTCAGAAGTTGCAGCAACTGGGAGTCACAGGAGTTTTCGGTCCGGGCACACCGATGGAAGACATCGTTGAGTTCCTACGTGAACGGAGATGACGTGAGCGATTGGACAGAACTCTTCGAACGGTTTCGCCAGAAAGACCGTCAAGCGCTGGCACGACTGCTTTCACATGCGACCCAATCGGAAGGTGCGGAAATCATTCGCACGCAAATAACGCCCAGGCCAACCGGATCGGTCATCGCCTTGACAGGCAACGGTGGAGTGGGAAAAAGCAGTCTTGTCGGTCGAATTGCAGAAAGGTTGCGCAAGGACGGAATCCAAGTGGCCGTTCTGGCCTGTGATCCAGAAAGCCCCTACACGGGCGGTGCCCTGTTAGGCGATCGCATTCGCATGTCTCCGCTGGCATCCGACCCCGGTCTATTCATTCGAAGTGTTGCAACCTCAGGCGGTCGTCAAGCAGTCGCTGAAAATCTCGACCTGATGTGTCAGCTTCTTTTGGAATACGGTTTTGAAATCGTGCTGATCGAAACCGTCGGTGCCGGCCAGGCAGATGTGGCAGTGCGTGAACTGGCGGACATATTGGTTTTGTTAGTGCAGCCGGAAACAGGCGATGAACTTCAGTGGGAAAAAGCAGGACTTTTGGAAGTGGCCGATGTGGTCGTGGTGAACAAGGCAGACCTGCCGGGTGCCGACACCGTGATGGCTCAACTCCAGGGTCAACTCAACCTGCCCGGTTGTCGCCCCGTTCCCATATTCAAGGTCAGTGCGACTCAAGGAGAAGGCCTGGACGAACTATGGAGGGCCGTCCAAGAGTTAAGAACGGAAAACTGACTGGCAATTAGACGTACAGCATCACAAGACAAAATTATTTTCCGGCAACTTTGTATTACAGCTAGCGCACGCGTTTCCTTGGGAGAATCAACATGCCCAGCCGGATGAAGAATCTGGACGACTACCGCCAGCAAAGAGTGTCCTTCCGCTGGGAATCCCCCGAAATGTTTAACTTCGGCAAGGATGTCGTCGATGCCTGGGGAAAATCCCATCCAGACAAAACAGCCATCCATTGGGTCGGCCAGGACACGGAGCGGATCATCACGTTTGCAGAAATCTCCGCTCGAACGAATCAGGTCGCACAAGCGCTGATCGAGTTGGGACTTCAACCTGGTGACCGGGTGCTTGTCATTTTACCGAGAGTGGTTGCCTGGTGGGAATCGCTCGTCGGCATCTTCAAAGCTGGTCTCGTTGCGTTGCCAGGCACGTCTTTATTAACTTCCAGCGACCTGTCCTACCGGACTCAAATCGCAGAAGTGGCAGCCGTTATTACGGATGCTACCGGGGCAGAAAGAATTGATGAAATTCATGATGACCTACCCTCCCTGAAACACCGAATTCTGGTGGGTCCAGAGCGAAACGGTTGGCAGCATTACGAAGCCCTTGTCAATGCTGCCAGTGCAACATTCGAACCTGGTGACACGCGTAGTGATGCGCCCGCATTAATCTACTTCACCTCCGGTACCACGGGCATGCCGAAGATGGTGTTGCACACGCATGCCAGCTATGGAATCGGACATCAAGTCACCGGGAGATTCTGGCTTGATCTGACCGAAAATGACTTGCATTGGAATATTTCGGATACCGGTTGGGCCAAAGCGGCCTGGTCCAGTTTGTTCGGGCCGTGGATCTGCGGCGCCAGCCTGTTTGTTCAACATACTGTCGGTCGATTTGAACCGCAGGATGTACTGACCCTGTTGGAAAAATATCCTGTGACAACAATGTGTTCGGCACCTACGATTTATCGCCTGCTGGTGCAACAGGATCTGGACACATTTCAACCAGCAGCGCTGCGGCACTGCGTGGCGGCGGGCGAACCCTTGAATCCCGAAGTGATCGATGTCTGGCGCAAGGCAACCGGTTTGGAGATTCGTGACGGCTATGGACAAACTGAATCTGTCTTGTTGTGCGGAAACTTTCCGGGAGTGGATGTGAAACCCGGATCGATGGGATTGCCCACCCCGGGGATTGACCTGGCAGTCGTTGATGACGAGGGTCATCGGCTAGCTCCAGGCGAAGAAGGACAGATTGCTGTTCGCGTCGAACCCGACCGGCCATTGGGGTTATTTCGTGAATACTGGAAGTCTCCGGAGGAGACCGCCGAGGTGTTCCGGCACGGTTGGTACTACACCTGTGATTGCGCCACGATCGACGAGGATGGTTATTTCTGGTTCGTCGGTCGATCCGATGATGTGATTACAAGTTCTGCCTACCGTATCGGGCCTTTCGAGGTAGAAAATGCGCTCCTGGAACACCCGGCTGTGGTCGAAGCAGCGGTGGTCGGAAAGAAAGATGCGGTGCGCGGTGAAATTGTCCGGGCATTTGTGGTATTGGCCGCTGCCTACCAGGGTCGTCAGGACCTTGAGACAGAGTTGCAAGACCACGTAAAACGTGTGACCGCACCGTACAAGTATCCACGCCAGATCGAGTTCGTCGATGAATTGCCCAAGACAATCAGTGGCAAGATTCGCCGACTCGAGCTGCGTCAACGCAAGTAGCCGGGCGCGCAGCAGACCTCTGGGATTGTCTTTCGTTTTTGCGCCCCTCCGACGGGTTCTCGTCTCACAACTCACGGCCGAACGTCGAGCTGTTGCCTCTGCCAATTTTACTGCGCGCGGGGGAAGGCAGGCGGGGGCTTTAAGAGAACCCCTAGTAGACCTCGTCACGCAACCAGGGAAGTTTGTGATCCGGCAATCCGTTTTCACGCTGCGATTTGCGTATCATTTCGTGGTAGAGCCTTTTAAAATCCAGGTGGACTGAAAACTTTTTGAGTTCCGCCTGATCGACCCATGGCTTAACTGGATACTTGCCATTCTTAAACCCTTCGTACTCCGCCAGGACCGCCGCCCAGCGAGCTATGTGATTTCTCGTACCCTGAGCAATCATCCCATCTTCAACGGTTTGCAACTTGTTGGAGAGTGCGATGATCGCTTCGTGTTGGTGCAATACGACATACCACGCGAAAAGTTTATTCCAGGTATACTGGCCGACCGAATCGGGTTCCGTCTCACGAAGATCATGGTACTGGATGGCTGGCTCTTCGGATGTTAAGCCGGAGATTCCCAGCAAATTATCGGCCATGATACGTTCAAAGGACTTGTTCGCGATGACTCTGTTGCCACGATACGTCGGATGACAGTAATCAACAAATAGATCAAAACCCGGAGCAACGCCTTCCGCACAACTTTTAAATTCCTGTTCCAGATCGACCAGGTAGACTTGTTCCTTCTCATCGGCAATCTTCCGCAGTGTCTCATTGATGGCATTCAAAGCCCGGAAGGGTCCGTAATCCAGCTCTTTCGCCTGCAGGTACATTTCGAAGGAGCTTTCTTTTTGTCCTTGCATTTCCAGCGATCTGCCCAAAAAGTAGCAGCTTTCTGCATGCAAAGGCTCGACTGAAATGACTTTACGGAAAGCGGCTTCGGCTTCTTTGTATTTGCCATCAAAGAAACAGCCTCGCCCACGGGTAAAATCCTGCAACCATTGCACTCGCTCAGGACCTTCGGATTTACTGAAAGAAACGTGGGGTCGCCAGTCCCGCAGGTTCGTTGGAATGGTAAACAGGAGTACAGGAACTTGCCAACCCAGGGCTTCATCGATGATCGCGCGGATGTTGTCTTCGTATTCTAGAAGAACAATCTCGGTTTGCCCCGGTTCGGCTCTCAGGTTAGACGCTTTCTTTTGAATCGTATCGTCGTAAACGGCAATTTCGACCGTATTGTTAAGCACAATTTGTTTCGTTTGCAAAATGGAACGAGACAACAGTTGACCAATTCTGGTCTTCACAATGAATTGCCGCATTCTCCATGTCATCCCCGAGCGCGTCGCGTACCTGCGAGCTTCAACAAATTCATTATTTCCGCTGTAAATGATCACCAGGTCGGGTTGCAACTGTTCGAGTTGGCCGATAAACGTTCTCAGACGATAGGAGGCAAAACCCGATCCCCCGAAGTTGTAAACTTCAACGTTTTGATCGGGCAGATTCTGAACAAAAAGATCCTGCAGGTAGTCAAGATAGGAATTGCCTACGGCATGTGGCAGCCCGTTGCTCGCGGACCCGCCGATACTAACAATCCGAAAAGCTCCCTGCTGCTTATCGCGGGGTATTTTAATTTGCGGAGGCCGAAAGGACTCGTTAAAGGCAACATAGCACCTCTCGTTATCAATCATCTCTTCAGTAAAACTCGCCGTACTTCCTTCAATCTTGACCGCCGGCTCGGTCTCAAAATCCAAGGGAACAATCCGCAGCACTCCCTCGACTGCCACGAAAAACATCACGGGCATCACAAACACCAGGAACAACTTGGCTAAAAGTTTGTTCCGGCGTGGATTCATCGATCCACTATCCCCTGTCGTAGCCCGCTCGGTCTCCGATCGGGCTGCAGTGCCATCATCAACCATAAATGTTACTCGTTAGGTGTGCCGCAAAATGGACATGACCGTTGTCGATTGACATCTGCAAGTGCCGGAGAGTCGACAGGCATGCAAAACACACTTGACGGAAACACCCAAGTGCCCGGATGTCCACTGTGGATACGGTTTCACTGCAGACCGCCAGATGGGCTCTTCTCCGGGGTGGCAGCCGCGTACATGTCAGCCAATTCTGCATCACGTCAATTCCTGTTCCAGATGACCCGCTTCTGTTGGAAATTTTAATTCTCTCGTGATGCTGTCGCAATAGTTTCCATCCTCTTTCTCTTCGGCAAGTTGACCCTTGTTTTAAGTATCTCACCTCCCCAGGTGTTTGGATCTTTTTCCGTCTGAACCAGGTCATGATTTTCTTGTACTGTAGTTTCCCATCGGATGATGCTCTTCCGGTGGTG
The DNA here is from genome assembly GCA_963578105.1 of Planctomycetota bacterium. Classification (GTDB taxonomy): domain Bacteria; phylum Planctomycetota; class Planctomycetia; order Pirellulales; family Pirellulaceae. The sequence goes on from CAUZBP010000006.1 coordinate 109,256, forward strand.
TGCGTCACGTTTCACCAATCACTCCTTCTCTATCAAACAAGGACGTAATTAACACGTCAAAAAAATCTTCACAACAAATCTAGCTCACTAGAAAAGCCTAGCTTACTGGTTGTACTTCCGTACAATGGAACCCGGTCACTTGCCTGGATGCCACGGGAAAAATCGCCAAGGGAACTTGATGAAATACTTAAAAATAATTCAATTTTGCGCCCTGTCATTCGCCCTGTTGCCTGCCGAAACAGGTTCCATGATTGCCGGAGAGGCGCCGGTCTCCAGCTTGCCTCCCAGGACCACCTCTGAGTCGACCGAATCTCCCACGTGCAAAACGGCTGAACTTGTTGAAGTCAAGAAGATCTGGGACGCATCCGACCACAACGCCTTCACCGATATGATCTACTGGCACGACCATTTCTTTCTGGCATTTCGTGAAGGTGCGGTGCATGCCGGTTCGGGGGACGTCGGTCGGGTTCGGATCCTCATGTCTTCCAACGCTGAATCCTGGCAAACTGCTGCCCTGCTCGACTCGACATCGCCCCTGCTACATGACCTGGTGGGATGGGACACGCGGGAAGTCCACTTCTCCGTGACACCCGACGATCGGTTGATGCTTGTGGGAATGCTCTATCAAGACGGTGCTGGCGGGACGTTTGCAGCCTTTTCCGGTGGAGTCGGTCCCGACGACTGGAAAAATGTCACTCCGCAAAAGATTCTGGATCCCCCCTGGTGGCTGTGGACGACCAAGTGGCGTGGTGACACCTGCTGGGGTTTTGCCTACGAGAGGCTTCCCAACAAAGATCGAACCTATGTCGTGCACTTTTTGAAAAGTGACAACGGTAGCGACTGGAGCAGGCACGTATCGAACGTGATCAACATGGGTGGCCAATCCAGTGAAACGGCCATTCGATTCGATTCCACAGGTAACGCGTTCGCCCTCAGTCGCCGCAACGACATCAGTGCCCTGCTGGGCAAAAGTTCGGGCGACCTGAAATCGTGGAAATGGTATGACCTGGGTGACGAATTCAAAGCCTTCGGTGGCCCCAACCTGATCGAAACACCGTACGGCTGGATCGGTGGTGGTCGCATGCATGACGCTGGCGCCAACCTGTCACTGACTTCGATCAATGTAGACGTCCCGCAGATGCGCAGAATTCTGAAACTTCCCAGCGGAGGTGACTGCAGTTATCCCGGGTTGGTCTGGCACAACAACCTGCTTTACGTCAGTTACTACTCCAGTCACCAGGGCAAAGCGAGTATCTACCTGGCAAAAGTAAAGTTGAAGTAGCCACGGTCCGGACAGAAACCCGTAGATGCCGGGAAACATCCGGAAACAGAAGACCGTTGTTTCCCGGCCCCTGAAGTAATGATAATAGTTTGTCACCTAATACCAATTCATTAATATCACTGGCGACACAATACTTAAGCAAACGACTGAATTTCTTATAGTAACCGCGTCTAACGATTTAAGTTTTGTTATCCTGTTTCGCGATAATCGCGGTATATGCTCTGGCGCTTGAATTGCAGTGTTTATGCTCTTTTATCTTTTGCGTGTAAACAAGCCAACCAATAAAACGGCTCGGACGCAATCGGGTGCGACCTGAGCCGTAGTTCCCGGCCTATTGCTGTTGTTTTAAAACTCGCTTTAGGATACACAACTCTCGCTAGGTTAGCCGGCTGAATCCATGTGCCTCCAATCACAGCAGAAGGAGAACAGACCATGAACAAACTCGACCACTCTGTCATGTTCGCACAAAACGGTAACGGGGGAGTAGGGATGTTCGTATTGATCATCCAACTGGCGGTCACCATCTTGATGATCGCAGCTTTCTGGAAAACCTTCGCCAAGGCTGGCAAGCCCGGCTGGGGAGCCATCATTCCCATTTACAATGTCATCCTGTTAGTGGACATCGCCGGAAGGCCAATCTGGTGGTTCATTCTATTGCTAATTCCACTTGTCAATATCGTCGTTGGCATTATTGTGTCGATTGACGTTGCAAAAAACTTTGGGAAGGGTGTCGGTTTCGGGCTGGGACTCATGTTCCTTGGATTCATTTTCTATCCAATCCTTGGGTTTGGTAGCGCACAGTACCGGACGACTTCGTAGAGTCCAATGGGACAGCCGGTTGTAGGAATCTGTTTCATCAAAGCCGGATCGCTTTCCATTAAGACGAGCGCGCAAGCAACAGCGTAAAAATCGGAAGCAGTATGACTTACGAACAGATGACGACGATTTGATGGAAGGCATGGAAAGAGCAGGAATTTCACACCAAGAAGGAATCCAAAGACGGTGTGCAAATAGTGTACTGCAGACCCGATCCAATAGCTTTAGAATCCACCGCGGTAAATCCCCTCGGACGATACCGCTAACCCAATGATACCGAATCTGATGCGATCAGTGGCCATCACTTTTTAAGCGGTCAGACTCTCGACACGATTGCCAATTCAACTTAAAACCATAACCATGGGTTGCCCGCTCGTCGTGTGGTTCACGTAGCCCCAACTAGGCCCTGCCCTGGGGAAATCCGTCGGCTGATTACACCGTTTCGCTTTCACAGAAAGGCAACCGTGGCCGACATTGAAGTCATCGACCGACACATCCTTTATGAAAATCCAGCGCCTCATAATCGGTCCCGCCACGCTTACTTTCCTGGCCTGGTGAAACTGCCCTCGAACGATTTACTCGCCTTGTTCATAGTGGGCGAGGCATTCGAGGCGGCGAATTGCACAACGTCAGTCTCCCGCTCGCGGGACCAGGGCCGCACCTGGCAATTCGAAGGGCCGCTGCACACACGGGATGCAGAGCACCGTCATCATTCGGACTACTTGAAGCCGACCTTGCTGAACGACGGCAGACTGATCGCCATGGGATATCGTTTTCATCGTGATGACCCCGACCAAATCATTGTCAATCCGGACACGGATGGGTTGCGTGAGGGTGACAACCTGATTTCCTTCTCCCACGACGAGGGTCGCTCCTGGTCCGATCCACGAATCGTGTCGAGATCCTACCCGGAACTAATCGAACAATCCGGCCCCGCGATCCAACTGCGCCGGGGAACCATCTTGGGATGTGGCTCTTTATTTCCCCGCTGGGACGGCAGCAACCCCACCGGTTCGGTAGGTGCGTTGCTCAAGAGCGAAGATGGCGGTGAGACCTGGGATGACCACACTCGGTTCTTCGAAGACCCCAAGGGACAGTGCGCCCCCTCGGAGCCACGGTTGTGTGAAATGCAGGACGACCGGGTGGTGGCGCTGGTCTGGATGCACGATCACATTAACAACAGAAACCACACCAATCACGTCACCGTTTCCCATGATGCTGGCGCCACCTGGTCGGACCCGATCGACACGGGCGTTGCGGGCCAAGCATCCAACCTGATGTACTGTAAGGATGACCTGCTGCTGACCATTCATTGCCACCGTGAAGGAGAGGACGTCGGGTTATTCGTACGGTTGGTCGATTTTGCAGGAGACCATTGGCAAACCATCGAGGAGAACAAAATCTGGGGTAATGCCCCGGCGATGAAAGCGGCAGCTTACTCCTCGATGGGACAAAATCTGAAATTTGGTCAAGCTTCGTTATTGCCTTTAGAAAACGGAGAGATCCTGGCCACCCATTGGGCGGTGGAAGAGGGCCAGGGCCGTATCCTGACACATCGTTTACGGGTAGGGGCGTCTTGACGGACCGCTGAACTTTCCTCACCACCAAGACGTCCACACGAAAAACCACACCATCCCTCACGTGGCGCAGTCCACCCCGCCCAAAAGACCGCTACCCTGCGCGAGATGCCTCTCGGCAGACGAACCAGCAACAACCTTCCAAGATCCGCTAATCTTTGGTGAAAGAGAATCTCTGCGGCTTTGAAACGGACTCCCAATCTGCAGCCTGCATGATGATCGAATGTGTCAGCGAACCGGCGTTGAACGCGATCCTGCCATACTGCATTCCCAAAGACTCGTCCGCAAACAATTCGATCGGCAAGATGGGTGCTCCGAATGGTGGCACGGAACCGGGAACCAACCCGGTCAAGTCCAGAAGTTCTTCAGGGGTTGCAAACCGGACTTTTTTGACTTCAAACTTCCGTTTGACGGCTGCCCAGTCCAGTTTTCGATCGGCAGGCAGAACAAACAGACGGAATGTCTCATTCGTCCGCAAAACAAGTGCCTTGGCACCTACCCCCAGTGGTTCTCCGCGGGCCTGTGCGGACTCTTCCGACGTATGGGTGGGTGCATGTTCCACCTCTTTAAATTCGATTTCCGCAGCTTGCAAAATTTGACGAATCTGTTTGAGCGTGTCGCTACTCATTGGAAAACTCGCGGGCTGAAAATAATTCTCGACTAGTGTGCAGCGTCGTAATGCTGCTTCAATAGATCTGCGCCGAAATCCCCGTCGAACTCCCGCCAGACAGAATGCGCATGGTTGCCATCATTCTGTGTGTTGTCATATTCCAAGATGAAGGTCGGACCTTGCACACGATAATAGTGTTTGTCTCCGCGTTGGAGTCCTCCCGCCCATACAAAATGAAGTTGGTCATAACCTTCGTTTTCAATCTTCTTTAGCGATTCTCTCGCAAGTTCCCGACGCAACCGAATCACGTACTCCCGCACGAGTCGCTTGAGAATTTTTGCTTGCCGCTTCCCCATTTTCGAAGCGCTCAATCCCACCGGTTCCAATGGCTCGGCTTCGCGCCCGGGCCCGTTAATGACATCGTCCGGTGCCACATCCGAGATGATCGCCACCTGGGTTTGTTCTTTATTCAGCGACAAAGCTAATTGCCGGGCCAGATCTTCTTCGGCAGCCAGGACCCGCAAACCTTTACGGGGACCTTCCATCACTTCCGCCGGATTGGTCCCGAAGAATGATGGCGTGGAAGACACCTTTTTTCCATCCACCAAAGTAAAGTTAACCGACAGATGATGCCCTTCAATCCTCCAACCCCATGTTTTCGTAGTACTGGGTTCTCCGAAAATGGAAACGTGGTACAAGGACGGATCACGACGCGGACTTTGATTCTCCATTTCGTGCAAGATTTGTTCCAAGGTCATAATCTGCAGCGACTTCTTAAAACCGACATGACTGTGAGCACTTTGCAACAACGCATAGGCAAGTTGTTGTTGATCCGTCCTCATCTGTTTCAGTGGTAATCCGACCCGTTCCTTAGGAATGAAATGCCAGTTGATACGTTCTCCATCATCAAAGGAAAATCTGGCAATTGCCTGCTGCTGGTCGTCGAGCCCTGCCAGAAATGCGTTGGCTGCTTCGGCCATGGCCTCGGCCGGAGAATGGGCCAGAACCTGTGTTCCCGCATTGACCACAAGTAACAACGCAACACCACAACAAAGGGTCAATCCCCGTCTGTCTGATCGGATCGTACGTGCTGGCATGATTTTTCTTTCGGATGGTTCCAGTAATTCGGTGGTTCGGGCCCCTCGAAGAATAAATTATTGAGTTGAAGCCCCTGAAGTTTAACTGCCAGTCACTTGAATTACTACTGGCGGGACCAGCGCCTTCCGTAAATTAAAGCATGCGCTACGAAACCACGGTACAAAGGACGAACACCCTGCTTAGCAGATGCAATCGAATGATTTACAATCCCTCCAACAACAAATTTCAAGCTGAGATTACATCACCCTGATGAACAAGAAACAAACACCAACCAAGGTCCGCCACCTTGTGGTTGCCGCCACGACACTCATGGCCGTGTTGTTGTACTTGGACCGTTTCTGCATTTCGATGGCAGTTCGGTTCATTCAAGAGGAGTTGCTGCTGACGAGATTTCAGGTAGGCGTGATCCTGTCGTCCTTCTTCTATGCTTACGCACTGGGACAGGTACCGTCCGGATGGCTGTCTGATCGTTTTGGCGCGCGAAAGATGTTGACCTTTTACATTGTCCTGTGGTCACTCTTTACAGCCTGCACGGGAATTGTTTACGGATTTTTTGCGTTGCTCGTGATCCGTATTGGTTTTGGCCTGGGCCAGGCGGGCGCCTATCCCACGGCCGCCAATGTCATCAGCAAATGGGTGCTGTTTTCGGCGCGCGGAGCGGCCAGCGGAATCGTGTCGCTTGGGGGACGATTTGGCGGATGGCTGGCTCCTATTCTGACGGGTTGGTTGATCGTTCATTTTGTTCCATTCAGTGTGCCCTCGACACTTCGCCCCGAGGATCTGCTGGATGTGCCTCGACTCAGTTACGAATTGACTCAACGCGCGGCAATTCCCACAGTCGACGACGAAGGAACACCCGCCGCACGTATTCTCTCAAAACTCTCCTCAAACAGTCGTGCCACGGTGGACCAAAACGCAATCCACTATGCCAGCGCGGTCGAGGGAATTAACCGGAAAGACGAGCCCGCAGGTGAAAGACACGGGAAACAAGGTCCCGCGGGAGTTGTGGCGCCGCCCGATGATGACATTATCCGTCTATCCCAGGAACTCAACCAGATTGTCATCCTGCAACCCGGTTTCTTTCAAGCGTCCGATGCGGAACATTTCCCCTTGGAAAGTGAAGCTCGCAGGCTCTTCTCCCTGGATCAACCGACCGCCCAACAGTCACAACGTCTTAATCGACTCGTCCTAGAGGCCATGCATCGGGAGTCCGTCCTGAAAGTCTACGGGGCGGGTTGGCGGAAAGTGATGTTTGTGTACGGGGCCCTCGGTTTAAGCGTGGCAGCCGTCTACTGGCTGGTGGTTCGCGATCGTCCGCAAACACACCCTCGCTGCAATCCCCAAGAGATCAAGCAGATCGAAAGCAGCCGCCCGTCGGATGCCACAAGTCCCCATGGTCAAGTGGGTATGGTTCCCTGGCGGGGGCTACTGACAAACTACAGCATGTGGTGTAATTGCATCGCGCAGTGGTGGACCAATTGTGGCTGGGTGTTCCTGGTGACCTGGCTACCGACCTACCTGGACGAAGAGCACCAAGTTCCAATCGCGATGCGCGGCCTGATGACATCCATACCGGTGATGATCGGTTGGTTGGGAATGTTCTCAGGAGGATTTTTGACCGATCGCCTGGTTGCGCTCATCGGGTTACGATGGGGACGGGCGCTGCCGATTTCCCTGTCACGATTCGTCGCGATGGCTGCTTACTTGTACTGCCTGACCAATCCGTCTCCTTGGGCTGCTATCGCCGCATTTTCACTGGTTGCCTTCGCCACCGACATGGGAACCCCTGCCGTCTGGGCCTTTCAACAAGACGTGGGAGGTCGCTACACGGCCTCGGTACTGGGTTGGGCCAACATGTGGGGCAACTTTGGTGCCGCGGCTGCCACCATGCTGATAGGCTGGCTGGTCGATCGGACCGAAAGCTGGAACGCTGTTTTCATGGCTTCTGCCGTGGCCTTCTGTTTGTCCGGCCTGTTCGCCTCACAAATCAATGCAACCCAACCGATTTTATCCGAGTCCGGTCCTCCTCCAGAAAAATAAACGGTGCGGCCGGAGTCTGGTCGAAGACGGATAAACAAAGCGAAACATCTGCAGCCCGACTTCCCCAAGTAAGGTTTAATCGTACACCACGCGTAACCGCGTCCAGCGAATCCCGCAGACCCCCTCTTCCACGCACCAGTGCACGGTCAAGACGGTCTCCTGATCCAAACGAACACCCATGGGATAACCAAATTGGATGCGGCGGATCTCTTCCTGACTACTTATTTCGGAGGTTAGCTCCAACGTTGAGCGGGCGCTCCAGAGTGTCCCTTCAAAATCAAGCGCCCAACTGCTGTCAGCTGTTCGCACCAGACACATTTGGACACTTTGTTCACCAAAACGACGATTGTACAGCACCAGAAAACGATCGTCGCCGAGCCAAATCGGTGTCATGGTCTGCCCTTGAATCCCCGTGGTGTGGGGTCCATTCCAGGTGCGACCACCATCCGCAGAAAAACTGTAGACATTCTTCAAGTCGTTGTCGTTTTCAAAATCCTGCACCCAGGCGACTGCCAGCAGTTGCCCGGGACCGCAGGTGATGACCTTCTGTTCCAGGTAACCAAATTTTGTCTGCGGGTGCTGAAACACTGTGTACATCTTGGGCCATGCTTTCCCCTGATCCCCCGACTCGTGCAGTACGACCCGTTCTCCATACCGACCTGCATGATACGATGCGGCTGGTGCCAGCCAGCGGCCATCGTCGGTGATCACAATCGGATTGGATATTTCATAGGGTCCGGGCATCTGCATGTCGATGATCTCGACGGGAGACCAACTGGCACCTCCATCAGTCGATCGACACCAAACGGCATCACAAGCAACCTGCTTGGAACCTGCTGCCGTCTCCTGCCTCTGATCCCGCTGGCCATAGGCCAGTATCGCACCGTCGGAACTTCCGCTGAGACGCAAATGATTGGTTGTTATGACATCGGTGCCGGGCGCCAGCACCACGCTCTGATGGCGCCAGCTGCGTCCTCCATCAGTCGAAAGTGAGCATTCAGTTCCACCCAGGGCATGGGGCCCACCACCCACATTGTATCCACAAATGATGTCCCCACCCGGTTCGAGTTGGACCAAGGTAGGAAAGGCCGAATCACGTCGGTCCACATGCCCCGATTCCAAGACTTCAATCGTTTTCATACGGCAGATCTCCCTGGCCTTCGGAAAGCATTCACTGATTTTGCATTTGCCTACTCTGTTCTGGATCGACAACCCCCAACGTTTTCACGTGCCACGACCACCTGAAACGATGCTGCCGCTTCACTCTTGTAACATTTCTCAACACCCCGTCTCTGGCACTTCCGCTCATTGACAATAAGCTGTCTCGCCGATGTTCGAGCGTCTCCCCGGTTGCCGGTTGGAAACAGGACTGTAACACTGGCAACTGAACAGCACGTTATCCTGAACGAGGTCCACCGGACGTTGTTCCTGGCCGGCGGCAACCGGATCAACAATAATACATAACGGGGTTGTGGGAAGGGTGGTTGAGAACAAGGAACACAACATGTCTTCAGAAACACTTTATCTCCGATCTTCGGCAGCAGTACAATGGGCGCGCGACTTCGGTCGCCATGCGATGGCTAGCGCCGAACCGATCTCAAAAACCAGGCCAAATCCGCGGATAACCGGATTCGTATTCCTTTTGATTGCTTTCGCGCTGCTCACACCCGCATCAGGCGAGATCAACGGGATTGCTTTTCGTCGACACATCATCAACCAACAATCCGAATATAGCGCGGCAGCGGTGATCGATGTCAACCGTGACGGCAAGCTGGATATCGTCTGTGGAGGTCTCTGGTACGAAGCGCCCGCCTGGGACCAGCATTTCGTACGTGAAGTGGAACACATCCGGGGGCGGTTCGACGGTTACTCACACCTTCCACTGGATGTGAATCAAGATGACTGGACGGATGTGGTCACGGTCAATTTGCGCAGTCGCAGCATCAAGTGGATCCAAAACCCGGGTTCCGGCTCCGGAGCCTGGAAAACCCATACCGCGGGCCATTTTGATAACATGGAAACGGGGCGCCTGGTCGATGTGGACCGTGATGGACAGATCGACATTCTGCCCAATGGCACGCAATCGGCCGTTTGGTGGTCGGTCGAAAGGGGCAACCATCCGCGCTGGTCCCAGCATAACCTGCCAAATGAAGTTGCCGGGCATGGAATCGGATTCGGTGACATCGATGGCGACGGGCGTGGCGACATCGTGGGTCCTGAAGGTTGGCTTAAGGCTCCACTGAATGCGCGGACCGATCGCTGGCGCTGGAACCCCGAATTCGAACTGGGAGCCGCCAGCATTCCCATCCTGGTCGTGGATCCGGATCACGACGGAGACAATGACATCGTGTGGTCCATCGCCCATGGTTTCGGACTCTACTGGCTGGAGCAAGTCCAAGTCGACGAAAAGCGTCAATGGATCCATCACACCATCGACACCAGTTGGTCTCAGTGTCATGCACCTCTTTGGGTTGATCTGAACGGCAATGGCCGGATGGAACTTGTTGCTGGAAAACGCTACATGGCACACGAAGGTCGCGATGCGGGTGCCTATGATCCCCTTGTCGCTTATCGCTACGAATTCAGCAGCACTACCCGAACCTGGCACCGCAATCGCATTTCGTATGACGAGCAAGTCGGTTTTGGACTGGACCCGAAGGCGGAGGACCTGGATGGCGACGGAGACCTTGATTTGGTTGTCTCCGGTCGCAGTGGTCTGTACTGGCTGGAAAACATACCCGCGAATTCCGCCCGTAACCACCGGGTACCCGCTTACGATACGGACGATTCACTGCTGCTCGTGCGCAACCGCACTGGTCTCAAAACGCCTGTCACTTCACCATTCGATTGGGGTCGCCGACGGGCACATCTTGTGACCCGGATGCAACATCAATTGGGACCACTTCCTCCGAGTTCCGAACGTGTCGGACTTGATGTCCAACTGGTTGAACAAAGTGCAACCAAGCACTACACCCGACAAAGCATTACTTTCCGGGCCAGCAGCCAACGACGAGTCCATGCGGATCTCCTGATTCCCTCCCGGTCCCCGGCAAGAGCCAAGCTCCCCGCCGTACTCTGCATTCAGGCAACCGGGAGAAAGGATTCGACAAGCGAGTTGACCGCGCAGCGGACCCAGATCTTCAAGATGGCCGAAGATTTCGCAACCCGGGGATACGTATGCATCGTTCCTCCAATCGCACCAACCATGGACCTCGCTCAAACCGTGTGGACCAATCTGCGGGCCGTCGATCTTCTCGAAGCCATGCGCTCAGTTGACAGGAATCGTATCGCCTGTGCGGGACAGGGGCCGGCTGGCCAACTGGCCTTGTTGACAGGGGCCCTGGATCAGCGTCTGGTCGCCACCATCGCCTCTGAAACTCTTACTTCCGTCGGCACGCTGGCAACTCCTTTGCGCATCGAACAACTCCTGGCTGCGATAGCACCACGAGCGGTTTATTTTCACACTTCGATTGCCGGACATCTGGCCGACAAGAACCTTTCTCAGGCAAAAGCCGTTTATCAGCTGCGAGAAGTTGAGGGGTTGTTATACACGCCGCAGGGTGATGACACCCTGGCGTTACAGAGGGGCAGGGAGTGGCTTGACCATATTTTAAAACCAACGGATCCAGGATCTTCTTGACGATTACAGCGCTGATCTCTTTTCAAGAAACAGCTGACTCAGCCCGGTAGGCACCGAAGGCGAGCTGCCCCGTTCTGACCACTTGAATCGCACGGTGGTTTGAGGCTGCAAAATCAGAAGAGTCGCGACCATCAGAGATTAGCAAGCCGCTGATCGGCGTCGCCAAAGCGGGGTATCTGGACTCCCATGCGATCCATGAGAGAAAGATAAAGACTACACGCGCGACGATTTTCGTCCCCCTTGTCCAGGTAGTTCAGCACACGACCCGTTTCAAGCGTCCCGCCACCCCGGCCCGCAAGTACCATAGGCATCTGGTCCGCCTGGTGCTTATCGCCATCAAATAGATTCGAGCAGAGTAACAACAGTGAACTGTCTAACAACGATTGCCCGCCCTCATCAATCTCTTTCAACCGCTGCAGAAAATATGCGAACTGTGCGACATGGAATTGATTGGTTTTTAGGTACATTGCCTCGAGCACCGGGTCATGGCCATTGTGTGTCAGGTCCAGGTGCAAACTGCCCTGCACTCCTTCGAGAAAACCGAAATTCATCTGTGACAGATCGTTGTTAAGCATGCAGGTTGCAATTCGTGTCCGATCCATCTGAAACGCCAGGACGATCAGGTCCAACATCAGACGCATGTGCTCGTGTACATCCTGGGGCAGTTTGTCTTGCGGACGCAGCATGTCCGGTTTGGTGAGGGTCGGTTTCCAGCCTTCCAATCGCTGGTCTACGGCAGCCCGGTCAATCCGGTTTTCAATGTCACGGATCGACTCCAGATATTCGTCCAGCTTGACACGGTCTGTTGACGAAAGTTGCGTTCTCAAGGACTTTGCATCGAATAGCACCTGATCAAGAATGCTGCGGTCCAGTTTCCGCTCGCGTCCGTTACCAACGATTAAATCGAAGGTGCGCGAAGGATAGATTTCTTTGGTCGCCGGCCTCGTCGCTTTCGCCCACGAAATGCAAGATCCGTAAATCATCGAGACCCCGTCTTCCAAACGGAGTTCGGTCGGCTCAACTCCCAATACCAAACTGGGAATCACGGTTTGATGTCCGATTTTCTGGGCAAGCAGCTGGTCCATCGTGCGGCCCACGCGCAGGTCATTTTGGTCAAGACTGACCCATGCTCCTGACAACAGATTGGGCATCCGGCCCAGGTGACCGCTCGGGTTGGCAGCCGCTTGCGCGTTATACAAGCCGTCCACCACAACAATGTCCTCACTGTGCGGCTGGAGCGGTTCGAGCCCCGGTCCGACTTTCATTTCCGCTCCACGGCCCTTCGCCCACCAGTGGACCGGTTCCACACCGTTGGAAAAATAGACGCAGGCAAATCTCTGCGGAGGCTTGGAATCCGAAACCTCGATGCGCTTGCCAGATGCTGCCCGAACCGATAGCGACGGCAACCACGGCAAGGCCAGGCTAAGGCTGGCTCCGCGCAGAAACCCACGTCGCGAAATCCCTGTCGACCAGTGGAAGCGTTCGCTCATTGTCATGGCTCCACATTAATTAAAAACCGGGCGACCGCAATCATTGTTACCATATTCTAACAGTTGGGGCAGGTCTTTGGACCGTCAATTGGCACTACAGAATCGACAAATCAATTCAGTTCCAGCAACCTCTCGACCAGTTTGTGTTCCAAGTTGTAGTGGCTTGCCAGCAACCATCCCGACTCTTTAACACATGACTATTACGGCTGTTCCGTCATGACCCCATGGTACCGGAACTGGCGACTGCCAACGAGGCATTCGACCAATTCTGATAACCCCCCGCCCCGGGCGAGGTGCTCTTGCATTTGTTCGACCAACGGCAGGTCCCCGACGGATTCTTGGCGACCCAGCGCGTAACCTAAAAGCTTGGTGCACAAAGTCCTGTGAAACCGGTCTTGCTGGCTGGCAAGATATTCGTGCAGGCCATCCTCTCCGGAAATCCGGGTGCCGTCCCTCAATTCTCCGGAAGTGTCAATCGGGTTACCATCTCGGTACTGGTCTCGCCAACGACCGAGCGGATCAAAACCCTCCAGTGCAAACCCCAGGGCATCAAATCGCGAGTGACAATTGACACAGGCGACGTCACGACGATGGGCTTCCAGTCGCTGCGGAACGGAAAGGCCGTCAGCCAACACATCATCAGCAGGTATCGAACCTGCATCCGCCGGCGGTGGAGGAACTGCCGTTCCCAACGTACGCCGGAGCACCCAATCACCCCGTTTGACAGGACTGGTTCGTCGCGGTGCCGACGTCAACGTCAGTACAGCACCCAATCTCAGCAGCCCACCACGATGAAAGCGACCGACATCGTCGACTTTCTGCAGAACCCGCTCATCCGTAAGGTCAACGTCGACCCCGTAGTGCTCCGCCAGTTGCCGGTTGAGAAATGAATAATTGGCAAATAAAATTTCATTTGCCGGACGATTATTACGCACAACATGGTCGAAAAATGCAATCGCTTCCTGATACATGGACCGTTTAAGACTGTCCACAAATTCCGGAAACCTTTCCGGGTCGACCCCACGGTGCTGGTCAAAACGGTAAAATCCAAACCATTGGCCGAAAAACTCGGTGGCAAACCGCTCCGCCTTGGGATCCTTGAGCATCCGCTGGGCCTGCTGAACCAATTGCTGCGGGTTACTCAGTTCGCCCTCTTCAGCCGCACGCCTCAGTTCTTCGTCGGGCAGCGAGGACCACAAAAAATAACTCAGCCGGCTAGCCAGTTCAAAATCAGACAGCGCTGTGGTTTGGTTTTCTTCTGTTACGTGTTCTGCACGATAGAGAAATTCTGGGGAGACAAATACACGGGAGATCAGGGCCCCCACCGCCACACGATGTTCCAGTTTCAAGTCCGTGCGTAACGTTCGATAGTAGGACCGCAGGCGCTCTGCTTCCGATGCCAGTAACGGTCGGCGCCACGCACGGGCAGCCAGCTGAACCACATCTTCAACATGCCCATCCTGAGCCGCTTCAAACGATGCATGAATCGAGTGAAATTCGCGATGTAACTTCTGCACGTGGAGACGTGCTTCAGAGGGTAGGTCGTCGATCCATGCCGCGTCCAGGTTGGCCATCGTTCGGTCACCCAGTTCGTTCCCAAATTTCTGCGCAATGAACCTCAACCACCAGTCATGGAACTCGAACGATCCGAGCACATCGTCCCACGCTTGGTCGAGACGTTCGCGAACAGCGCCGTCAAGAATATTGTTGACAAGAAATTTGTCGTCGCGGTAGTACTTGATTCTCGAATGGAAGTTATTCCGTTCCGGGTTGTTGTATTTGGAGTCGATCAAGGGAGGAATCGGGTCGCGGTCGGATGGTGCCGGCTCGCCGTGAGACCTGGGGGGTAAAAGTCGGGCAAACTGAAATACACCCGATTTCCAGGACTTGAACTCCGCGCTGGTATCATTTGCCAACAGTCCCGAAACCGGAGGAACCCCCGGAGGTGCTTTCAGCTCAACCTTAGAACGTACGATACAATCTTCGCCAAAGGTGGTATCGATTTCTGGCGTGATCTGCAAACGAGCCGAGTTCACCCCGGTCGGAATCGGCAATTCCAGTGTCAGAGACTGCGCCCCGATCGTGACGAAGTCATCCGGTCCTATTTTTCCACCCCGTGGGTGTAATCCAAATTTCAGATCCTCTTCAACCGGTAACGTGACCTGCTTCCGCAGAGGCTGGGGATCCTGCGTTGCCTGCTTATTCAACAGAAATTGGATTTCAGGGTTTCTCCAAATGACGACACTGTCCGGATTCGTGTTTCGCATCGCCGGTTCGATCGTTACGACAATCTCTAACGTCGTACTCTCCTCCGGCCATGTCAGATCCATTTCAAACGCATAAGTTTTTGTCGCATGAAAGAGGTCTTCTCTTAAAACGGGCGATTGCTCCGGGTCATCCGCATTCTCCGCAAACCGAGACTGCCAGGTGTGTACCTGTTTTGTGATCTCGTCACATTGCTGACGAACATCAAGCAACAGTTTCTCATCCGGGCCCTCTGGAACCGGCAACTGCCGCCAGGAATCGACAATCTCTGAAGTCGGAAACAATAAATCGTCCCGCCCCATCAACTGGTAGATATACTCGGCGAATCGAGGCTCGATTTCTTCGTCTTCCGCCAACGAAGAAAGTGAGCTGTCGGGACAGCCGATTTTCTCGCGGTGCTTGTAGCGCCAAGCTACAAAAAAAGACCGGGGGAATTTTTCCAGCCCAAATGCCTCACCAAATTCTCCAGCCGCGGTCCGAAATCCGTGAAGCCGGTAGATTTTCTGAATCCGATGGACTGCGGATAGTTCAAATCCAATCTGGCCGGGGTCTTGGTAGAAGGTCAACGGGCCGGCCCCCAGAACAGCCCGATCCGAAATTTGTCGGGCCGCTTCGAGATAACGTTCCAAGGTCGAATCCTGAATGAATTGCACAATTCCCGTATTGGTAAAACCCGCCCCCCCCACAGCATCGCTGCCGAAACCCTGGTCGAGCATAAGATCCAACCCGGTCAGGTCGCGAACAGTGTACACGTACTCTGCACTTGTAAGCCGGCGAATGACCACTCTGCCAGGATCACCCGCATACTGATCCACTGCCTGGCGCAATCCGGTACGGACACCGGCAAGTAATTGTTGCCGCTGCAGATCGTCGGGTTGCATCCCCTCCTGAGGAGGCATCCGTCCCTGGTGCAGCTGGTCCGTTACTCTTTGCCAGATTCTGAAATGCGGCGCAAAGGAAGTCTCCGTTGCTAAACGCTGGAGGTTGACTCCCGCTTCCGAGTGATCTTCACTGTGACACTCGAAACAAAACCGTTCCAGATGACCTCGAATCACCCCGATTGAGTCCTGTTCTGCGACAGCGAACTGGGCACTCAGACCCATCAGGGTCCACGTGATGGCATGCACAAACCGTGATGAAACATTGAGAGGATGCAGAAAACGATCTCGCCCGCTGACTGCGTCAGCGCCAATTTGTCGGCGTCCTGTGATCACATCTCTGAGTCGCATCGGTCATTCCGGTGAAGATACCAATCATTTTAAGCGAAATGGCCGGTACTTCAACCGAAGAATCCTACTGTCCCGTCAACTCCAGCGACCGGTTCCTGCCGAAGTCGTTACCCCACATCCCCACATCGTTGAACTGGCCCGGCACCTCACTACCCAACAAGCTCGTTCAATTGCGTTGAAAACCCAAACTCTTCTCGCTGAAATTCATGCTCCAACCTGATGAATTTCGGATAGTGGATCGGTATACTGTAGGCAATCTCCTACATGAGGAAACGGATGTCTGCACTCCCCATTCGACCAACCGATCAAATCGTGGTTGGTTTGGGTTTCTTATTATTGATTGTAATCGGGTTGCTCTGCGCACGCCGAAGTCAGACCGATGAAGGGTATTTTCTGGCAGGCCGCTCGATGCCCGGCTGGGCCGTCGGCTTTTCAATGATGGCCACGATCGTCAGCTCCATGACTTTCCTTGCATTGCCGGCCTTTGCGTTTGGCGCATCGAATTGGCGAAATTGTCTGGCACATTTCACTTACATTCCTGCCATCGTTATTGCCATCTTTCTGTTCATCCCTTTTTATCGCCGATCACGTGTCAGTTCGGCCTATGAATATTTAGAAAGGCGATTTGGCTTGTGGGCGAGGCTGTACGCTGCCGCGAGCTTCGTGTTGTTTCAATTCTTTCGTACCGGAATCGTGCTGTATGCCGTTTCGCTCGCAATCCAGTCCATGCTGCAACTTGAGGCTGACTCTCTGCCGTGGATCATTTGCATCGCGGGCACCATCGTCTCAATCTATACGATTGTCGGGGGCCTTCAGGCCGTCATTTGGACTGACGTATTCCAGGGCATCGCATTAATCGTGGGAGGATTCATCTGTTTTCCAATCATCGTCATGCAATTACCAGGTGGTTTCGGACAGCTTTTACAGGTGGCAGTGGAAGACGACAAATTCAACCTGGGAAGTACGGAACTGACCCTCAGTGGCAAAACGGTGTGGGCCTACCTGCTGGCTGAATTCGTCCTTTTCATGCAGCTTTTGGGAACCGACCAGACGAACGTGCAGCGGTATGCAGCGGCCAAAAGTGATAAGGCAGCAACTCGCGCAGCCGCATTCGGATGCTTGCTGGCGATCCCTACCTGGACTTGCTTTCTGTTTGTCGGCACATGCCTTTACGTTTTCGTGAAGGTGGTACCTGACACCGGACTCGAAGGACTGACCGCAGATGAAGTCTTTCCTCGCTTTATCCTCACACAAGTGCCTGCTGGCCTGGCTGGTTTCATGTTGACGGGACTCTTTGCATCCGCCATGTCGACGCTGGATTCGAGTATCAATGCGGTTGCCGCCACGGTGACGATCGACTTCTACAAACGCCTGTGGGGCAAGCAGCGGGATTCTCGGCATTACGCCTTCGTAGGCAAGATGATCAGTTTACTTTTTAGTATTGCGATGATCAGTACGGCTTGTGCAATCCATTACACGCGGTCATCCGAAACACTCGACGATTTACAACGAACGTTACTGTCGATTTTCAGTGGCGGGTTACTGGGGTTATTTCTGCTGGGATTTCTGACGTTGCGTGTCGATGGTCGAGCCGCCCTGATGGCGACGATTGTGACGGCCTTCAGTATTGGCGGGTGGCTCTGGGTCGATTCGGCTGTTGCCGACCGTTTCTTTCCATTCTGGAACGTGCAAATGCCCGACAAACTCTGGGTAGGTACGCTCGCGAACACTCTGCTCTTTGCCCTGGCTTATGGAGTCAGTTGGATCGTCGTGAACCGACATGACCGCCCTTTAAACGGACTGACCATCTGGACGACCACCAAGCAACACCCTGCAACAGAGGAATGATGATGACAAACAATCGACGAACCTTCCTGGGTACCACGGCGGCCGCAGCAATGACCTGGAAATCCCAGGCGCGAGCAGCAGGAGCAAATGAGCGTATGCGTATCGGTCTGATCGGCTGTGGAGGCCGTGGCCGCTTCGACGCGAATCTATTCTCCGTTCGCGATGACGCAGAAATCGCTTACGTGGCAGATCCCCACCAACACCGCCTGGCAGCAGCAGCCCAACAGTTTGGCAGTACAGCGTTGGCGACTGGCGATTTTCGCAGGATACTGGACGACCGGTCAATCGATGCCGTCATCGTTGCCACACCCGTGCACTGGCACGCCCCGGCGACCATCCTGGCTTGCGAGGCGGGCAAACATGTCTACGTAGAAAAACCATGTTCTCACAACATCCGCGAAGGGCGGTTGCTGGTCGAAGCGGCTCGACGAAACCATTGCGTGGTGCAGCACGGAACCCAGGTGCGGAGCACCAGCACCATCGCCGAAGGAGTGCGTCTGTTGCGTGCCGGCCTGATCGGCGAGGTCCTGGTTTCCAAGGCATGGAACATCCAGCGCCGCGCTGGCAGAGGACCTGCCTTGTTGCTGGAACCTCCTCCAGAGTTGGATTACGACATGTGGCTGGGACCAGTACCACCGGTACCCTACCACGACACGCTGTTTTCAAAATGGAACTGGTTGCAACATTTCGGCACGGGAGAAATCGGTAACGATGGCATCCACGATATCGACTACGCTCGCTGGGGCCTGGGCGTCGAATCACATCCGACGTTTGTGGCGGCCGCTGGTGGGCGCTATTTCTACGACGACGAGGCGGAATTTCCTGATACCCAGCAGGTCAATTTTGAATATGCTGCCACCAACAACTCCGGTAAGAAACGGCTACTGATTTACGAAGAACGCTTGTGGTCCACAAACTATCCCCACCAATGTGACAGTGGAGTCGAGTTTTATGGCACGCAAGGGCAAATGTTTATGAGCCGGCGCGGCAAACTTCAAGTGCGACTGGACCGCAATAAGCAGCACGCCCTGGATGTCCCGCTCGTGCCGCAGGATACTGCTGCCCACGTCGCCGATTTTCTAAACGCAATTCGCACAGATCGACTACCGAATGCTGACGCGGAAATCGCCCATCTCACGACATCCCTCTGTCATCTGGGCAATCTTTCCATTCGACTGGGCCGCGCCTTGAATTTCGACCCACAACAAGAGACCTTCATTAATGACACGGAGGCCGATACATTCCTGGGCAGAACCTATCAAGACAATCACTGGGCAGCGCCCCGCAGGATCGGTTAAATCAAAATGCATTCGGTCTGCCCTGTGAGCCGTCCACGGGAATCGAAGCGCCGTTGACCCACTGGGCTCGGTCGGATGAGAGAAACACAACGACATCGGCAACTTCAAAATCCGTGCCAAGCCTCTCCGCCGGAAATTCGCGGGTGCGAAATATTTCATATTGTTCCGGATTTTCTTTGCTGAACCTGTCCCAGGCTCCATCCTCGAAATAGACTGATCCCGGACAGACGGTGTTCACTCGAACCGGGTGTTGTGCCAATTCCCATGCGAGCGCGCCGGCGAGAAACATTTCAGCCGCCTTGGCGGCACCATATTGCGCGTTTTGATTCGACGGTTTCCAGCCGGAGATCGAAGAAATATTGACAACACTACCCCCCCCACGTTGTTGCATATGAACGGCGGCAGCACGAGTCGCTCGTACTGCGTGAAAGAGGTTCAGGTCAAAGGTCTGCTGCCAGTCCGTATCGCTGGAGTCCATAAACTCACGAGATCCAACCGAACCACCAACATTATTGACAAGAATGTCGACTCCTCCCAAAGCTTTGGCAGCGGTGTTCACAAACCGCTCGATCTCGCCAGGCTGCAATACATCAACAACTAGGCCGAATGCTTCGACATCATAGCCAAGCAGAACTCCGACGGCCTGATCCAACCCTTCCTGTCCACGAGCGCAGATACCCACCTTGCAACCCTCCTCGGCAAATCGCAAAGCGGTTGCTCGTCCAATCCCTCGACTGCCTCCTGAAATCAAGGCAATCTTGTCAGTGAGATGTAAGTCCATCAGCAACTCCAGAAACCACAATTGCAGGGCGTAGTAAACGACACGCAATCTAACTGATTTCAGAAATCCTGTGAACGGGCCGGTGGGACGACACGCATCGACGCCATTGAAAAGGACCGCTGATCGCAACACCTCCTGATCTTTGCATAACGGAGCGAAGACCTTGACCCAAGTTGCATTTTAATCCTGTTCAACGGTAGATCCCTCGCCGGCAAGGGTGGTGCGGTGCATAATGCGTTTATCATTTCCGACATCCCAGGGTCGGCCCCGGTGAAGGCAAAGTCGGTTGTCCCACATGACCAGATCATTCACTCGCCATTGATGACGGTAGACGAATTGTGGTTGTGTGGACCATTGCAACAGTTCCTGCAACAGGTCCCTCCCCTTCCCGAACGGCCAACCGATAACTTGGGACGCGTACGATCCGATAAGGAGCACCTTCTCGCCTGTTGCTGGAATCGTACGGACGAGAAGCTGTCGAACAGGAGGCACCTCATCCTGAAAGGATTTGCTCAGCAGGTCGGGAGCGACCTGGGCACGCGAGTGGGCCATGCTGTGTTCGGCAACGAGACCCTCCAGAAGAGCCTTTTTTTCGGGCAACAGGGCGGCATACGCTGCGCGCAGGCTGGCAAACTCTGTTTCACCTCCCTCTGGCGGAATGACTTTTGCTGAAAGTAAAGATGCTCGTAAAGGCACCTCTCTGAATGAGCCGTCGGAGTGCCAGAGCAAGTTTCCAGACTGATACAGCGCCAGAGGGTCTTCCGCTGGTATGACCTGACCGTCAGCATCGACATTTGAAATTTTGAAAATGGGTCCGCCACCGCCAAAGGGATCACTGGGCAAACTCATTTCGAGTGGACCGAAACCTTCGCTGAAAATGACCTGCTGTGCGTCAGTAATGTCCTGATCGTGAAAGACCAGCACCGAGTGCTTATAGAACGCATCTCGCAACTGCCGGAAGGTCTGTTCATCGATGGGCGCAGTGATGTCAACGCCTTCCACCTCGGCACCGATGTACTCCTCCAGCCGGTTGATCTTGACGCCCATTGCTGCTCACTCCCTGATCGGCGAGGTCCGAAATACTGGATAACAATTCCCGACGGATGCCGAGTATACGTGATCGATAAATCGAAGACAAAAGGGTACCACGGTTGTTTTGCATCCGGCCAAGACGTCTTCAAACCACTCCTTGATCAGCGCTGACCTTGCCAGGTACTTTAAACGGGGTGCGCGTCGAAATCACTGGCACCGTACGGGGTGACCGGACGGTGGAGGCACATTACTCGGATACCAGTTCGACACCATTCAAGATGGGGCCAACCGATCCGTCAGATTTCGGTGTCAGAGAAATTTCCAGCACGTCTTTCACATCGATGTGAGGGAATTGTTGAACAACGGTTCGCAACGAATTCCCCGCTTGCTTGACCACATCGAAGTTGCGCAGCACGGTTTGACCCTGTAGAGCCACATCAAACACTCGTTCGCCCTGAGCAACATCGGTTGGTTCGGCAAAGTAAAGGCGGACGGTATAGTGGGCGCTGGCAGACTTGGCGACGACGGAGTTGTTTTGAGAAGAACTATCGCCAAGTTTGATCTTCAATTGGGAGGCTTGTGCGGCATTGTTCTCGCGGGACACTGCCGTACGTTTCCCTTTTCCGGAAATAACAAAAGCAATCGCGTTTCCGCGCTTCCAACCTGGACGATGAATGACCTCGTTAACAAGTTCTTTCAGATTAGGTGTCCGCTGATCGGCACCTCTGCTGTCAACCTTTCCCCAGGGACCAGGAGACCATGCCACGGTGGCGGTCGTTTTAGAGCGTGACGAAATGTCATAGGTCCTGGCGTTAAAGCTGACGGCATCATCCGCCGCCACAGCCTGGATCAGCAGTCGCACCGGATCCTCACCTACTTCTTTTGTAGTGAACTGAATCCTGGCATCTTGAATCTCGTCATCTGGTCCGAGTTGAATCTTCGTGAAACGCATCCCAACCAACTGCGGCGAAGCATCCTCGCTCAGTTCTAAATCACTGCTGTTTAGATACATCGACCCGTCAGAACGCTCTTCCGCATCGTCACGATCTGCCGCGATAGGAATCACCAGTTCGCTTACCGCAGGCAAGCGATTCGCTACACGGAGAGACACTGTTCTGACGTTTTCCACTCCCGACGAGGCCACCCACGGGTGATCATCCGTATCAATGGCCGACACATGGCGGCGAAAATAAGACGCCCCATCTCCACTCAGTTTCACCATGACCTGGGGCGATTCGCCACCGACGCTCGGATAGTCCAGCCACATTGTACCTGCATCGCTCAGGCGATCACCGGGCGCCCCGAAGTTGATGCCAATTCGTCGAACTCGATCCTCGATTCCGTAAACACTATTGGTCCAAGTCTCCAGGCCAGGCATGTGGACCAGCGCCAACGAAGTTTGGTTCTGATAGCTGCAAGAGCAGGTACGCGTGTAGTCCGGGGCGTTCAACAGCCCGCCCGCTGCGACCAGATTTGACGTGCAACTGGAACGGAAACCACCAAAATTTCCCGTGCCACTTAAACCTGTCAGGTCATAAAATCCAGCCGCACCTGAACGAAACGTTAACAAGTGCTCACTGGCAATCGCCGTATTGCAACCATAGTTCCTTGTAAACTGCCAAGGAACCTGCTGTCCGGTAAGTGGATTCGTGATCAGCTTGGGAGAACCGTCCAGCAAGTTGTACGCGCCGCTGGATCGCTGGTAAGAATTCGCGTTGGTGATGATCGTGTCATGGTGCAAAATGCAAGGTCCAGTATATGCAAGCTGTAAATCCTTCCAGATCACAGATCCATCCGCGCCGTGATAGGTGATCATCCCCTGGCCCACCTCATCGCGCAGCCGGTCACCGGCTAGAGCACCAGCCTGGAGCAGAACATCGTGCTCCTCGGAATAGCCTAGCCAGGTTCCAAAAATATCGGCCTCTCGCTCCCACAGCAACTCGCCCGTCCGCACATCCAACGCAACCAGACGATACTTTTGATCCGGGGACATACCACGGCGACGAAGTCCGGCTTCGACGCTGTTTGGCAACTTGTCGAGACAATAAACGCGACCACGGCCGGCCACGATCCCATTGTGCAAAAAGCTGAATCGGGAATCCAACTGCCACCGGACGCGGCCAGTTTCCCGATCGAAAACAACCAAACCATCACTGGCAGACATATCAAGAATCGACAGTTCCTGTCGTGAGGCCCGATCTCTTTTTTTGCCGCTGTAGTTGGAAAAACCTCTTCCACCCAGCAGAACGTCTTTATAAATACCGACGAATCCCCACAAGGGCGCTCCTCTGCCTGGCTCCCTGGATGGCATACTGATTTGGCGCACCGTGGCGCCCGTTCGTGCATCCAACACCTCGCAATGGCTTCCGAGAATGACGAAAATCTCCTTCTCAGTCGCAACGTAGTTCGTGCCGCGCCCATTGGCTCCCGGAATGTGTACCTGGTTGTAAGCCGTACTGAGGGGAGTCTCCTTGTAGGTCTTGTCGAAATAAACGCCGAAATTCTCGAGGCTGTCAAAAGTCCGCTTCCAGAGGACCCGCCCGGTGTACGTGTCCCGAGCGCTGAGCGAATCGATGCCTTCAACAATCGTACGGCCACCTACGACTTGCTCCGGTGGTCCATGTCCGTGCCTAGGTAACACGTCCAGATTGGAACTACCTCCAAACCACAGTACACCCAAGGGTAATTTGACGCGTTGGTCATTCGATTTGACCGTATTGGCGATATCCCCATACTGATGGGTCCAATCAGCGGCGCCTGCCAATGGGCCCACTCGGACAACCAGCACACCTTCGTCGTAGACAATCGTTTGGGCATTTTCCAGTTCTTGCCGTTCTACCAATTTCCCAAGGTGTTGCGACTTTCCCGACGAAGCAGACAACCAGAGGGCGCCCCCATAGGGGCGAACTGATTGGTAGAGCGACTTAAGATCTTGGGACAACCGATCCTGCTCAGTCAAGGACGGTCCAACAACGACCAGATTCGCAATATAGGGGGGTGCCATGAATGATCGTGGATGACCCTTGTGCACGGTGATCCGCCCGCCATATTGCCCCGCAGCATCGAACGCCTGGCGAAGCTCTTTGACTCGCTGGTCTCGAGGTTCTACCACAAGTATACGCAGCTTGGACTGCTGTAGTACCGACGAAAGAAGTCGAGCGTCATCCGCACCGTACCAAATGGCATACCCTTCCGTGGCAGCGGTACGGTCAATCAACTGGGCTGCACTCGTTTCTGATTCGGCTTCCGAGGATTCAAGTTCAAAGGACTCTCGTAGCGGCTGATCCAGAACCGATTTCTCACCGTAAACAAGTATGCGGCCATCCTTCGTGACTGCGACCAATTTACCACCACCGGCAAGAAGCCGCAAAACCTGACCCCGGACCGGTTGCGACCACATCACTTGCCCGTCCTGGTCCACGGCGGTGATCCTGTCCTTGCCGGCCGCATAGATACGGCTTCCCACCTGAATAACATCGCCCCCAGCATCGACAGCGGTTGAAAACGTGCTGGTTTTCGTTTTTGCCTGCAACAGGCTGCCATCAAAGCTGACCATGCCACTATCAACAAGCACCGGCTCGTTGACGACGTGCTTCGATTTCTTACCACTCTGCAAGTCGCACGCGCGAACACCGCGCCTACGCGTATGTACATAGAAATCTTTTTCGTCAGCACAAACGAAGGAACCTCCTGTCCCTTTCCCTCCGATTGTAAAGTGCATGAACTTTCCCGTTGTCCGCTCGAAGGCAGCCGGTACACTTCGCCCACCGGGTACAAGCAACACATTTTGCGTGGCGACCAGCGCACCTTGCGGGCCCACACCTGCAAACGATGGTGACCCGTGCGGCTGCTTGATGTATTGCGCGCTGGTGGAATCATTCACCCAAATCAGATTTCCAGTTTCCACGTCCAAGGCGTAGAGAAACGTTCCCATGAACGGCCAGATACTGGCAGCAAAGTAGACATGACCGTCACGAATCACCGGGCCACCCCGGGCAGGCCAGGCAGAAATAACACGATGATTACCAATAGCTTTCTGATTCGATGGGCCACCGCGGAAACGCCACAACAGCTGCCCGTCCACGGCATTCACACAGTAGAGGTACCCGTCATCACTTGTGAAAAGCACCTTGCCGTCGGCAGCCGCTGGGGGAAACCGCACAGGTCCATCTGTGAAAAACTGCCACAACTGACGGCCTGACTGCAGGTCGATAGCGACCACCTTGTCACGGTCATTGAAACCAAAGAACATCCGATCATTCAGAATGATCGGCTCGAAGATCCGGTCATACGGCATCAAGTCCTGGTTGAGTGGATCGTCCCAGACCTGCTCGCGCTGCGTGTACTGATGGACCCAAGACAAGCGGAGTTCAGCGGGTAATTCATGGGGTGAGGCAGCGCTGCGGTAAGCATCGTAGCGCCACATTGGCCAGTCGCCAGCCAGTAGCCATGGATCCCCGCAGAAAATTGCGACCAGGCAAATCGTCGTTCGTATGGCAAAGCAGTTTAGCGGTGGCATCGACTTTACACGGACAGAAGATTTTTACGTGTGTCTGGAATTACAATCGCGAGGCCCGGCCCGCCAACCAGACTAGCATGCCCGAGATCCTCTCGCCAGTCGGAAGACACCCGGGGGTAGCGGAGATCCTTGAATCGATCAACACTTTTGTTCCACACCCGAATTTTCCGTGCCACAACAGGAACAGTTGGGATCGCGATGAATATGGACCGTTTGGAAGAAAAAATCGCGGAGGTCATAGACCAGCAACCGGTTCGCCAGGGGCTGGCCGAATTCGGCGATCAGCTTAATGGCTTCCATGGCGCCCATGCTTCCAACCGTCCCCGCTACAGCTCCAAACACCGGAAATTCGCGTTTCCATTCACTGGGAAAACGCGGATAGAGGCACCGCAAGCAAGCCGTCTGGCCGGGCAAAATCGTCGTGATGCGCGCCTCCAG
>CAUZBP010000007.1:0-104603 GCA_963578105.1 Planctomycetota bacterium
TGAAGAGAATCCGTCACTTGCTGCAACGTGGCTTCAGCTTTCTTGACCGAGCCTCGCACCAGCATGAAAATTGATTCGCTCTGAATCAGGAGTTCTCGGGTCGACGCTTCCATTTGATCCATGGTGCTCGTGGAAAGTGGGATTCGAGATGCAACTGACTTATCAAGCGGGTAAAAACTGGCCACGGGAAACAGACAATACCGGACAAGTTCTTGGCTGGCGTGCGAATCCAGTTCGTTCTCCTCGATGAGACCTGAGTGCAGGAGTAAAGCAGTTGCCGGCTCTCCCGAGCGGTCATTGAGCCACTCCAGGGCGGCACGCCAGTTTTCACCCTTGTTTCCGACGAGCCTCCCTTCCAAACAAAGTTGTCCGACAGGCCCGTAAGTCACGAGGGACACCAGAACCATCAATGTCGCGAAAGAACGTCGAAAACTGCGACGAGCCAACATGTCACAACAGATTCCCACAAACAGAAACACAGCGGAATAACTGCACATGAAGTACCTGGGCCAGAACACTCTCGCAATGTCCGTGACACTCAACAGCCACCCCAGGCTGAGTGGGATGACAAGCCAACAAATCACAAACCATACCTGGCGAGGCTGAAATTCTGCGATAAGCGAGTGGAAATACCGGTGGAACTTTCCCAGGTGACAGAGCAGGATCAGCATGGCCGGCAGCAGCACATAGATAGAAAAGGGAAAGATTGTGAACGCCGACCAGCCGCTCGGCCGAGGGACAAACAATTCCCAGTTCACCCGGCGAGCAGCAATCCCGGCCAGATTTTCCCATGCCGGTAACATCAGGATCACAAGACAGGTCACATCCACCAGAAGATGCCGCAACCGGTGTGTGGAGCCAACTGATTTTTCCCGGGTCAACGAGGCAAGGAAAACCAGTTCGCCGCAAACCATCAGACCCGTCAAATAATGCAAATGAAACAAGGTGGCTCCGGAAATCACCCAGGCAGCACGTTTCGCCGGGGAAGGAGTCGATGCCAACTTCCAACACAGCATGACGTGCAGAAGTGCAACCAGTTGCAGCAGAGCATAAACTCTTGCCTCTTGCCCGAACACGACGCAAAAGGGATCAACCGCGACCAGGGTTGCGGCCAAAAGGGCTGCCTCGGTCGAACGGCACCAGGATCTGACCGCTAGATAAATGACTGGTATGAGGGCCACGGATGCCAACAGCGACGGAAGACGTAATGCTAGTTCATTCGTACCCAACGCCTGAACCGACACCCAAGTCAAGCAGAAATAGAGTGGTCCGTAGTTTCCCATCGCAGCCCGCTCGGCCAGGTGGGAAAAACCGTCAATCACAACCCAACCGGTGTGAAGTTCGTCCAGCCATAGACTTTGGCCGACGTCGTGAATGCGCAGCGCGGCAGCCAAAACCATGATCAACAGGAGCACAACCCATTGTGGCAATCGCATCTCAGCAGGTACTCCGACTGGGCCTGGCGGGCTCCGCCGTCAGACACCCTTCGCATTCAAACGCATCAACTCCCGCTCGGTCACGTCACGATGTGGTTGGTAACCCGCCAGAGGAAGAATGTACTCGTGCACAGCGTCGAGGATGTCGGCGGGCTGTGGAAAAAAAGCGTCCTCGACTTCATCGGCGGGAGTAATCCAATTGCGAGCACCTACGACAACCGGTGGAGCGTCCAATTCATCGAAGGCCAACTGCGTGATCTTGGCGGCCAGCGTTTGCAAAGCACTTCCCCGTTCACAGGCGTCGGAAGCCAGCACGATCTTGCGTGTCTTCCGTACCGACTCGACCACCTGCGAATAGTTAAAAGGCACAATGGAACGGGCATCAATAATTTCACAGGAGAGGCCGTGATCTGCTTCCAACTGATCGGCTGCTTCCAAAGCTCGATAAAGGGTCGCGCCAATCGTCAAGATTGTGAGGTCTTCCCCCACCCGCTTAATATCCGGTTCGCCCAGGGGTATTTCATAAGCTTCGGCCGGTACGCCCCCCGCGTGAAACAGTTCGGGCTGGTCGTAGATCCGTTGGCTTTCGAAAAACACCACCGGATCACTGCCTTGCAGCGCCGCATACATGAGTCCTTTAGCGTCGTAAGGCGTCGCGGGAAAGACCACCTTCAAACCGGGAATATGAGCGCAGATGCTCGTCCAGTCCTGACTGTGTTGTGCGCCGTATTTCGACCCCACTGAGACGCGCAACACCACGGGCATTTTCAACAGACCGCCCGACATCGACTGCCACTTGGCCAACTGGTTGAAAATCTCATCCCCCGCCCGCCCGATGAAATCGCAGTACATCAGTTCCACCAGCGGTCGCCCTCCTTCCAACGCATAACCGACAGCCGTGCCTACAATGGCTCCTTCGCTGATGGGAGAATTAAACAGGCGATGATAGGGCAGCGATTCCGTCAGTCCTCGATAGACGGCAAACGCTCCGCCCCAATCGCGGTTCTCTTCGCCGTAGGCAATTAAAGTTGGATCCTGGTAAAAGCGATCAATGATCGCTTCGAACAACGCGTCGCGAATCCCGATGCAACGCTGCTTGGGAAACGGCTGCCCCGACTCGTCGCGCCCCGAACGCTCTTTACCCGCAAGCTGTTGAACTCGAGGGTTTTCATCAAGCGGGATCAGAACATGGGGTGTCGCGTCGATCGCCGGCACCAAATGTTCATTGGAAAACATCACTTGTTCCAACAGGCATCCCGTTTGCAAAAGGTCCGCGCGGGGTGAAAGTTCCGGATCAATGGCTTTCTGAAAGGCTGACAACATCCGCTGCTCCACGCGTTCCCGCAATTGCTCCAGATCAGCGGTCGAGCAAACGTCCGCTTCGACCAGTTCTTGAGCAAAGACTTCAAGCGGATCAAATTCCCTCCAGGCCTCAATCTCGTCCTTGGCGCGATAGGAACTGGCGTCAGAGGGTGAATGCCCGCTGAACCGGTACGTCACCGTGTCCAGGAGAACTGGACCATCACCCTGACTGATCACTTCTTTCTTGCGCCGCATGACATCGATCACTGCCAGGGGATTGTAACCGTCGACTCGCTCAGCGTGCATCTGGTTCGGAGTCAGCCCGGCACCCATCCGGGCCAAAATCTTGAAACCCATGGTTTCACCCACGGGCTGACCACCCATACCATAAAAGTTGTTAACGAAGTTCACGATCAGGGGCAATCCACCCCGATGCGACTCGTCCCACAGTTCTTTGAACTGATCCATAGTGGCAAAACAGAGTGCCTCCCATGTCGGACCACAACCTGCTGAGGCATCTCCAATGTTCGCAATCGAGATTCCCGGCTGCCTCAGAGCGTGCTTGAAGAGCGCCGACCCCACTGAGATATCGGCGGATCCTCCAACAATCGCGTTGTTAGGAAAGACGCCCCAGGGAGCAAAGAAGGCGTGCATCGAACCGCCAAACCCCCGATTGAGTCCCGTGCCGCGCCCGAAAATTTCGGCCAACGTGCCATAGATCAGGAAATCAATCGCCAGATCCCTGGTGTCACCCTGCGCACCCAGCTCCACAACTTTTAAACAGGCGCCATCAAAGTAACCTGCCATCGTCTTCATCAATTCATCATCTTCCGCCTTCGCAATGGCAGACAGTCCTTTTGCCAGGATGTCACCATGACTGCGATGCGACCCGAAGATATGATCTTCGACATCCAAGAGAAACGCTTGCCCCACGGCCGTCGCTTCCTGACCGATGGAAAGATGAGCGGGACCACGATGGTTGTAGGAGATTCCCTGGTACTGCCCCTGTTTTTTAACCGAGTCCAGCATCGATTCAAATGCTCGAATCAAATACATGTCATGCTGAATTCGCAACAAATCGTCACGTGTCAGCTGACCGGATGCCAATTCGTCGGCGAGGCTCCGGTCGTACGCATTGACCGGAATGGGGCTGAACGTGATCTCACTTTTGGCGCGTTCTTGCTGAGGTTCGATGATTTGACTTTTCGGCATATTACTTCTCTCCCGACGGATAGATCAAACCGATGTCTTGTGCTTTGAAAAATTGTTTCCACGCCTGATCCGGTTCTGATTCGGTCACGACCTTACTGACTTGTTCCCAGCGTGCGATGCGAAATAACGACGGAGCGCTAAATTTACTTTGGTCAGCCAACAGAACCGTCTCGCGTGCGTTTTCCACAATCAGCTGATACAGATGGGCACTATCAATGTCACTCGCCGCCGGCCCGAAATCAGTACTCATTCCGTCGGTACCGATAAACGCGATATAACCCCGCAGGTGCTCAATCGCGTGAATGGCGACAGGCCCCACGGTATCTCGCCGGACAGCCCGGTATTGCCCCCCCAACAAAATCATGTTCAACCCAGGAACGGTGAGCTCCGTTGCAATCCGTAAACTGGTCGTCAACACCGAAACATTATCCCTGCCTTGTAAAGCAGCTATCAGTTGAAAACAGGTCGTCCCGGAATCAACAAAAATCTGGTCGCCGTCGGGGACGAACTCCGCAGCTAGCCGACCAATCGTGCGTTTCGCTTCAGGATTTCGATCGGCTTTAGCGCGAAACGAGTAATCGCGGTGTTGCGGTAAAGTAGCACCACCGTGAACCAGCAGGACATCGTGCTGATCGGCCAGCATTTTCAAGTCCCGACGAACTGTCGCCTCGGAAACATCCATGCGATCAGCCAGACCCCTGACCGTAACATGTTTCTTATCAATAAGTTCCGTCAGAATCTGACCACGCCGTTGTAATGTTGCGTGACTCATGGGTTTTCTGGCAGCTAGAAAAAGTCGCTAAAATGACTGAATTCAATCAAAAACGCCAATCAAAGTGATTGACAGACTCTATAATACCTTTAAGTTGAGCAAAAAAGTGCAGTATAGTGATCAAATCGGAGAGATACAAGCATGTCTGCAACCACCAATGTGGTCCCCCTGGTGATGCCCGATTTCGGCAACAGCATGGAAGAAGGGGTGATCTTGGACTGGAAAGTTCAAGTCGGTGACACCGTTCGAGTGGGTGACGTGCTCTGCGAGGTCGAGACGGACAAGGCGGTCATGGAGTATGAAGCACCTCACGAGGGACGTTTGGCCCGCATCATGGCACCTGCCAACGTAGCGGTCCCCGTCCGCGAAGTCATCGCTTACCTGGCTGAATCCGACGAAGCACTGGACGCGGTTCTACAAAGTGGACCGGAGGCAACTGCGTCCCCCCAGAACCCTCCCGCTTCCCCTCCGCCTGTGGCCCGTGTGACGACAACACCGCCGCCTGTTTCGGCAGCGGGTTCAAAACAGCCGCCCCGGACACATGTAGCCGACAGTCGCCCCAAAATTTCCCCTGCAGCTCGTGTGGTCGCCGCTCAGCGGGGAATTGACACCGGCAATCTGAAACCTGGTTCTGGCCCCCATGGCCGAGTCCTTGCTTCGGACGTTCCGCCGCCAAGTTCACTGAATCAGGCAGCGGGAATCGCCACCTCCGCTGCACCAATTTCGAGGCATCTCGAGATGCCTCGAATGCAGGATTCACTGGTGTCCGACTCCCGCGGAGCCCAGCGATCAGCGGCCCCGCAGCTTTCTCTGCAGATGACCATTGATGCAGCCCCTTTGCTGACAAAATGCAGGGCACAAGAACAGGAGGGTGGTTGTACTCCGACTGATCTTATCGTGCTGGCCAGCGGTCAGACATTGATGGAATTTCCCGCGATCAGAAGTCGTCTGGAACAAAACAATTTGATCCAGATTCCACAGGCCAACGTGGGGATCGCCGTGGAAGGAAACGGAACATGTCTGATTCCGGTCGTCGCTGAGGTGAATCGGTTGTCATTGTCGCAACTGGTCACCGAAACAAAACGCGTGATTTCTCGAGCAAAAGTTGGTGAGCAGTCTGACACTAGCGTCCGGGTACTTACCGTCTTTGACCTGGGAATGTTCGGGGTGGAAGAATTCTGCGCTGTCATCACTCCACCAGAAACAGCGATCCTAACCGTCGGAACAGTGCGTGAACAAATCGTCGTTGATCACGGAAGCATGAGGCCCGCACAGGTGATAACGATGACGCTGTCAGTCAATCATCAAATTGTCAACGGCTTCGTCGCAGCAAGATTCCTGTCTTCCCTCCGAAAGAAATTGACAGCCTCCCCTTGTGTCAACTTCGAATAGGCAATCAACACACAAGCAGGGTCATCGTCCCACGACGCAAATAGCCTGCTCGTCATCAACCGAAGCGACACCAGTGCATTCCGAGAACAAGACGGGGAACCGGTCCTTGCGCAGACCCAACGATTTCATCGTGACCTGCCTCGACACCTGTCAACGACAACAAAGTCGGTCCGGAACCGCAATCAGTCCGGTTGGATGCTTACCATTTCTTCCGACACAGATTCGACATGCTCGGGCCCGATACTGGATTGTTCTTCAGCGTAGGCAATGAGCAAGGTAAGATCACACAAACGATCGATGCGACGAGGAATCCCGCCAGTCAACACGTGGATCGTTTCCAACGCTTCAGAATCAAACACGGGGCGTTCCCGACCAGCCGCCGCCAATCGATGAACAACATAGCTGCTGGTCTCTTCAACAGTGAACGGGCGCAACAGGCATTTCACACTCATCTGTTCTTCCAACCCGGGCATCCGATCGAGAACTGGCAAGATCTCTGTCTGCCCCACCAGAAGAAGTGTCAGTCCCGACGGCGACGAAGCTTCGAAATTCAGGAGCAGACGCAGCATTTGCAAGGAGTTGAGGTCTTTGAGCAAATGGGCCTCGTCGATCACCAAAACCGCATGCCTTCCCATTTCAACGTTTTCCGCCAGAGCGTTTTCTATCCAACGCACACTTTGATCGATGGTCGGAGTTGCGGACGTTGACGGCGCCGCCGCCAGTTCGATGGCCAGATGAGCCAGCAGTTGATCGTATGGCATCAGTGGGAACACGATGTGTATCCGAGGTGAAAACTCCGTGTCGAGTTGGTCAAATAATTTTTTCACAAGCAGAGTCTTACCCAAACCCGCCACGCCGGTCAGCAAGCCAGCAGGACGACGATTTTCGACCGCATAGTGCAGTTTTAACAGCGCTGCCTGATGTACTTCACTCGGATAATAAAACTGTCCGAGAGACGTGTTTTCAAAAGGTTTTTCGTTGAACTGCCAATAGTCTTCGTACATAACTCAGGTTCCTCTATTTTCCACGGGCGTCATACCTTCGTCCCTGTTTCTAAGCCGCAAAATTTTCTGCTATGCCCAACAGTGGCACACCGCAGGACAAGTGATCCCGGAGATCACCCGCCACAGCAGAGGCCCCTGGTCGTACATTCTTTACGAAGATTAATTGCATCCCCTCAATGGCTTGCGGCAAAAGCAGTCCCAACACATCCAACGTCCCGGCGTCGATCAGGACCATGTCGTAATGTTGTGTCAAATCACTTACCATCTTCACAATGGTCAGGTGTAGTTCCGGTGAGGTGACTGGTTGCACAGTACCTTGGCACCAGGGAACCAGGGTCATCCCGTCATTCAACGATGAGACCGCCACTTCTTGCAAACAACCCGTGGTCTTCATGAGCGAGTCCCAACCGGTCGTGACATCAACTTCCAGAGAAGCCGCCAGGTCCGGTTGCTTGACATCCGCGTCGACCACCGCCACGCTGAAACCGGCCTGAACCAAACGATTTGCTAAACACAAAGTAACCGTGGTGCATCCATCGCCCGTACCGTGCGCAGCCAGAGCCAATGTACGGTTCCCTGCTTCCATGACCTCGATACAGCGTCGTACTGCAAAACCAAAGGCGTCTTCCGAGGAATTGAGCAAATCTTGAACGACCTCCGGCCAGCAGAATGCATCGACTTCCCAGGCAGCACGAAATGAACCGGATTCGCAACGGCTGATTCCTGGAGTGGCTGGAAGTACAACGGCTTCGTCGTTCTTGACCGAACCAGCGGGCATCACCGGATCTGCTGCTATCGATTCGCTGAAATATTTCAGCACGGCTGGATTTTCACCTTCATTCCGGTTGCCTACAACATGTGCTGGGTCCACTCGGAAAAAAACGTCTCCCTCAGTCCGCTGCTGCGTTCGTTGGCTGGCCGAGGGCAGGTCTCGCGGAACAGATGAGGTCAGCGGATTTGGAGGTGGAACAAAGTTCAGCTGAGGGGCCGGCACGCGAGATGACGGATGGCGCAAAGTGGATTTCCTCGTCGGTGCCTCGGTTTCGCCAGTCATTGACTCCGGAACGGACTCGATGTCTCCCAGAGTCCGGATCGAATCGGATCGACCCCTTCTCTGTAAGCTGGCATGCTTAGAAAAAATCTTAATAAAGGCTCGATCGATATGGTTCATCGCTTCTCTCGATTGGAGGATTCTCAAGCCACCCCTGGAGTTGTGCCCCTCGGTGTCGAGGTCCAGAACCCGAACCCGTACTTCTGCGGACCGCTCGTTGACTTGTCCGTAGAGGATCCCGTGGACCATCCGGTCGAGGCTGAAAATACTGTCTGGTTGGCCGTGTAACGGGATACCGGGGAACCGGAGGCGCAACGTGCGTCTGCGGATAATCCGTACCAGTCGATCCCGCACTACCATCTTGGGTATTCGTCACCATCTGCCCGTTTCCCATGTGCGAGTTGTTCAAGACTTGTTGTTTTCTCTGTGGCCAATCGACAGTCGAAGAGCCAGTCGGTTGTCCTGAAACTGACGAGTCACTTGGGTTCCTATCGCCCGAAGGTGACTGCGAACTACCTTGGGAACCGTGTAATTTCACAACGTCTTCCAGTTGGCGTGGACCTGAGATCTCGACAGGCTCTGGTTCGATCTTGAAACGCGTGTCTGGTGTTTCTTGCACCGGTCTGCTACCCAGCGAATTGGATTCTTCAGCCCGAGTTGGAAATCCTAGTGTTATGCTTTTGAAATTTTTCGCGGGTGGCCTCGCGGGTGACAACGAGATTCCTGGCTCCGCTTGAGCGTCCACTTCTAAATCTACCGTTTGTGGATAGGCCTTCGCCGTTGTAGCTGGTGATTCGTCAGACGGTTGATCGGTTACCGGCGATCTCAGTTTGACCACTTTTGAGTCTTCATCCACCATCTGGAAATCAGGGAACGTGTACTGGAATTCCACCTCGTCCGCTGCCGGGCTCCAGAAGGTAGTCATCGTCAAAAACAAAATAACCACCCCAACGCAGGCTGCCGCGATTCGAGGATACACGCCTCCCCTGGAGGGATGCCTGCTGGATCGTAAACTTGCCGCCCCTTCCTGAGAATCTTGCCTGGCGACGTTGGACTCAGAGGAGCCAGTTCGACCGTCTGGAAGCACCGGCTCTCCAACGTTCCTCACCGGGAAAGCTTGAGTCAAAGGGGGTTCAGTAAACCGACCAACCGATGCTGCACCAGGTCGGACATCCGACAGGCGCATTAACACCGGTGGTGTGTTTACTGGGGTTGGCAGAGGTTGCCGCGAAAGAGCGTCATGTAGATACTGAGACCCGCCACTGCTGAATTGGGTGCCCATTCCCGATTTCCTTCACTTTCATCAAGCCTCAACAACGTATATTTGAATCGATGCATTCCAGACAGCGCGCAGTAATAGAACGCACCCAATCTTTCATATCGGTTCTGATTTTATGGATCTTGAGTCTTAGATAGAATTCAAGATCTGGGGGGAATAGGTAGAGCCGCGGGGGCTGGGTTGGTCGCTCACAGGTGGTCACTGAATCAAGGAACTGCAACAACCTTCACCCGGCTATTGGTTGAACCTGGTGCAGTACCGGTTAAGTTTGTTGACGTCCGGGAAAAACCTCAGCAGGATGGCGCATTCAATGTTCTCACCCGTGCCAGTAGTTCTGAGAAAGTGGTGAGACTCAGCAGCAGCGTGCATGATTCGAAATCAGGTGGGGTTGACGAGTTGCGAAGAAACGGGAGTGTAGGAAATGGAGCTGTGGAAGTTACCTCACCGGCCGGTGCCGTTGACAATTGCCAGAGCAACCCCTTAGACGCTGAACCCGAGTCAGCCTTAAAAGACCTCGACTCTTCCCAGACAGCACGAATGACAATTCCTCAGAGTACGCATGACTACACTTTCCCAGACCGACGCCGGTAATTATCTCAGCGAACTGTTAAGCGATCGGATCCTGTTGCTCGACGGCGCCATGGGCACGATGGTGCAAACGCTCAAGTTAAGTGATCGCGCCATCCGTGGCCGGCGGTTTGCCGACCATGCGGCGGACGTCTCTAATTTTGTGGACCTCCTGTGTCTGACGCAGCCAGAAACCATAACCGAGATCCATCGCCAATACCTGGAGGCAGGTGCTGACATCATCGAAACGAATACTTTCGGATCCAGCCTGCTGGGAATCCAAGAGTTTCAGCTTCCCGAAACTCTGGTACGGGAAATCAATCTGGCCTCCGTACAATGCGCTCGTAAGGCAGTTGACGAATTCAACCAGCGAACACCTCAGAAACCTCGTTTCATCGCCGGCTCGATTGGTCCTACCACCAGACAAACGGCGATTTCGACGAATATCGACGATGCCGCCAGTCGCAGCACGAATTTCCAGGAGATGATGGACTCCTATTACGACCAAGTAGCAGCATTGATGGAAGGTGGTGTGGATATCCTGCTGCCGGAAACGGCCATCGATACACTCAATTTAAAGGCGTGCCTGTTTGCCATCCAGAAATATTTTGACGAATTCAACACCCAAGTCCCGGTGATGGTATCGGCGACGTTCAACCAGGCTGGCGTTACATTTGTTTCCAGTCAAACGGTCGAAGCCTTCTGGAATTCGATCTCGCACTTTCCCGTTTTGAGTGTCGGAATGAATTGTGCTCTGGGGCCAAATTTAATGCGGCCTACCCTGGAAGAACTGTCCCAGATCGCTCCCACGTACGTCAGTTGCCATCCGAATGCAGGTCTCCCCAATGAAATGGGGGATTATGATTTGAGTCCAGCCGATATGGCCGCAACATTGAGCGAGTTTGCCAACAACGGTTGGATCAATGTTGTAGGTGGCTGCTGCGGAACAACCCCAGACCACATTCGAGCAATTGCAGACGCTTTGCAGAACACCTCCCCACGCCAGCGCGCAGTCGCCGAACCGCTGACCCGTCTCAGCGGACGTGAATCATTGACTCTCCGTGCGGACAGCAACTTCCTCATGGTGGGTGAACGAACCAACGTGACTGGCTCTCGACAATTCGCCCGCCTGATTCGCAATGGGAATTTCGAGGAAGCGCTGGAGGTCGCGCGACAACAGGTTGAAGGCGGCGCCACGGTAATCGACATCAACATGGACGACGCCCTGCTTGACGCTGAAGCATCGATGACTCGTTATCTCAATCTGCTGGCAGGAGAAACCGACATCAGCCATGTACCGGTAATGATCGATAGTTCGAAGTGGTCGGTGATTGAGGCTGGCTTGCATTGCGTGCAAGGAAAATCCATCGTGAATTCCATCAGTCTGAAGGACGGGGAGCAAGAATTCCTGCGCCGTGCGCGATTGATTCGCCGCTACGGAGCCGCAGTGGTGGTGATGGCCTTTGACGAACAGGGTCAAGCCACCGAAACGGACGACAAGGTGCGAATCTGTAAAAGGGTCTTCGAGTTACTGACTCATCAAGTGGGGTTTCCGGCCCAGGACATCATTTTCGACCCGAATATTCTGACCGTGGCGACAGGAATCGAGGAACACAACCATTACGCCGTTAACTTCATCGAAGCAACCCGACGAATCAAACAGGAATGCCCAGGGACCAAGATCTCAGGAGGCGTCAGTAACATCTCCTTCTCATTCCGGGGCAACAACACGGTTCGTGAAGCCATGCACGCGGCATTTCTATATCGCGCCATTCGTGCGGGAATGGACATGGGAATCGTCAACGCGGGCCAATTGGAAGTTTACGAAGAAATCGATCCAAACCTTTTGCAACACGTCGAAGACGTGCTTCTCAACCGCCGACCCGATGCCACCGATCGGCTGCTCGAACTGGCCGAAACCGTCAAGGGCAAGCCCAAGGAACGCGACGAGTCGGGACAGGCTTGGCGTAGTAGAAGCGTGGAAGACCGGTTGAGCCATGCTTTAATCAAAGGAATTGACAAATATATCGTAGAAGATACGGAAGAGGCTCGTCAACAGTACGAGACTTGCTTGAAGATCATCGAGGGACCATTGATGAACGGCATGTCCGTAGTAGGTAATCTGTTCGGCGAAGGAAAGATGTTCCTGCCTCAAGTTGTCAAATCTGCCCGCGTCATGAAACGCTCGGTGTCTTACATGCTCCCGTTTATGGAACAAGAGAAAGCCGATGCCGGGTTGGCCGTACAGTCCTATCGCGGCACGATCGTGATGGCCACTGTCAAAGGAGACGTTCACGATATCGGCAAGAACATCGTTGGCGTGGTACTCGGCTGCAACAACTACCGCATCATCGATCTGGGTGTCATGGTATCTTGCGACAAAATCCTGGAAACGGCTCACAAAGAACAGGCTGACATCATCGGACTTTCGGGTTTAATTACTCCAAGTCTGGACGAAATGGTCCATGTGGCCCGGGAAATGAAACGCTTGAATCTGTGCACTCCCTTGTTGATCGGAGGAGCCACCACCAGTGCCAAGCACACGGCTGTCAAAATTGCTCCCTGTTACAACCAACCAGTCCTCCACGTGTTAGATGCCTCGCGGAGTGTGGGTGTGGTTAATCGCTTGCTAAGCGACGATTTACGTGCCACCTTGATCGAAGAGAATCAAACGAAACAACAGCAACAGGTTGAGTCCTTCGAAAAGCGTCGACAAGCCAAATTGGTGCCTTATGCCCAGGCACTGAAACGACGCTTTGCTACCGATTGGTCCTCGCTGCGAATCGATCAACCGACCTTCACAGGTCTTCGGGTTCTCAACAACTTCCCCCTCGCCCAGCTTGTGGACTACATCGACTGGAGTCCTTTTTTCTTGACCTGGGAGTTGAAAGGAAAGTACCCGCAAATTCTCACTGACAAGAGGCTCGGGGTGGCCGCCCGAGAACTGTACGACAATGCACAACAACTGTTGTCCCAGATCATTGACAATCAGTCCCTGACAGCTCACGGGACCTACGGCTTCTGGCCAGCCGCCTCCGACGGCGATGACATCATTGTCTATAGCGATGAAAGTCGCTCGAACGAGTTGGCTCGATTTCACACGCTGAGGCAACAATGGGAGCGTCGAGGGCAAGCCGACTTCCGTTCCCTCGCCGATTTTATCGCCCCCTTCGATTCGGGTCGCCAAGATTACCTGGGAGCTTTCGCAGTGACGACCGGCGTGGGAACTGCCGAATTATGTGCAGACTTCGACAAACAAAACGATGACTACAATTCGATCATGGCCAAGGCATTGTCCGACCGACTGGCTGAAGCCTTCGCAGAAAAACTTCACCAGCAAGCGAGAAAAGACTGGGGCTACGGCAAAGAGGAACAGTTGTCCAACACGGCGTTGATCGCCGAAAAATACCGTGGCATCCGACCAGCACCGGGGTATCCGGCCTGTCCCGACCACACGGAGAAACACACCCTGTTCAAACTGCTTGACGTGGAGGCGAACACTGGTGTTTCGCTTACCGAAAATTTCGCCATGCTCCCCGCTGCCAGCGTGAGCGGACTCTATTTTGCGCACCCCCATGCCCGTTACTTTTCCGTGGATCAACTGACGCAAGATCAGGTGCAGGACTATGCCCGGCGTAAACAGCAACCCGTCAAGGAAATCGAACGCTGGCTGGCACCTAACCTGGGATACGAGCCTTGACGCACACCGGTTCGTGATTCGCTGATAACCTGCACACATCCGATGGATTGCGGTACGCCCCGCTGGGACCGTCGGGTGCAGGGCTGGTGCATCTTAAAGCCAGATGTCGCGGATGTTAATTCCACGGACGGCGACACTTTTGAGGGAGAACTTCTCTATGACAACGGCAGCGGCTCGCCATCGCACAGGCGTTGCGGGCGGCCGAGTTGATCGATCAATTCCGTATCAGGTGGGATGCCGAGCGCGTGAAAGATGGTGGCGTGCAGGTCGCCCGGCCCGCACGGCAAGTCTTGCGGCGTCGCCGCGCTGCGATCGGAACTTCCATACACCTGACCGGCACGGATACCACCAGCGGCCAGCGCTACCGAGAAGCAATCGGGGAAGTGGTCTCGTCCGGCGTTAGCGTTGATCTTCGGCGTGCGGCCGAATTCGGTGAGAAACACCACGAGCGTCTCGTCGAGAAGTCCCCTGTCGACAAGATCGTCCAACAATGCGCCGGCCGCTCGATCGAAGGTGGGCAACATGATGTTCTTCAGGCGGTTGAAGTTGTCGCCGTGTGTGTCCCAATGGTCGTAACCGGCAATCGTCAAGTCGTTCGCGGCGCAGACGACCGTCACGATGGGGACCCCGGCCTCGATCAACCGCCGCGACAAGAGCATGCTCGTCCCGCAGATGTGGTCGCCGTAAGAGTCGCGCGTTTGCCTCGACTCGCGATAGAGATCGAAGGCTCCGTGGACCGTTGGATTCAACAACAGATCGGCCGCCAACTCCCGATGAAACCCGAATGACTTGACAGCCGGCGAACGTTCGAACGGTCTTTCCAGGGCGAGCAGCCGCATTCGTTCTCCGATACGAGCCCGGTCGATGCCTCCCCAGAGATCGAGCACCTCTGTCCCCAGATTTCGCTGCCTGCCACCGAACGGTCTTCCTTTGGGGGTGTGGATGACGATCGGGTCCGCCGGAAGACCCAACCATCCGCCCGATTCTCCGGCTTACAATGTGTGGGAGTTGACATGGGGCAAGGAAGGCGGATAGAGCGTGGAATGCCCTTCGGTGCCTGACGAAAGTGGCCCACCATCGCAGTCAGCGATGGCCAGTCGTGACGAGACGGAGGCAGGTTCTCCGCAGATTCGGGGCGCGGTGAAGCGTGCCCGGTCAAGCTCCAATACATGCTGCGGCCATGCGCGGCCGAACGATGATGGAGCGATCGGATGATTGCCAGCCGCTCGGTTTGCTTGGCGAGTACCGGGACGTGCTCGCCGAATTGAATGCCCGGCGTCGCGGTCGAGATCGGCTGAAAAGGCCCGCGCATTCCTGCGGGCGCCTCCGGCTTCGGATCCCAGATATCCAGGTGGCTCATACCGCCCCAGCAGAACAGGACGATGCACGACTTGGCCCGTCCGAATCCGGGACGCTCCACGGCGCTCGACGCTGCCCGGCTTCGCAGCGCCAAGACGTCGGACAGAGATAGCCCCAGGACGCCAGCGCCCATCCCGAGCAGCCGTCGTCGAGACATCGCGCGGAAATCGGAGTGCGCCGCAAATTGCGGGACGGTGAGTGGGACTTGCTGCATGGCGAAACTCCCGAGTCGCTACGACAAGACAGCTGTTGACCGACATTTCCCATTTGGGTTGCGCCGGGAACCAATCCAGACTAGCAGCCCTCGCCAGTATAACAATGCGCCCACCCCCGCGTGTCGGGCGTGTGAGGACTTTTTGACATTTTTCATCTTGCATCCAGAACAAGCCGCGCTGTGAGCCGGGAAAAGGAGCCAACTGCGACGTTATTCCAGGAGCAAACGGTTTTCGGGAGCGCCAGTCGCCGCAGGAAGTTGCCTCGATTGCAGGACAACGCGAACAACTGCCACCGGGCTTGGTTGTCTTTGAACGTTCGGCAAGAGAGCTTCGTCCATTTCACCGCGTTCTTGCCCTCCTTGATCCATTGCTCGGCCATGTCGCGACCAAGGTAGAACTTCATCACGCTCCTGGAGGGCTTCTTCAAGTTGTAACGATGAAGCCCACGCCGCCAGAACTTAGCACTGGCATTGTTGCCGCGCCGCAGCGTGGCCCGCTGCAAGTCGCTGTTTTTGGCGGCACCCATCGGGTTCCCCTGTCCGATTCGCACAAACTGGCAGCACAACCCTGTTCTTCAGGGGTTTGGCGCAAATTACATGCCAATCTCGGGCAACTCACCTGGGAAATACGGGGTTAAACCCTCCTGCTGAAAATCATTCTGGTCGCAACCATGAACCCGGTAGCGGTCATTGCCTCACTTTAGGCAAATCCAGACTCGCGCAAAAACGAAGTTTTCAGGAAGAACGAAAATTCTTTGAGTCTGCACTGGGATGTCGTTAAAGTGGGTCACTACCTCGATTGACAATCGCTGCTATAAGGATACCATGAGGTTTCAAAAAGTTGATTTGGATATTTAACTACGTGGCGCGCAGTCTCTTTTGGCGTCTGCTTACAGGGAGGAACCCACCCCAATGACTCAACTCGAACAAGCACAAACTGGCATCGTTACCCCCGAAATGGAACACGTGGCACAGCGTGAAGCATTAACTGCTGATGCCATTCGGGAGGAAGTTGCTGTTGGTAGAATGGTGATTCCTGCCAATACCGTGCATCTCAGCAAAAAATTGGAGCCCATGGGGATTGGGATTGCAGCCAAATGCAAGATTAACGCCAACATCGGCAATTCGGCGGTGACCAGCGATCTTGAAGGCGAACTGGAAAAGCTGGATACCTCGGTAAGTTATGGTTCCGATACGGTCATGGACCTCTCGACCGGCAAAGACATTGATAAGATACGACTCGCCATTCTCGATCATTCCACCGTGCCGATCGGGACCGTTCCGATCTACCAGATGCTGGAAGAACTGGGTGGTGAAATCGAAGACATGAAGCCGCAACACTTCCTGGACATGGTCGAACATCAGGCCCTGCAGGGGGTGGACTACATGACCATTCACTGCGGTGTCTTGTTGGAACACTTGCATTTGACAATGAATCGGGTCACCGGCATCGTCAGTCGTGGCGGTTCCTTGATCGCCAAGTGGATGATGGCACACCGCAAACAAAATCCGCTTTACGATTCCTTTGATGACCTGTGCGCTATCATGCGCCAGTACGATGTGACATGGAGCCTGGGGGACGGATTACGCCCGGGTTCCATCGCGGATGCGAGTGACGACGCGCAGTTTGCCGAGTTGAATGTCCTGGGAGAACTCGTCCAGCGGAGTTGGAAAAATGGCACCCAGGTAATGGTCGAGGGTCCGGGACACATTCCCATGGATCAAATTGAAATGAACGTCCAAAAACAAATCGAAGTTTGCCACGGTGCACCGTTTTACGTGCTGGGTCCGCTGGTGACCGATATTGCCCCCGGTTACGACCACATCACCAGCGCTATCGG
The DNA here is from genome assembly GCA_963578105.1 of Planctomycetota bacterium. Lineage (GTDB taxonomy): Bacteria > Planctomycetota > Planctomycetia > Pirellulales > Pirellulaceae. The sequence continues at coordinate 17,130 of CAUZBP010000007.1, forward strand.
CGCAGCCCTGGCTGGTTGGAGCGGCGCTGCCATGCTCTGCTACGTGACACCCAAAGAACACCTTGGTCTGCCCGATAAGGATGACGTCAGACAAGGCGCCATTGCCTACAAAATTGCGGCCCACGCTGCTGATCTGGCACGGCATCGCAAGGGTTCGCAAACACGGGACGACGCGCTCAGTAAGGCGCGATTTGAATTCGATTGGGAAGAACAATTCCGACTTTCACTCGACCCAAAAACAGCACAGTCCTACCACGACCAGACCTTACCCCAGGACACCTTCAAGAGCGCACATTTCTGCAGCATGTGTGGGCCCAAATACTGTTCGATGAAAATCACGGAAGACATTCGCAAAATGGCGGAAGAAGAGCCATTGGTTCTGCTCCCGAGCAAGGATTGAGGGCTGCAAATAATGCCCGACCGGCTGGCATCCACTGGCATGTCAGAGGATCTTCCGGAGGCCCGTGATCTCAAGCCGGCGCTCCTGCGCGATCATTCCTTCTGGGGCATGACTTGCACGCAATTTCTGGGAGCCTTCAACGACAACCTGTTCAAACAATTACTCCTCTTGTTGGCGGTAGTGGCGGTGGCGGCCGGAGAAAACGGCGAACAGGACCTCCAGGGCAGGGCCATGATTGTGTTTGCCACTCCTTTTCTGCTTTTCTCGGGTGTGGCCGGCTATTTGTCAGATCTCTTTAGCAAGCGACGAGTGATTGTGCTTTCGAAAGTTGCAGAAATCGTTGTCATGTCACTCGGGTTGCTAGCTTTTCTCTCGTATGCGAGATTCGGGCTACACGGCATGTTCATCGTGTTGTTCCTGATGGGAGCCCAAAGCGCTTTTTTCGGTCCGAGTAAATACGGAATTCTACCGGAAACACTTCGTCCGGTTGATCTGCCTCATGCAAATGGCATCATTTTAATGACGACTTTCTTGGCCATCATCTTGGGAACGGCAATCGCCGGGGTTCTGAAGGTCGCCTTTCCGGATGCCGATCAGTTATGGATGGTTTCGGCCATTTGCGTACTGATCGCCTGCCTGGGAACGGGTACGTCCTTGTTGATTCGAAAGGTCCCAGCCGCCGAGCCGGGACTGAAATTTCAACCCAGCTCGCTGACCCTGCCTCCGGAAACACGCCGGCTGCTCAGCACGGACAAACCGTTGCTGTCGGCCTTGCTGGCTTCCTGCATGTTCTGGCTGGTGGGTGGTCTGGTCCAGATGTCGGTCAACGCTCTGGGCATGCTACAACTGAAACTGGATGCCAGGGCCACCAGCCTCATGGTATCCAGTATGGCGATTGGGATTGCCATCGGTTGCATCCTGGCCGGGATTCTATCCCGAGGCCGATTTGCTTCAGGAGTTGTACGCACTGGAATCTGGGGCATTTTTTCTTGCCTTGTTTTGCTGAGCCTGCCAGGAGGTGTGCATGGACAATGGATCGGGTTTTGGGGCAGCATTCCCACCCTCCTGCTGCTAGGCATGTTCGCCGGAATGTTTGCTGTTCCGCTGCAAGTCTTTCTTCAATCCCGTCCGCCGGAAAGCCAAAAAGGACGGATGATCGCCACCATGAATCTTGCCAATTGGATCGCCATATTGTCATCCGGCATCATCTACTGGGGTGCGGGAGTTTTACTGGAAAAGATTGCCTGGCAACCGAATGCCATGTTCGCGTTGACGGCAGGCATCATCGCCCCCGTCGCCCTCTGGTATCGACCCGTGGCACAAGGACTTTAGCGGGAAAACGCCGGCTGGGCAGCTCTCACCTGACATGACCGATCACCGACAGCCGTGGCAGGGAAAACGAAGTCAACCAAACGACATCTCGCGCTGGACGTCGAACAGCAGATGGGAGATACTTGACGTGTACATTCACCATGTGATAACGCATCCCTGAACCCCCGGCCCTGAAACATCAATTTCATACCCAGGAAAACATTATGCTAGGTGCCACGCTCGATGCGGCGCAGTATGTAAATCGTCTCAACGACGAATTGGAGCGTATCGATCAAGAGGCAATGCGGCGCTGGGCGGACCTGGTCTACCGGGCTTGGGAAACGGGCCGTTTTATTTTCCTCATCGGCAATGGTGGTTCCGGCACAACAGCCAGTCACATGGCTGAAGACCTGGGAAAAAGCACTCTCCCCGAAAAAGATTTGCAGGACGAATCGAAGCGGCGTCTGAAGGTGTTGAGTCTCACGGACAATGCAGGCTGGCTGATGGCGGTAGGCAATGACGTGGGTTACGACCATATTTTTGTCCAGCAGTTGATGAATTACGGCAGCCCGGAAGACGTCTTGATCGCCATCAGCGGCTCTGGCAACAGCCCTAATATCTTAAAGGCCGTTGACTGGGCCAATCGACACGAACTCGCAACATTCGGCCTGACGGGATACGACGGCGGAAAATTGAAACAACTGCAACAAGACGGGCTGCATGTCGAACTACAGGACATGGGCATGGTGGAAAGCATTCATTTGTGCCTGTTCCATTGGATACTGAATGACGTCTTCGCACGCGTCAACGGTGAGGGACGCTATGGTCCAACCTGATGATCGCGGGTTGACACAACGGGCGTTCGAACCGACAGGGGCCGGGAACTCTTGCTGTTTATCGAAGTGGCCAGGCAGCGGCGGCCTACCTGCACGGTGAACTGCAGGTGCTTTGCGAAAATCTTCTCACCAGTGCCACTCGAAACACCACGATCACTCTTCCATCCTGGCACGAACTTCGGGGAGTGGATACTGGGTCACTGGTAGCCCTTCAGAAAGCACTTTTTGCAGACGACGCCAACCACGTGTGACGAGTTCTTCCTGCCGGGCGACATGCAGTGCATCGAGGCCTCGTTTATCAAAATCACCGTCGATAAGAACCGCTGGAAATCGGTCGTCCACGATAAACTGGGCCAGCACGGGATTGCAGCGGATGTGCCGTTCACCTGCGATGTGTAACATCTCGGGATCGAGTTGGCCGATCACAAATCGCAGATAGAGATCGCTGTCGGTGATGTTTCCGACATCTTGTCCGCAGACTTCACAGAGATAACCTTCGTCACACTTCGCCATACGAATTCAGCGGGCTAGAAAAGGCAACAGGAAAGGAAGCGAGGGAACATGAAAATCTCCGTTCAGGCTAACCCCAACACATCATTCATACCATAAAGAGCCGGATCCTTACCCGCTACAAATTTCGCGGCGGCCAGTGCACCTTGGACGTAACAATCACGACTGGTCGAACTGACCTTCAATTCCATCGTTTCGCCCAGGAGCCCAAAGATGACGGTGTGTTCACCCGGATTGTCGCCAACGCGAATCGCGTGGTAAGCGATCTCATCTCGAGGCCGGCCGCCGGGACGGCCTTCGCGCCCGTGGACGTGACTGGTTTGTCCCATGGCAGCAGCAATGATCTGCCCGAATCGTAACGCCGTACCGCTGGGAGCATCCTCCTTGAAGCGGTGGTGACGCTCGACGATTTCGACATCCACTCCCGACGGATGTTCTTTCAACGCCTGTCCGGCGATTTCAGCGAGTTTCATCGTCAGATTGACTGCCAGACTCATGCTGGGTGCCCACACCACCGGAATTTCCTGAGCGGCCGCCGAAATCATGGCTTGTTGCTGGCCGTTGAGACCCGTCGTTGCCATGACCAGGGCGACGCCCCGCTCGACACAGGTCTTGGTGATCGCTGCTGCCCCCTGGGGAACGGAAAAGTCAATCACCACGTCGGCATCGACTGTTAAATCCGGGGACAACGGGAACCCTAATTCGGCCACGCCAGCAATCAGGCCCGCATCACTTCCCAACTGCGGATGATCGGGATTTTCAATCGCAGCCGTGACCACAAGATCCGCATCCTCACTGCCCAAGGCCACTAGGCGGCGGCCCATCCGGCCCGCCGCACCGTGAATGGCAACTCGAGTTGGTGTCATGAAAGCTCCTTCATCTAGGTCCGGCTATGTCTGAAGTCTGTTCCCCTGCGGGCCATGGAGGCCCAGGCAAAGAACTCCTCACCTTGCCAGAAAGCGTTGTGCAGCAGCCTCATTCAGGAATGCGCTTTCGTGGAAATCCAATGCCATCGCACTTTCTACCCCCGGTCTCACCTTTTACAACCAACGTGTTTCAGCCGGATGATGAAACGGTCAACACGGGGTCTAACTATACAACTGGATTGCCTTGACAATCTCTTCGACATCGTTGGGTACCACGACGGCCCGGTTCGCGAAAGACGCACGCTGCACCCCCCTTTGCCCAAGGACCCTATCGAATTGTTCTTGATCCGTGGTGTGGTAGGCGACTGTTGCTGTCGGGTCCTTCAACTGGTGCCCCGTTAAAATACAGACGACACGCTCATCCGGTCCCATGACTCCTTCTTCAATCAGCAGTTTGGCTCCGGCAACACTCGCAGCGCTGGCCGGTTCACAACCCAGTCCTCCAGCCCCAACTTGTGCTTTCGCATCCAGAATCTCCTGATCGGAAACCCTGCGCACAACACCGTCGCAAAACTCCAAAGCCCGGATGCATTTTTTCAGATTTACGGGACGATTGATTTCGATGGCACTGGCAATGGTCTCCGCCTTTCGATTTTGTTCGTCAAGTTCTTGATAGTAGTCGCGGGCGATACACATATCAGCGTCACCATTTTTCCACCGCAGGGATCTCCGGTCATAAAGTTGGTAGAGCGTATCGGCGCCGGCGGCGTTGATCACCGCCAGACGCGGGACGCGATCAATCAGCCCCAGCTCTTTCAATTCACTGAATGCTTTTCCAAAAGCACTGGAGTTTCCCAGGTTCCCGCCAGGAACGACGATCCAATCCGGAATTTCCCAAGCGAGTGACTCCAGGATTCGATAAATGACCGTTTTCTGGCCTTCCAAGCGGAACGGATTGACGCTGTTGACCAAATAGATCCCCAGTTTTTGACTAACTTCCTTAACACGTGCCATCGCATCATCAAAATCGCCTGTAATTTGCACAGTCAGGGCGCCACAATCGAGTGCTTGGGAAAGTTTGCCGTAGGCAATTTTTCCAGAACCGATGAACACGACTCCTTTCATGAGCCCGGTGACAGCGCAATACATCGCCAAGGACGCACTTGTGTTCCCTGTAGAAGCGCAAGCAGCCCGTTGGGCCCCGATTGTGTGGGCATGCGTAAAAGCTGCGGACATACCGTTGTCCTTGAAGCTGCCCGAAGGATTCATACCTTCATATTGAAGAAAAAGTCGGCCGGCAGAGAGACCAATATGGCGCGCAAGTCGATCTGCCCGTTGCAACAGGGTTTGGCCCTCGCCAATCGTGATGATTTTTTCTGGTGCAGCAAATGGCAGTAATTGTCGAAATCGCCAAACACCACTGAAGTTGAGCGGGTCGCCTCGCTGGGACCATTTTTGCTCAAATTCCTTGAGAGAGGAGGGCAGGGGCAGGCGATTCCAATCGTAGACGACATCTAACAGGTCGCCACACTGGTCGCAGGCAATCAGCGCTTCCCCAACGCTAAAGGTCGCGCCGCAGGAGGAAGAAATACACCGTTGGTAGACTGAATCGGAGGTCGACACTTCAGGAAATCCATATCACCCGGGGAATACCGCTCCTAGCCGACCGGCTGAAGCGGTTTAAGTAGTGTAGTCTAAAGGGGGCATGTCGCATCTACAAGGCAGAACAGAACTTAACCCACTCAGTTTAAATCCCTACCAGGGTCCGACGTTGGTCGACAAATCCCAGAAACACCATGGCAATTGTTCGCCTGAAACCTTGTCGTGCCAAAACCGGGCACAGGTAGCCAAACAATGGATCAGGTTTCTCAGGGCGTCTCTGCCGGGAGAGGCAAATCCTTGGCCCAGAGGAGTTTACAAAGCAAAATCGACACACGCCCAGAGTTTGGGACCTTTGACAGGGGCGGCACCGGTTTGTAGAATTATGAGTATTGGCCAAATTTTGCTAGACGGAGCTGTAGAAATGAAAAAACGGGATATGAAAACCTACAAAGAGCGCCTTTTGCTCCTTCGTGCACGCTTGCGGGGTGACGTGAGCGCCATGGCAGATGCTGCCCTCAGTAAAAGTCGTAGCGAGGCAAGTGGTGACTTGTCCAGCATGCCAATTCACATGGCGGACATCGGAAGCGATAACTATGACCAGGAATTCACGCTGAACATGATGCAAAATGAAGAAGGCACCCTCGAGATGATCGAAGCCGCCCTTGAGCGAATTGAGGAGGGTATCTATGGTACGTGTGAAGCATGCGATTGTGAAATCAAGAAGACTCGTCTGAACGCCATCCCCTACACACCGCTCTGTATCGACTGTGCCTCCGAGATTCAAGGCTAGCGATTCCCACGCGTCATCCGGCAGCCTCCCTCTTGCCAATATCACCTTATTTTCGTGCTTGGCGGTGATTGGCTGCGCGGTCGATCTGGTCACAAAGGAACAGATTTTTTCTTGGCGCGGCTGTCCACCTTGGACTCAAAAACCTATCCTTTGGGTCTGGGAAGGCTACATAGGCATCCAAACTGCAACAAATTCGGGAGGCTTGTTTGGCCTGGGGCAGGGATTCACCTGGTTGTTGAGCCTGCTTTCGATTGCAGCCGCCCTGGGAATCTTCTATTGGCTTTTCCTCGCCAAGGGAATGTTTGATCGCCTGTTTTGTATTTCTCTCGGACTGGTCATGGGAGGAATCATGGGAAACCTCTACGACCGACTAGGTTTGTGGGTTGTTCCAGGTAGCGAAGGAGAGAGATTACCGGAAGTTCGAGACTGGATTCTATTGCGGTATGCGCAATTTTCCTGGCCCAATTTTAACGTCGCCGATTGTCTTCTGGTATGTGGAGCCATTTTGCTCATGTGGCAATCCTTTCGAACTGGTCACAAATCCACCTGCGAACCAATTGCCAACGCGCCATCCAGTTCGTCAACTGAACCCGAAATTTAAAGGCTCCGGCTTTTTAGCCTCAGCACCTACGGCGCAATTGACTTTCCACTTGATTCGTCAATTCTTGCCCGTTTCAGTCGCATGCGCATTTTCACTTCCCTGTTCACCCGTTGAGGCCGGCAACCAGATCATATATTGGGGGGTTTAGGTATGTATTGACACTGGTGCCACTCGGTGAGCACCCGTGAGGCTAAAGTCCACCTGCGCACTGGGACTATGGTTGTTTGACATTTTGCATCATCTTTTATACATTTAATTCCTCTTGAAGGAGTGCAAAGACCCTATCGTCATTCTCAACGGATCACTGCGATCGTCATTTATTTATCCTTTATCCCGGTGAACCTAGCTCTGAACAGTGTTACAACGTCCCTAGCACAATTTTTTGCGTGAAGAGTTTCGGGTTTGGTGTAGGACCAAGACAGGGACGGCAACGTTGGCGCTTCGAGACTTTTCCGTTGAACAGAGTGATGTAACTCGCTGTTCAATGTTTTGCTAGTGCCAATGCGCATACCGTGGTGTCAAAGGCGGGGACTATGAAGCTTTCTCGTACGGTAACTTACGCACTGCAGGCATCCCTTCAGCTTGCAAAATTGAAAACGAGCCGGCCCGTGCCGTGCAGCCAGTTAGCGGCAGACGGACAGATGCCGGAACGGTTTCTGTTGCAGATCCTGCGAAACCTGGTCAATCACGGTATCCTTCGTTCGACCCGTGGGGTGGACGGTGGGTACGCGCTGGTGAGGTCTCCCAATGAGATTTCACTGCTGGACGTGATTGAAGCAATCGACGGTCCCATGGGCGCTGGCATGCCAGAGAACAAAGGTTTTTCCGTTGACTCACAAGCTGAATTACAGGCGGCCCTAAAAGAGGTCTCGGCAACAGCGCGTAAACAATTGAATGAGATCAAGCTATCCCAGTTGATTGCCACAGACGCTCCGGTTCAGCCTGAGTTTGACACGAACAACTGAGAAAATATAATCAAACCGCCTAGCGTTCCGTGCAAGATTTATTACAACCGAACCGTGAATTGGACGCTTGCACGCCGAACGATCTCTCTGAGGAAAACTCTCTGACGAACATGGGTGCGATCGTTCACCGGCCCTGGTGCAGATCGATTTCCAACGGATGCGTTACGATCAAAAATTCAAGGCCGCCAATTCTGCAACCGGTTCCTAATCCTCAAAAAAACTGCAAGATACGCCGTGTCTGATTTCGCTTCTGATATTGCCGAACGACTCGACTTAGCTGTAGATGCGGCTTACGAGGCTGGCAAACGAACCCTGCAGTACTTTCAAGGGCAGGCCTACACGATTCAACGAAAATCGGACAACTCCCCGGTCACCGATGCAGATCGAGAAGCCGAAATTTTATTAAGGGATCGGATCATTGCCAGTTTTCCCGATGACCAAATCATAGGCGAAGAATTCCCGGATCGGGATGGTGACTCGCTCTTTCGCTGGATTGTGGATCCGATCGATGGTACGAAGTCTTTCATTAGTGGTGTGCCACTGTATGGCACCCTGATTGGGATACAATTTGAAGGAAAGGGAGTGGCCGGCGTCATCGAAATGCCCGCTCTGGACGAGAGGGTTTTCGCTTCTCAAGGACAAGGAGCCTGGCACGTGCAGGGCAGACAACCTCGCCGGCAGGCCCGGGTCTGTGACTGTGCACAACTGAGCGACGGGTTACTATTGACCAGCGAGTTTGCCGGCTGGCAAGATCGTAAGATACTGGACATACTTCAAGACCTGCAACAAGCAAGTTGGTTCACCCGAACCTGGGGTGACTGTTTCGGATATTTGCTTGTAGCCACGGGGCGAGCCGTGGCGATGATTGACCCCGTGCTGAATATCTGGGACGCTGCTGCTGTCCAGCCCGTGCTGGAAGAGGCTGGTGGAACGTTTACGGATTGGAGCGGTCAGCCGACCGTGGCTCGCGGCGAGGGAATTGGAACCAATGGGCACGTACTGACGGAGATTCTGAACATTACCAAGCGGGCAGCGCCTCGCGTGGTCGCCCCAGAGTGAAATCCGCTCCAATGTTTCCCGGACCCGATTGGCAACGGCCGGACAGCAGCGAGAATCTGGCAGGACAACCGGCCCTGATTCCCCAGTTGCAGTTGCAGCCCGCTGCCCAGCGGTTATACTCGAAAGTTTGATCTGGAAACGTAATTAACGAATGTGAACAAGAGGATTCCGATGGCTCGTGCATGTCAGGTTTGTGGGAAGGGTCCACAGATGGGCAATTCTGTGGAAACGCGTGGCAAGGCGAAGTACCTGGGAGGCGTCGGCACGAAGAAGACGGGCATTACACGACGCAAATTCAAACCCAACCTTCAACGCATCAAGGTCACGACGGCAAACGGCACCCACCGGACCATGCAAGTTTGCACACAGTGTATTCGTAGCGGTGCCGTGCGCAAGATTGTCAAGCACGCGCCGTTCAAATTGCCGAAGGTCGAGAAATCTACCGCGGGATAAGCGAATTCCAAACGTTTCAAATTCTTAAGGGCTGACGCGTGTGCAGTCTCTGCACGACTGGCCGCGCGGCTAAAAAATGAGTCTTACACGAAACGAAGTCGAACGTGTTTCGCTGCTGGCCCGACTTCAACTCACCGAAGACGAACTCGAAACGATGACCACGCAGCTCAACCAGATCGTGGGATACGTAGAACAGTTGGCCCAATTGCCAACGGATAACATTCAGCCCATGGCACATGGCGTGGAAAGGTTCAATGTCTTCGCCGCCGATGACCGTCGGCCCAGTCTCCCCTGTGACGAAGCTCTCACAAATGCCCCCCGGCGCGACGACGACTGTTACCTTGTTCCCGCGGTCTTAGGCGACTGATCCACCCTCCTCCCAGCGATGGCAGACCTAACGGACTACACGGCGGTCAAACTTCTTTCCCTGCTGCAAGCAGGTGAAGTCACATCCACTGAATTGACAAAAGCCTATTTGGATCGCATCGAAACCTGCGACCAGAAGATTGGATCTTTCCTACGAGCCGATCCGGAAGAATCTCTGGAACATGCGGCAGCGATGGACCGACGACGCAAAGCGGGAGAGGCCCCGGGCCCGCTGGCCGGATTGCCCGTTGCACTGAAAGACAATCTCTGCACGCGTGGACAAACCACAACCTGCGGGTCACGGATGCTGAAGAATTTCAAACCGCCTTACGATGCGACGGTCGTCGAAAAGCTTCGGGAAGCTGGAGCTGTTCCATTAGGAAAAACCAATCTCGACGAATTTGCAATGGGAGGCTCGACAGAAAATTCGGCCCTGGGAGAGACCCGCAATCCCTGGAACACAAACTGTATCCCGGGTGGTTCAAGCGGCGGTGCCGCGACCTGTATCGCCTCGGGAATGTCCCCCTTGTCGATCGGCTCGGACACCGGCGGATCGATCCGCCAACCAGCCGCGTTTTGCGGTGTGGTTGGATTGAAGCCAACCTACGGACGAGTCAGTCGCCTGGGATTGGTCGCATTTGCCAGTAGTCTGGATCAGATCGGACCATTGGCCCGTACGGCGGAAGATGCCGCCCTCCTGCTGGAGGTCATCGCGGGCCACGATGCACGGGATTCAACTTCCCTGGATCAAACAGTACCTCGTTATCGTTCGGTCCTCCAACAACCCCTGGCAGGCCTGAAACTCGGCGTGGTCGAGGAACATTTCGGCGAAGGACTGGACGCGGAAGTCGAGTCTGCCGTACGTGAATCCATACGTGTCTATCAAGAGTTGGGGGCCAAGATTACTCCGGTCTCACTGCCTCATAGCGAATACGCCATAGCGACGTACTACGTGATCGCTCCCTGCGAAGCGTCCAGCAATCTGGCGCGTTACGACGGCGTACACTATGGTTATCGTACCGACGAAAATGTTTTACACGCCACGCTGAAACAGCAGCGGGCGAAGCTCTCAGCAGCAGGTAACGAACAGGCTCTTAACGACCTCGACAGCCCTCTGGTACGCATGTACCGCCAGACACGGGCAGAAGGTTTCGGTGCAGAAGTCAAACGTCGTATCATGCTAGGCACCTACGCCCTGAGTGCAGGGTATTACGAGGCCTACTACTTGAAGGCGTTGAAGGTAAGGCGTTTGATCCGGCAGGATTATGACGAAGCTTTCCGTGACGTTGATCTGGTCATTGGTCCGGTTACTCCTACTCCCGCCTTTCCTCGCGGCTCTAAAATTGACGATCCACTAGCCATGTACCTGGGTGACCTTTACACCGTCAGCGCCAACCTGGCAGGAGTTCCCGCCATTTCCGTACCTTGCGGGTTCAGCAATGCGGGTCTACCTATCGGCCTGCAGTTACAGGGCCCGCCGCTTTCTGAAGATCGACTTCTACAGGCCGCTCACTGGTTTCAAAAAGAGACGACGTGGCACCAACGGCGACCCGCATTGAACTGACCGGTTTCTATGATGAGCGACAAACCATACAAGATTGTGATCGGGCTGGAAACCCACGTTCAACTCCTCACCGAAACAAAGTTATTCTGCCGTTGCCAGAACAGGTTCGGTGGTTCACCCAACACGCAAACTTGTCCCGTTTGCATTGGTCTCCCAGGGACCTTACCGGTGATGAATCGCAAGGCGTTTCAATTTTCGTTGATCACGGCAATCGCCTTGAATTGCGAAGTTCCAAAATTCACGAAATGGGATCGAAAAAGCTACTACTATCCTGATTTGCCCAAGGGGTATCAGATCAGCCAATATGACCTGCCCATGTCGCAAAATGGATGGCTGGAAATCAGCGATCCTCAAGAAAATTTCGAGCCAAAGCGAGTTGGTATCATCCGTGCTCACCTGGAAGAGGACGCGGGCAAGAGCATGCACGACGAATTCACTGGCAAAGCAGACAGTCGCATTGACCTGAATCGCACGGGAACACCGCTGCTAGAAATCGTCAGCTGCCCCGAGATGTACTCGTCGCTGGAAGCAAAAACTTATCTCACCGAACTCAAGTTACTGCTGACCTATCTCGAAGTCTCCGACTGCAACATGCAAGAGGGTAGTTTGCGAGTCGATGCCAACATTAATCTTCACGTCGATACGCCACAGGGAAGGGTCGCGACTCCGATCGTCGAGGTCAAGAATATGAACAGTTTCCGTGCTGTCGAACGAGCTCTGGATTATGAAGCACAGCGACAGTACTCCGAGTGGCAGGAGGCCGGGAAAAAGCTGGGTGACGTCCCCAAGCAAACACGAGGTTGGGACGATGGCGCTCAAGTGACCCGGGCCCAACGTAGCAAAGAAGAATCGAGTGACTATCGCTACTTCCCGGATCCTGACCTGGTACCCGTGATTGTCGAACCGGAAGAGGTCGAGCAGGTTCGACAATCCCTGGGTGAACTACCGGCTGTTCTTAGAAAACGTCTGCAAACAGACTATTCGATCAAGCCTTACGACGCAAACGTCACGGTGAACCAAGGCCCGAAATTCGCCGAGTATTTTATCCGCTTGGCAGAGACCTGTGGCGACCCACAGCAAGCGAGCAACTGGATGCAGCAGGAGGTCCTGCGAACGCTGAACGAAGAAGCGTGGACTGTCGATGAGTTTCCCGTAACATCCGACGAGTTGAGTCAACTATTGCAGGCCGTCCAAAAAGGGGACATTGACCGCTCACGAGCTCGTGAAGTTTTTCGCGAAATGACAATTCAAGGCAGCACCTTCCAGCAAGCCATGCAATCCCTGGGTATTGAACAGGTCGATCAATCCGCCCTGCTACAACTGTGCGAGCTGCTGCTGGATGAATTCCCCCAGATCGTTGCGGACGTCAAGGCTGGAAAACAGCAAGCTTTAGGGAGAATCATTGGCGAAGCTAAGAAACGTAATCCCAATGTGAATCCGGGACAGTTTCGACAACTCTGCCTCGACTTGATCGAACAAAAATGAATGTCTCGTCCAATCATCTCTTTCACAACAGACTTTGGCGTAGACAGCCCCTATGTGGCTCAAATGAAAGCCGCGGTGCTTCGTGTCAGTCCCGACGCCACGTTCGTCGACATTACTCACTCCATCCCTCCCCAGAATGTACGGCAAGCCGCCTTGGTACTGGCGCAAGTCGTGCCTCGCTTCCCAAAAGACACGATTCATGTAGCGGTGGTTGATCCCGGGGTAGGCACATCGCGTCGGATTCTACTGGCCAGGATTTTGAATCAGTCACTGATCGCTCCCGACAACGGACTTCTATCAGGAGTTACACGTATTGCACCGGCAAAGCCGGTCATCGCAATCACCAATGATCAATTTTGGAATCAACCTGTCTCAACCACTTTCCACGGTCGCGATATCATGGCACCTGTTGCGGCCCATCTCAGCCGGGGACTCTCATGGGACAAGGTTGGCGGTCCGGTGGATGACTGGGTGAAACTGAATTGGAATGATTTGCAAATCAATTCTGATTCGATCCAGGGTTCTGTGGTGCTGATTGACTCCTTCGGCAACTTGCTCACCGACATTCCACTCGAAAAAATTCCTTCCGGGGTTCGAAATCACTGTCGGATCTCTTGTGGTGCATTTCAAACCAACGGAATCATAGCAACCTATGGGGTCGGCCAGCCGGGCGAGTTGGTGGCTTTAACAAGTTCCAGTGATTATCTGGAAGTGGCCGTTGTGAATGGAAACGCAGCGTTGCACGTGGGCGCAAAAATTGGAGACGCCGTACAGATTCATTGGAATTAGTCGTTTTGAGTGCTCCGGCAAAGCGTACATAGTGCTTGGCCGCTTCGCAAAACATTCGTACAATGCAAACCGGAGCGTGCTCATCTGGACCTATCTGATTTTCGTACATCATTTGGCTATCTCATGAAGGATAGGCATGGCCCAGCAAATCGAAGGAAAGGTCGTCTCAGTTGATATGGAAGGCAATCTCGTTACGGACATTGCCATCGACCGGCTCGAGACTGCCCCCCATGACAAACGCTTGGCAATCTTCTGCGACGAGCACGAAACGAATGGCCTTCACGACACCGATCACGGCCAGCCCGCAATGACTTACATTGGCATGATCGGGGATGGTGGATTTCTGCAATTGTCGATTGTCGGCGAAAGTGCCCATGCCATGTTGGGTGTCCAGGTCGGGGAGAAAGTTGTCGTCAAGTGGCCATAACGCCGACCCATGATCAGCTGCGCACCTGGGACCGGGAACTCCTCTGGCACGCTTTCACCCAAATGAGCGAATACGAGCCACTGGTGATCCAGGAAGCTCGCGGGTGCATTTTAACGGACATCGAAGGTCGTCAGTTCATTGACGGCGTCAGCAGTCTCTGGTGCAACGTCCATGGTCACCGCCACCCGCGACTGGACCAGGCCGTTCGAGATCAGCTCGATAAGGTTGCACACGTCACTTCGTTGGGGATGTCCAATCCCACCACGATTCAACTCGCTCGACGCCTGGTCGATTTGACCCCGGAAACTTTGCAGCACATCTTTTTTTCCGATGACGGAGCGACAGCAATCGAGGTGGCCCTGAAAATGGCCTTTCAGTACTGGCGCCAGTGTACCGTTCCTCGCCCGCAGAAAACCAAGTACATCGCCTATTCCGATGCATACCATGGAGACACTTTGGGTAGTGTCAGTGTGGGTGGCGTCTCTCGCTTTCACGAAATGTTTCAACCGCTCTTGTTCGATGTCATTCGCTTGCCATCTCCTTCCCTGTATCGCCGACCTCCCGAAGTGTCAGCAGAATGCGCTGCCGACTACTACCTGTCCCAACTAGAATCGATTCTGGACGAACAACACGAAGAGATCGCTGCGCTCATTCTGGAACCCTTGGTACAAGGTGCCGCCGGAATGGTGACTCAACCAACAGGCTATTTAGCGGGTGTGCGCCGTTTGACAAAAAAATACGATGTACTCATGATCGCCGACGAAGTGGCCATGGGCATGGGACGAACGGGAAAAATGTTTGCTTGTGAACACGAAGCCGTGTCACCGGATTTTTTGTGTCTGGCCAAAGGAATCACCGGTGGCTACATGCCGCTGGCCGCAACGCTGACGACAACCGAGGTTTGGAATGCTTTTCTGGCAGAATACTCCGAATTTAAAACCTTTTTTCACGGACACACGTACGGTGGTAATCCACTGGGAGCGGCTGCCGCGATCGCCTGTCTGGACATTTTTTCCGAAGAAAACACACTGGAGCAACTACAATTAAAAATCCGTCACCTTGCTGAGCAAATGAAACCTTTGTGGAAACATCCACACGTAGGAGACATTCGCCAATGCGGGCTGCTCGCGGGAATTGAACTGGTCCAAAACCGGGAAACCAAAGAGCCCTTCCCCTGGACTGAAAAGAGGGGGACTCGCGTTTGTGAGTACGCACTCAGCCAAGGAGTGTGGTTGCGCCCTTTGGGCAACGTGGTCGTCATTATTCCACCTTTATCCATTAGTCTCACTCAAATCGACAAAATCTGTGGCGCTGTAGAAAAGGGAATTTCACACGTCACCCAAGGTTCAAGTGTTTAACAAAATTCGGTATCTCTTGCTTCAAGTCCGCAACGCCGACGATCCAATGCGCGCCCAGGAAATCGGCTGCTTTGCACGATCACTCAATTGCGAGGTGGATCAGATTCTTCCGATTGATCTTCTGCAGCGAGTTCCTACCCGTGGCGAACTCGATGAACACCACATCATTCTGATTGGCGGCAGCGGTCACTATGGTGCCGTGGAAGCCTCGCCCTGGCTGGATCGAACTTGCGATTTTCTCAGAGAACTGCATGAGCGCGCCTTACCAACCTTTGCGTCCTGCTGGGGCTTTCAAGCAATAAGCCTTGCGATGAAAGGGCAAGTCGTCAAAGATCCCGGCCGCGCAGAGTTAGGAACCCACGAACTGCGACTCTCCGAGGACGGCAAACGAGATCCGCTCTTCGGACCGCTCGGAGAAGTGTTCCATGGGCAAATGGGACATGAGGACCGCGTTCTCAAACTACCTGAAGATGCAATCTTGTTGGCTTCATCACAAACGAACCAATACCAGGCGTACCGATTTTCCGGAAAACCAATTTATTGTACTCAATTCCATCCGGAACTTGATCGAAAACACCTTTTGGAGCGATTGAAAATCTATCCCAACTACGTCAAGCAAATCAGCGGGTTAACACTTGACGAGTTGGCCAAATCCTGTTTTGACACTCCAGGCACTCAGGAATTGTTGCCCCGATTTGTCAAAATAGTACTCCAATGATCCTCCCGGCAATTTCCTCGCCGCAACAATTGGTCGCATTGAAACACAACACGGCGCAAACAGAATTAGCAGTGCTGTGCCGGGAAAACCAAGATCGCTAGAATATCGGCATGAACAATTCACAACACGACTCCCTGCGAGTCAAAGACTGCCCCCAGCTTCAAAACTCGACACTCGTGCTGGCGTTCGATGGTTGGATGGACGGGGGTGAAGTGTCGACGGGCACCGTCCAGCGGTTGGTCCATCTTTTGGATGCTCGGACTGTCGCAGAAATCGATCCCGAATCGTTCTACATCTATAATTTCCCTGGCTCGATGGAAATCACGGCGATGTTTCGCCCGCATATTGAAATCGAAGCCGGCCTGGTCAAATCTGTTGAAATGCCAAGCAACCGGTTCTGCGTTTATGAGAAGGCCAATCTGTTCCTGTTTGTGGGCAAGGAACCGAACCTGCATTGGCGCGCCTTTGGGGAGTGTATCTTCTCATTTGCTCGGCGAGCCGGGGCAAATCGAATTCTCTTCGTCGGCTCGTTCGGAGGTTCCGTACCCCACACACGGCAACCCAGGTTGTATGTGACCTGTTCGGACGCCCGATTGCTGCCGGAAATGGAGCAATACGGTGTCCGTCGCACCGCCTATGAGGGTCCGGGATCCTTTACGAGCTATCTGATGACGCAGGCTCATTCCGAAGGTCTGGAAATGATGTCGCTTGTTGCGGAGATTCCGGGCTACCTGGACGGCAGGAACCCTGCCTGTATTGAAGCAATGACCCGGCGTCTGGCCAAAATCCTCAAATTGCCGCTCGAACTCGACGCATTGCGCAATGACAGCACAAAATGGGAACTCGGTGTGTCGAGCGCTGTTGAGGAAAACGAAGAGCTGGCAAAAAAGGTCCACGAACTTGAAGTCAAATATGACAACGAGCTCCTCGAAATGGACTCGGATGAACTTTTCTGAAGTTTCAGGAACATCGATTTAGGTTTCGTTCCAAACGGCGCATGGCAGCACCCGTTAAACCACGAGCTTCGAAACGAACAGGCCACATCTTTTATTGCTACTGTTTCGGACTAGTCTCGCTATTTTACTCCACGAAGTGAAATTCCATGAGCGCCTTGTGCTTGATCCGGCCTATCTGTTTTCCACGTCCCAGCTTATTCGTTTTCCTGGGTTCTCTTGCCTTCATTGCATTGCCTCACATTTCAGCCGCGGAGGAAGTGATTGATATCGGTAGTCGTCGCCAACTTTTTCTGGGAGATCATCTCATCGGGGAACTCAAGGGTGTACGACAAGAACTACATTCACCCGTGCGGCTGGATATCGCTATCAAACCGGAGCATCCTTGGGAGAAACATGGTGTGTCGTACATGGTTGCCTTTCGAGACCAGGGAAAGTTTCGAGCCTGGTATCGTGTTGACGCCTCGGCTCTTGATCAGGAGAAACGCCATTCCATGACTGCTTATGCCGAGAGTGATGACGGCATTCACTGGACCAAGCCAAAACTGGGAATCATCGAGTTCAATGGTTCCAGCGAGAACAATCTGGTCTGGGATGGACCCGCTGAAAACCTGGCGGTTTTCCGTGACGACAATCCGAACTGCCACCCGACCGAACGGTACAAAGCTCTGGCTCGTTCCCGGTATTTACATGGGCTGGTTTCACCCGATGGCTGACACTGGAAACGACTTGAGCGAGACCCCTTATCGACGGAGCGTCCCTTCGATTCACACAACATTGCCTTCTGGGACCGTGTCACCGGTCAATATGTGGCTTATACGCGCGGTGTTCGTCGAAACGGGAAGCTCGGGCAGGGCATGACGAGCCAGTTCAGCCTTAACGGAGTTCGCTGGGTAAGGCGCGCCACATCTCAAGATTTTCGTCATTGGACTCCTTTGCAGCCCATTCAGACTGCTGGTGCTCCGAGGGAAGAACTCTACACAAATTCTACCATTCGCTACGATCGCGCGCCGGATTTTCTGTTAATGTTCCCCTCTCGCTACGCCTCCGGGAGGAAACCTGACCCGGATTGGAAATACATCGGCGTCAACGACATTGCGTTTCTTTCCAGCCGAGACGGAATACATTTTGAGCGCACGTTCATGGAGGCGTTTATTCGCCCCGGGTTAGATCAAGGAAACTGGCACGATCGTTCGCTCTACATGGAACGCGGATTGCTTGGAACATCGCCCATGGAATTGTCTTTGTATTGTATGCAGAACTGGCGCCTACCAACTTGTCACATTCGGCGTTACACCCTGCGAAAGGACGGTTTTGTCTCCCTCACAGGCTCGTACGAAGGGGGAGAAATTATTACCAAACCGTTGAAGTTCTTCGGTTCAGAACTGCGGCTGAATGTTTCCACTTCCGCTGTAGGTTCCGTGCGGGTTGAGATTCAACAGGCTGATGGCAAAGTGATTCCCGGATATGAATTGTCCAACTGCCCCGACCTGTACGTTGACAAGCTGGATGTACCCGGATCCTGGAAACAAGGAACGGATGTCGGTCGACTGGCCGGGAAATCCATCCGGTTGCGATTTGAGCTCAAGGACGCCGATTTGTATGCTTTGCGTTTTGTCGATCCTTGAAAGGTTGTGACTCTGAAGTGCCGGACGATAGCCGGCTGACCTGGTATCAGACTGCAAACGCGCACCAACTGGTCACTACAGCTGACCTCGAGTGTTCGCAGAACGGGTCCCCACGCCCGCAATTCAGCATGCTATCTACGGATATCTGGGGAAAAGTAATCGGCCGGGGTTGAGGGAAGACGAACGGAATGCCCGGACGGGTAAAACCGGAGTTTTACTGGGCTGCGGAACGACTGCCGGCAGGCGATCCACCAATAGGATAGTTGTCGGGCAGGGGCCGACCCGCCGTGAGATATCCCAGGCGGTAGAGTTCTTCCTTCAAACGACGAAACTCCTGAAAGCTTTCGGGATAGGTCCAGACAGTGACTGTCGTCTGCTTTGAATCGTACCCCGAGAGGATTTGGCGGAAGTGTGACTGCTCAGACAGAGCCGTCTCAAACGGTTCTCCCAAATCGTCAGCGATGGGAATCAGGTGAAAACCTGTAACCCGTACAATTTCTTTTTGCTGTACCACCCCATGTCTGCTGATCGCGTGAGTCTTCTTGCCAATGGTGTACTTCATTCGAAAGCCGTGGATGGGACCAATGGTTTCAACAAACTCCGAGCTTTCCTTCAGCTTCCAGATCTTTTGTTGCCATCGGTTCGACAGAATATCGACCAGCTCATTCAAGGGCACATAAGCCAAACGACCGTGCAGCAGTCGAAAGTGAACTTCCTTGCCAAACACTGTTTTGGCGAGGGGTGTGGGCAGGTGTTCCAACACGACACTCTGGTCGGCTTGTCGTTCCAGCGACTGCTGGCTGCGAGCCAGGTCTTCGAGTTCATTGCGGGCAACAAGCGTCGCCTGTTGGAGATCAAAATCCTGGCGTTCCGATTCATCCAAAGCCTGCCGTCGCTCTTCCTGGATGTGCTGAGCCGCCCGCAAAAGCGTGGCTAGTCGATTACGAAAATGATACTGTTGCTGGGTTTCTCTCTGAACCGCAACCAGTTTGTCTTGGATCGCATGAATGTCCCGCTGGACTTCTTCTCCGGTCACTCGAGGAGTCTCGACATCCACTTGCGACTCATCTGTGGACCTACTAGAAACAGCAGCTTCGACGAGGGCGTCCTTGGCACGCACACCAACGACCATCACCAGAATGATCATGATACCGACCAAATTGGCAACGATGTCCAGAAACGAATCCTGGCTGGAGTCCGCATCAGCGGAAGTGGTTCTTCGACATCTCACCTCGTGTTCCTTCTCACTTCGATGCCACTTGAATCGAGCAAGGACTGCAACTTCAAAAACCTTTGGTCAGCGTCGTCAGCCACTTCAACCATCAACACGGGCTTCCAATACGATCCCGCGCCGGCAATTCCCCAACGGTCCATGTGAGACCAGACGTGTGACACAAACTGATCGACGCTAGCCCGTGCCGAATCTCTAAATTTCGTAATGCGAGGTGGCGCAGGATCCCCTTTCTCGGGGTGTAAGACAAGTCGGTCGAGATAGCACGAAATTCGTATGGGACGAGCAAATGCTATAGCGCGAGGGGACGAATTCGGCAATCCCCAGTTACTGCCCCGCGACTGGGCCAATGATCTGACGCTAAGGGAATTTTTTTGACGGTCCACTGTGACTCCAGCGGGGGCTTGCTGAGCTGAGACTCCAGAATCAGCACCTTGAGAACTGGCCTGCAAGCTGTTCTGCCCGCCCACCTCCGAGACATCATGACCCACCGCCTGATGACTCTGGGAACCCTGACCGTCTTCCTCCGATGAGTCCTGAACGTCGCCGTTTCCCTGCTCACCCCAACCGTTGTCCACAACAGAACTCGAACCACCATCGCGACGCACGAAACCACCGTGCTGCGAAGCAACCAACTCCGAGCCGACACCGCTTCCTCCTGACCTGCGATAACGGGACGGAGCTGCCCTGGCCAGATAAACACGTCGGCGACGGGCTTCCTGCACGGTTCTCTTAAGACGTTCAGCCAATTCAGGATCGGCCGGAGGATACTTGAGCTGCATTTCGTTGTCGATTAATTCGTAA
This sequence comes from Planctomycetota bacterium, assembly GCA_963578105.1. Classification (GTDB taxonomy): domain Bacteria; phylum Planctomycetota; class Planctomycetia; order Pirellulales; family Pirellulaceae. Next base: position 37,846 of record CAUZBP010000007.1, read on the forward strand.
CCAAACTCCGCATCCCAGGACTTCATAGCGCGACGTGCCGCTGTGTAAGCCTGGGAACTGTGGGGCCGTACCACCAGCAGAGGGTAGGGCTCACCAACACCCTTAAGGTGACCATGTTCGGCGAGATACTCGCGTGTTGCCCGCAAAGCTGCAGCCAGCGGGTTTCCAGGACCCAGAGGTGATTGAAAATCTTTTTCCGTCAAGACAATCGCTTCCGGCTGAAGAATGACTCGATCTGGCAAACACTCAATGAACACAGGACGGCGGAGTGTGCCCTGAGGGCCCTGGTAGGCAACAATGGAGAAAGACCGGGGCCGATCATGAAGTTGCTGTTCGGCTTTTTCCAGTTCTTGTCGACGTTGTGCGATGGTTCGCTGTAGCTCTTCGAGTTGTCGACGCCTGTCCTCCTGTTCAGCAAACTTCGAGTTCAGAGGTTGTTGCATCGCCTCAGCCGCCCGCCGCAACTTTCCCAGTTCCTCCTGTACCCGACGAACGTGATCTTCCAAACCGGACAATCGCAGTCGTTCTCGTTCCAACTCTTTCTGTTTTTGCAGACGCGCGTTCTGAAGCACCTCCAAACGCCATTCGAAATCTTCCCGTTCCAGCTGACGCTGCGCTTCAGCCTCCGCCCTTAACATTTCAGTCTGGTCGGAAATACCGTGAGCCTCTGTACGAGCCTGCTGCACCAGGATAACCAGCAGCACAACCAAAGCCCCCATGGTGCAAATCAGTACCGCCAGGAAAGGAAAAAGGGATGCCGTGGGAGTCGGCTGACGTAAACGAGCCCGTCTCATGCGGCGCGACCTTTGGATTTCGATTTCTGTTTTGTCAGCTTGACTTGCCGAGAAGTGGCCGAACCGACATCAAGTCTGGAGTTCAACAAATGGATAGCGGCTGCCAAACTCATTACGGTTTCCTCAAAATTGTGTTTTCCAGCCAGCGCCGAGAGGTTTTCATTCAACGCTTTTTCAAGCTTAACCACTTCACCAGTAGCTTCCACAACCTCGCGCATGACGGATGTCTGATTGTTCAGTTCCGTATACTGCGCCTGGGCATACTTGGCGTACTGAGTCATTGACGTTTGCAGATGTCCCCAATGTTCATGATTCCGTTCACTGGCCGTGACTTCAATTCGCCCTAGCTCGACTGCGTGCAGTTGCAATGATTTACTCAAAGATTCCGAAAGGGTGTTCTGCAGTTGTTCACCAATCGAAGATGAAATCCGGGACCACTGTTGTTGGGACTGGTCCATCGCGGTTTGCCACACGTTGGCTTGACGTTCGACAAGATCGCGACCTGATTGGACCATTGTTTCGGCCATTCTGCGCAACGAGGCAACATGGGGATCTTTCTCCGAACCAAGCTCCTGAAACCGTCCCACCAATTCAACGTCGGCACGCATGTCAACTACGACTGCTAACTGGGTTTCGAACTCGTCAACAAAAAGCTTGAAAAACATAAGGAAGAGCGACAACGTCAATGCCAAGGTCGTGGTGTCAAAGGCAACACCTAGACCAGCCAGCAATCCTTCCATGGCCTGCTGTGGAAATTCCACGAGTAAATTCGCATTCAACCCACCCAACGCCAAGGTGATTCCGATGACGGTACCAAGAAATCCCAAAGTCGGCGTGGCCCAAATTACCGTGCGAACCAGCCCATTCCCTTCCTGCACACGAATAGCATCTAGGTCCGCCAAATATTTGAGCTGCTCATCCAATCCATCTGCAGATCCTTTACGCCGTACAAACTCCAATGCGTCATACAAGCGTTTCCCGAGAGTGGTTTTACGAGCACGTTCGGGTAACTCTTCGAACGTTTGCAACAAACTGCTACAGTCTTTGGCTGACTGTCCACCGCAAGGAATGGGTGGTAGTTGAACAAGTCTTAGAGAAAAATAGTTTCGGATGGTCTGCATCATCCTGATAGCTAAGGCGGCAACCCCAACAAAAAACATGGCCGCTTCAACATATTCGACGGGATGACCTGTAAAGTAACGTCTGATCAGATGGTGGCTCAACGCCCCCTGGTGAATCAAAACATAAAAGCAAATCCAAACTGCCAAACCCCAAAACACTGGCCAACCCAAGTTAGACAGCATTGAAAGCAAGAAATTTTCGTGCTTATTCTTTTCCACCTTAAGATTCCTTTCTCTCGGCGCAGCTTCGACCCGGTCACGGCCAGCGCGGTTGACCTCAAAATCGGCGCAACCGTTGCATTTTAATGAATCTTAATCTGTCAAATCCGGCAGTTCGAGAGCATGACGCTGCAGGCAAGACCAGGTGGTGTAGCCCCGATGGTCTTTCGTTAGGATTTCCAACCCGCGAAAATCAAGCCCAAGACCGTTTTTCCCAGCGGAGATAGACCGCGAAAACTCGCTCAGCTAGTTGGTGTCCATTTTCGAGATAAATCTTTTGCCGTCGGTGCTGGCAATTCACCGATGTCGTGAGCTAGCCGCAGTCCGGATATCAACAGCAAAAAAACAAGCCCGACCAGTCCGATAACGGACATTGGTCGGGCTCTCGTCCCCCCTGGGAATTCGATACGATGCCGTCGCACCGAGCGAATGTAACACTGGGATGATCCAAAACATCGGCTCCCGATTGCACGATACTTTGGCAATAATTTCCGATTGCGCAAGGTCTTTCGACAAATCAGGACTGTTTTATAGCCCCTTCAGTGTCCATCCTTTGGACGCGGGTCTCTAATCCCGGTAGGTTGCATGGCAGCGCGGAGTCTCCCAGAGTTGGCACTCGACAATAGGAAATCCGTGATTCCGCGTGAAATCGAAGATGAGACGAGCAATGTTCTCTGCAGTTGGATTGGTATCCATCAGAAACATTGGCTCCTCCAAATCACGTAGCAGGGGAACAGCAGGGTCATCTTTGCAAAGAAGCATGCGGTGATCCAGAGTTTCGTCAATCCAGCCACTGACAACCTGCTTGATATCTGAAAAATCCAACACCATTCCGCGATGGTCCAAAGCCGGGGACTCCACCGTAATAATCGCCCGACCATTGTGGCCATGTAGATGTCGACACTTGCCATCGTAGTTCAGCAGGCGGTGGCCGTAGCAAAAGTCGATTTCGCGTGATACCTGGAACATGAATACAAGCAACTCCTTAGCCGTTTGCAGCAATTGTTAAAAAGGCCCTGGACGGGAGACGGTAGGATTGTGGCAGAAATCGGGTGTTCAACACCCCAGCTCTCCCTGCTGCCATACGACTGCCTGAAAATCTTTGGTTCAGTTGGCTTTAAATGACGATTCTCACCCGAAATAAACCACCTCAGCATTGTAGGTACAGCAGTTTCCCTCGGCGAGGGCCTCAAGCGTCGCTTTTCCAGAAGAATTTGTCGCTAGCGAACTGCGCGTGACCAAAGTGGTTTTCAAATGGTGGCTTCTCTCGAACCCCAACGTAACGCACTGTCACCCGGTCGACGTTACTGCCTCCGGGAACGTGATTCCGTTGAGGGCCATGGTCGCCTGCCCGAATTTGCTTCACAAAGCTCTTGCGACGAGTGAGACGACACGTGTACACTCCGCGCAGGTTGGGGCTTGCCGCTGGTGCCCCCTGAAAGGCTTATATCGATTAACCTAAGCAACTGAAAAGACAGGATTTATAACAAAAACTCTTGCAATGGAGCTTGGTCCTTTTAGAATAGAGTCTAGGAGTCCCAAGTCTTCGCAATATCTACAGAGAAAGGTAGAAGATGCGTGCGATGACATGTGGGATTTTCATGGTTGCAGGTCTGACGATCGCAGCTCTTAGCATTTGGATAGAAGGGAATCCGGTTCACGCTCAACGAAATCCTCTGCAACAACGCATAGAGAAAGGCTTGCTAGCGCTGACGGTACCGGTTGGACCGGACAAGGAGTTTGTTGCCCTCGTGGACCCCATACAAAAGGTTATGGGTGTTTATCAGGTCGATGCTGAAAGTGGCGAGATTTTGTTGAAGAGTGTCCGTAACGTCAACTGGGACCTGCAGCTCGACGAGTTTAACGGAAGTAGTCCATCGCCGCGGGAGATCCGCGCCATGCTGGAATAGGAAAGGTTTCACGGATCCGACTCCCTTCTTCCCCGGGGCGCTCTTACAGGCGATGGTTCCCTTCCCTGCATCGACAGGAGCCTTGAGCCATGGCACGCAAGTTCATTGAACTCAACGAAGTAGCCAGCCTGCTGGGAATGACTTCCGATGAAGTCAGCGACATGCGCAGCCAGGGAGACATCCATGGATACCGGGATGGTAGTATATGGAAATTCAAAGTCGAAGAAGTGCAGAAAGCCGCCAACGATCGAGGGCTCTCAATAAGCGAAGCCGCCTTGGCAGGTGGAATGCCGCTTGGAGGCGATAGTTCGGCCTCTTCAGATGTAGACGCTGACCTGAACAATTTGTCGGATGTCCCACTGGATGATTCTAATGAATCCCTCTTAGTCACCGACGAGGAGTTGAAACCAGGCCCGGAAGAAAGTGCGTCGATTACGGTGATCGGAACCAGGAACGACGTCATTTCCGATGCCGGAAGTGATCTGCACGACCTTCAGGGACCCGAAGACTCCGGCAGCGATTTACAGCTTGTTTCGCCTAGTGGTCCCAGCGAGGTCGCACCTGCAGATCCAGATGTCCTCACCAATGGATCGGATGACCTCCTTTTGGCGGCATCCGATCCGGAGCCCAATAGTGATGTAGAAGGAATTTCCAAGGACGCTGCCGTCGCCTCGGACAGCGGAGAAAACATCCCGTCTCGCGATTCCTCGTCGGTAGAAAATGAATCCGATTTACAGCTCGAAGAAAGTGGCCTGGTGGTTGACGAAGACAGCGAATCAGATTCCGTTTCAATTGGCGACAGTGACCTCGTGTTAGGCAGTTCCCCCGGAAACGATATCGTTCTCAGTTCGGGCGATAGTGGCATCTCGCTGAGCAGCCCCTCGGATACGGGTCTTGCTCTGACAGGTCTTTCTCTGACGGAATTCGAACTGGACGGATCCTCTGCAGAATCAGGATTAGAATTGCCCGGAGACATTTCACCACTCGAGGAGGAAGGTGTAGCCTCCGGCGAAATCACCCCTGACGATTTCTTACTCACACCGGTAGACGAAGGCACTGGCGATGAAAGCGACAGTGGATCCCAGGTCATTGCATTAGGTCCTGACGACAGCTACAGCGAGGACATCCTGGACACCGAAGCGTCGGCGGCTCTGCAGGAGGCCGAACCCCTGACGACTGCCAGCCAGCCCGGAACGACTCCCAGCGTCATGCCCGCAGCAGCAACCTCCGAATCTACCTATTCGATCTGGAATGTCTTGGCGCTCTCCATGATTGTAGTTTTTCTAATGTTGACCGGGATGTTCATGTATGACTTGGTCCGTCACATCTGGAGTTGGGACGAACCTTATTCGCTCAACAGTGGACTAATGGACTGGTTATTATCGACACTGGGTGGCTAGTCGATTTTGGATAGCATCCACCCCCGGGTACAACAGACCGTTCAGAACCCGCTGCCTCCGGCCCATTCCGGTGTCCGGGAAGCCTAAATGGCCCTGTACGTTTTGGGGGTTGAAGCGATATAATCTTAAAAGCTTGAGGCTGCCCAGCTAGAGAAACCGGCTGACCATCTTGGCCACCAGGCACTCATTCCAGGTGATCGGCCGAAGGCTGGACTCGGAGAACTCGCATGCTGTGAGCGATCTTCCGACCAGACTCGCGCCACATCGTTGTGCCTCACAGCCTGCTCGCTGCCTTCCCTGGCTTGGTTCGCGTGCTTCGCAGCCTTACACGGAAGTTTCAAGTTCCAAGCAAAGGATGTTGCCCAACCTTCACGGGGAAAAAATTGTTGGTTCGAATTTTACAGGGACAACTCCCAGCCAGATCAATTCTGCGACTCGCACAAGCTGTAGTGCTTGCTGGGTCGGGCCTGTTGATTGCGCTTGGATGTGGTCGACAGGAACAGATTCGGACCTATCGTATTTCCAAACCGGATCCTACCGATCAGCGGTATCCCGGGCAAACTCCCGACCGTACCCTGGCCGCGATCATTTTACGTGAGAATCAAGGTTGGTTTTTCAAATTGACTGGACCCCATGACGTGGTTGGTGATCAGGTTAAAACTTTTCGCGAGTTCATCCAGTCGGTGAAATTTTCGAAAAACCCGAACGCGGCGCCGGCTTGGTCGACACCGGACCAGTGGAAAAGATTACCGGGAACTGGCATTCGATTTGCCACGCTTCAAATTCCGACCCAGACCGGCCCTCTCGACTTGTCCGTGACGCCCCTTTCTCTTCCACCCCAAAACTCTGACACCTATGTGTTGTCCAATATCAACCGCTGGCGGAACGAACTGGGACTGGCACCTCTTTCAACACCGGACCATTCCCAGGTGACAACAACTGTGGCACTCGAAGATGGCCAGGCGACTCTGGTTGATCTGTCAGGTCATCGCAGTGCAAATGCCGGAGACCGCTTGCCCATGACTCCCAGCCCGACAACTACCGGGCCATCCAATCGGACATCCGCCGTTTCCCAGACACAAGTCGAATACGTCACTCCACCCGGTTGGCAGCCTGGCGAGCGAGTTGTATCACGTGGCGGAATTACGTTGCGTTATGTGGTGGCGCTGGAGGTCATCGACGGAGACCAACGGATAGAAATCACCGTTAGTACTTTTCCGCCTCGGATGGCCAACGTCCTGGACAACATCAATCGTTGGCGTCTTCAGATCGGTCTCGAGGAAACCCGAGACACCGAATTGGAAAAGCAACTACAAGAGGTTCGGGTGGGAAACATTTCAGGTCAGTTGATTGAACTGACCAGTCCCGACAAAATCCAACCACGGCAAAGTATTTACGCCGTCCTGACATCGCACGCTGGGCTGGCTTGGTTTATCAAATTGAAAGGCGATGCCGGGTTGGCGCTTCGAGAACGAAAACATTTCGAGCAGTTTTACTCTTCGATCCGTTTCTGACTCCGACGAGATTTCCGCATGTCGACCAACAAACTTATTCCAGAAACTGCCAGCTCAAGAGATGAGTCGAACGCGTTTTTCGACGCTATCGGCTCTCGCTCTGCCATCGTTCTGCAAATCCTCAAGGGATTTGCATCGTTGAAGCTGACGGTGGTCCTCTTTGCGCTGTCAATCTTTCTAATTTTGATTGGAACGCTGGCTCAAATCGACATGGGCATCTGGGAGGTGATGGAAGACTACTTCACCTCATGGGTAGCCATTGTTCCTTTTCAGGTTTTTTTCCCTCGCTCCTGGTTTCCCAATTGGCAGAACATCCCTGGCTGGCTTCCCTTCCCGGGAGGTGCGTCGATCGGCACGATGACTGTCATTAATTTGATAGCCGCCCACCTCGTAAGATTCAAAATTCAGGCCAGGGGATTCCGACTGGCGGTTGGATTGACCACCATCGTCTTAGGCATTTTCGTCACTGCGCTGGTGGTCACGAGCGGCCACAATGCAAACGGAGCTCAGGGCGACCCGCCCATCGATTACAAGACACTCTGGCTGTGTTTCAAATCGTTTCTGCTGGCGAGCGGGCTGTTTGTCGGCGGTTATGCCGGCTCCTTGTTCACCCGGCAGAAACGGGGCATCTTTGCCGCCACAACGATCGCCAGTCTCTTGCTGCTTACTACAACGATCTGGCTCTTCGTCCAAGGAGACCGTGTTTATCTGGGCGACGCGGGCATGCGAATCTTGTGGCAACTGCAGCAGGCCGGATTCGGTTCTCTCATTCTGTTAGGCGGCTGCTGGATGGTGTTCAGAAAGCGTGCCGGAATTGTTTTGCTTCACTCTGGTGTTGGCCTGCTCATGTTCGGCCAGTTTTTTGTCACCCAGTACGACGTCGAAGAACAGATGACAATTCCCGAGGGCAATACCATTGACTACGGGCAGGACATTCGGGCCGTCGAACTGGCAATTGTCCGCGAAGATTCGCAAGAAAATTTAGTCACTGCCGTTCCCTTGATTCGAAATGGCAAGTCGTCTGGATTCCTTGACCAAAAATCCATCCGGCCCGATGCCTTACCGTTTGACATTGAGGTGATTGAATTTTTCAGGAACTCGACCTTTCGAGAGTTGGAACCGGATCAGGAGAATATCGCCACTCATGGTGTTGGACTGAGGTACGTTGCGGAGCGACTGCGGCCCGGTAGCGGAACGGGCGACAGTAAAGTCAACCTGGCATCTGCCTATGTCAGGCTGACCCAACGCAACGGTTTCAAGGTCCTGGGAACCTACCTTTTGTCGCAACCCTTGGGCAATCAGGAACGGATCGAGGTCGACGGCAAAGATTTTGAACTGTCAGTTCGCTTTGAACGACACTACAAACCCTACTCGGTGCAACTGATTGACGTGCGGGCCGACCACTACCTGGGAACAACCACTCCGAAAAACTATTCTTCTGACATCCGCCTGGTTCACCAAGGACTCAACGTCGATCGTGAAGATCACATCTGGATGAATAATCCACTTCGATTTGCCGGAGAGACTTTTTACCAGAGTGGTTATCAAAATATTCAAGGACGAGAGTACACGACTTTTCAGGTAGTCAAAAACGCAGGCTGGATGATCCCTTACGTATCCTGCATGCTGGTGCTATTCGGCATGACCTACCATTTTCTCACAAAACTCATTGGGTTTCTTCTGCGGCACGAACGGGGTACGGAAGAACAGTCTGCCGGAAGGGGAGCCGTCTGGGTACCGTTAATCGTTACCGCTTTGGTGGTGCTGGGACTGGGATACTTCACCTTCAAGGATCCGCAAAACTCAACAGAAATGAACATCCACGAATTCGGCAAACTGCCACTCGTGAATGAGGGACGAGTAAAACCATACGATACGTTAGCGCGCAACAGCTTACGATTTATATCTGACCGAGCAACCTACAAGGATACAGAGGGCAAACGCCAACCAGCCATTCGCTGGTTACTGGATGTGCTGAGCCACTCCGGTGATGCCGAACGTCATCGCGTTTTTCGTATTCAAAATCTGAATGTGCTAAATACCCTTGGACTGCCTCGCCGACAGCGATACCGTTACGCTTTGGAAGAATTCAAACCACGCATGGACGAATTCCGCAAGCAGGTGGAACTGGCCCGGTCCAGCGACATCGAGCAACTCTCGGTCTACCAAAAGAAGATCCTGGAATTAGAAGAACGTCTGCAACTCTACTTCAAACTCCGCGAATCTTATCGCGTGCCAGATCTCTCGATGACGGGGCCAGATCAACAATTGTATTTATTGTTAGCCATGGCACGTGCCGATCGTGAATTGGCGGAAGCTCCTGTTCCACGTGCGATTCCTGCGGGCTCCGATTCCTCGGATGAAACATGGCTTCCCCTGGCTTCTGCCTTGAACACACTCTCCCTGAAAAACATGGCTAAGAATTTCGAAGCCGCCGACCCAGAGGAACTTTCTCAACGCCTGGTGGATCGGCTGTTGAGCGAAGAAGGTCTGGCAAAGCTGATCCCGTTGCGGGTCACTAACATGATCGAAGATATTTTGAGAAACAATGACACATCATCGTCTGACAGCGAACTTAAAGTCAAAGCGCGGCAAATGTATGGGCAAATGGATGAAGCCATGCGCAAGAGCACGCACGAGGCTGCCCGGCAAGCCCTGCGGCGCGAGGTCGGTCCGCTCAAGTTGCAACTGCAAACAGCCATTCAGCAGTCCCTGAAAGGTGAAACACTCCAAAGCCCCACTAATCTGTTCTCGCAAGCAATGGAAACGATGATGTCCTCGTACCGGGAAGACAATTCGGAACCATTCAACGTGGCGATACAGGAATTTCAAAACGCCCTGACAAGTGCTCGACGCCAACAGCACCAGACCGAATCAACGGCATTTGAATCCTTTTTCAACCATGCCTCCCTGTTTACACAATCCCAGATTCTCTACCTGCTGGTGTTCTTTCTCTCCCTGGTCTCCTGGATCGGCTGGCGTCAACCTTTAAACCGAACCGCATTCTGCTTAATCGTGCTGGCGTTGCTGATTCACTCTTTTGCGCTGCTGGCCAGGATTTATTTATCCGGCAGACCCCCGGTAACCAATCTCTACTCATCTGCAGTCTTTATCGGTTGGGGGTGCGTTATCCTGGGAATCGCGCTGGAACGGTTGTTTGGATTGGGGATTGGTAATGTACTGGGTGCCGCCACCGGTTTTTCCACACTGATTATTGCGCATTCTCTGTCAGGAAACGGTGATACGATCGGCGTCTTGCAGGCAGTTCTGGACACACAGTTTTGGCTGGCAACGCACGTGGTTTGCGTGACTTGTGGATATGCAGCAACCTTATTCGCCGGTGCTGCAGGTATTTTCTACATCCTTTTTGGTATCCTGACGCCCGCGGGTTCACCCGCAGTGAGAAAATCGACCGCGCGGATCATCTACGGAGTCATCTGCTTTGCAATCCTCTTCAGTTTTGTGGGAACCGTGCTGGGAGGCCTCTGGGCTGATGACTCCTGGGGCCGATTTTGGGGCTGGGACCCGAAAGAAAATGGTGCGCTCATCATTGTCATTTGGAATGCGCTGGTTTTGCACGCGCGCTGGGGGGGCATGGTCCGGGAACGAGGACTTGCGGTGCTGGCCACCGCGGGTAACATTGCGGTGATTTGGTCCTGGTTTGGTGTCAACGAACTGGGAGTTGGCTTGCATTCCTACGGATTTACGGAAGGCGTTTTATTTAAGTTGGCATGCTGGGTGTTATTCCATTTGGGGATCGTCGGCATGGGGCTCGTACCTACGGACAAGTGGTGGAGCTATCGCCGCTGTGCGGAAACGTCAACTTTGTCTTCATGAATTTGTTCATTGACATCTGCTTGATCGCCGTTTCAGCCGCTCTGGGTGCTCTCACGCGTACCGGTGTTTCACACTTGTGCCGCAGAATACTGGGTGACGGATTTCCTTTAGGAACTCTCCTGGTCAACGTGACTGGATGTTTCCTGTTAGGTCTGTTGGTCGCCTGTGGACCGCCTACCCAGAACCGTAGAATGTACCTTGCCCTGGCAAGTGGTTTCCTGGGATCCTTGACGACTTTTTCGACCTTCGGACTGGAAGCCGTTTCCCACGCCCAACGCGGAAACTGGCACATTAGTACAACGAGTGTACTGGCAAACCTTGTGCTTGGCTTTCTTGCAGTTTTCGTCGGCCTTTTGATCGGTTCCAAGATTCACGCTTAGCGATTCACCAGACTCAACAAGGCACTGACCAAGTTTCCACTCGCAACCAGGAGCCCCACGGCAGAACAGGTCTGGTAGACAGCCTCTCTGTTTTCCAGAATTCTCCGGAAACTCAACGCGAGGTCCAGTTCCCGGAGCGGGTGCTTGACATTCTCGGTAATCGGAACCACAGCAATTCGGTTTCTCTGGTCGCAGGCACCCAGAACTGCTGGTATGGCACCAACATTCGAATTAGGTTCACCAATGGCAAAGGTTGATTGCCCATCGGCTCATAGAACACCACGCCGGGCCGAATGAAAAGAATCGCCCCCACTGCAGGTTCAGCACTTCGACCACTCAACTGAAATCCGTTGCCGTCCACCCGAAACCCAAAATCGAGCGATTGGAATGGTACTGATTCACCTTCGAGAAATTTCAGCGTTTGCCGAGGTTGTATGGAAATGTGTTGGACCGCATTTTCCAACAACGAGCGACTGACGGTACCTTGCTGCATGTGAAATTCGCCGCTGCAGACCAACAGACGATCGTCACAAACTACCAGGCGATGCACGCCAATACTGGCTTTTCCGCTCAACTTTTGAGTGAAGAGGTCTGTCACCAATTGGTCCATGTCCACTTGGTCCAATACAAACTCGCCTTCTGCCTGCCAACCTTCCTCTTGATGAAAGTCGGCGCTCACAAAACCGTTGATCGTGCAATCTTCACCTAATCGCCGGACCTCTGGAAAAAAGCCCGTCAGGAGACGGCAGGGCAGGGCACTCCCCTGCGTATAGCATTGGACACGTGTGAAGGGGGGCTTCGCGTCGTGCTTGCGTTCCCATCGTATCCGCGTCTCCTCCGCCATCTTGAAATCAGCCACACGAAAATCAAGTAACACCGTGGTTTCTTTTTGGCCGGGTTCGTATTGCAGATCGAGATTGGTCAAGCGATATTCTTTCTGGTCGGTCTGCAGCTTGATTTTTGCACCGTTAAGCTTGACGGAAATTTGGTCCAGGTCAGGGCGACGCTGGAGACGACGATGCATGCGGTGGTAAATTTGGGTGAGCCGCTCACCGTTTAATTCGGTTTCGTCGAGCAGAAGTTGGCATTTTCCCGCCAGGTAAGTCATACGAATCTGGCCGATTTGAGCAAACACCGTGCCCGATTCCGGGTCGGTGATGACAACCCCTTCGGCCACGGATACCCCCGGACGTGGGTGCCACAAGTTATCGACGGAAACCCCCATATCCAGTTCGTTAGAAAGGAGAACTTCCATTCTCCTCGTATAACTGGGTAGTTTGCGAGCGACGATCCGTGCTAGAACCAAACTCGTGGGAAGCAAGCAGAACACCACGAATGCCGATCGACAAATCCAGCGTCTGGTTGTGGGATGCATGCTGAACTTCCCTGTTCAATAGCTTCCGTCAGACTACCGCTCTCTAGCCATCTGGTGAAACAATTGCCACCGAGCCTTCATTTCAGACAGACTATCCGAGCCGAATTTATCGACTAAAGCGGCAGCCACCTCAAAGGCGACGACATTTTCAATGATTACGCTCGCAGCTGGTACCGCACACACATCGCTGCGTTCATAGGATGCCGATTCCGACTCTTTACTTTCCATGTTGATCGATGGCAGGGGCTTACTCAACGTACTGATCGGCTTTTTCGCAGCCCGTACCACCAACGGTTGACCGTTAGTCATTCCCGCTTCCAAACCCCCGGCGTTGTTGGTGGGACGCACGTAACCCAAATGAGAGTTCTCTCGTTGTTTTTCGTCGTACTCGATCGGATCATGTACCTGAGATCCGGGTCGTCGAGCAGCCTCGAAACCTAAACCAATCTCAACCCCTTTGATCGCCTGCACCGACATCACGGCCTGGGCAATCCTGCCATCTAGTTTGCGATCCCATTGGGCGTGGCTTCCCAATCCGAAGGGTAAACCCTCGACCCGCACCTCGACGATGCCTCCCAAGGTGTCACCCGCTTTCCTCGTTTCGTCGATCAACTTCTTGATCTGTTCATCCTGATCCGGGTTCAGCGAATAGACGATACTTGAGTCACGTGTGGCTCGTTGTTGGTCTACCGTACCCGCTTGCGAATCAAAAACGACACTACCCAATTCAGCCACAAACCCGATCACTTCGATTTCAAACTCACGCAACAACTGCTTGGCAACAGCACCTGCCGCTACCCGCACGGTTGTTTCCCGAGCACTTGCCCGCTCAAGAACAGCACGGATGGGCCCCAGATATTTGACGGCTCCTGTTAAATCTCCATGACCAGGCCGTGGGCGTTCCAGATCCTCGAGCCGTTCTAATTTGTAGTCGCGGTTGACCACCTGCAGTGCGATCGGGCTGCCCAGTGACGTGTTTCTCCAGATACCGGACATGATTTCCACCGTGTCCGTTTCAATCCTCATCCGTCCACCACGTCCATACCCCCCCTGCCGACGTTTCAATTCAACGTCGATACTAGCTGTTTCGATTTCAACACCTGCGGGAAATCCATCGACAAGAACCAGCAAGGTTTTTCCATGAGATTCGCCAGCTGTCAGATAACGCAACATATTGGACGACCATTACGGTAGAAAGTTAAACGCAGCGGAACCGTAGAGACAACTGACAGGATGAGGTAACGAGAAGAATCCAGCAGAAGCAAAAGGCAGCCTCCTTTTCGATTTTAATCAGACACGTCGAAGTCACCTAGTGCACTTCCGAAAAGTATGCATCACCTAAAGAAACGCTGGTTTTTGATATGCCTCGCTGTGGCGGTTACACCTTTCCTGACCCACTGAAGGCCCTGGCCGAACTTGGAACCATACGCAACGTGGTCCTGGCATGTGTGCTATTTGTGATGTCATTGCCACTGAAATTTCAGAAAATTGCCAGTTCGATCAGACGACCTGGGCCTGTCTTGTTGGCCGCCAGTATCACGTACGGCCTGGTACCTCTTTTCGCCTGGTGCCTGGTACCGCTCTTGCAAGAGGAACATGGAATCGGGCTCCTGGTAGTCGCTGCCACACCGAGCAACCTCGCTTCCGCCGCCGTCTGGACTCGACGTGCTGGTGGTAACGATGTGGTGGCCATGCTGATAAGCGTTGTCACCAACCTGTCGTGCTTTCTCGTGACTCCTGTTTGGCTCAAGTGGCAACTGGACGGGCAGTCCTTATGGACTGCCTGATGATAGATGTGATGAGCAAGCTGGGGCTGCTGGTGGTTCTGCCAATGATTTTTGCTCAATTGATCCGCTTGCTTTCCCCGATCGCTCGCTGGGGTACACTCCGGAAAAAACCCCTGGGAGTACTCGCTCAACTCGGTGGGCTGTTGATGGTGTAACTGGGATCCATCAAGGTCGGACAGGAACTGTCAACCGCACCCCTGGGGAAAGGTCCTGAGACGCTTGACTTTGTGGGCATGCTGCTGGCGGTGGTAGTGATCCACTTGGCCATGGTCGCAGCGGGACACGGCTTGGGACGCCTGGCCGGTTTCTCCCATGCAGATCGAATTGCCATTGGCTTTGCGGGAAGCCAGAAAACGCTCGTGGTAGGCCTGCACGTCGCGGTTACCTACTTCGGAGGCTTGGCGATCTTGCCCATGGTGACCTATCAAGTAAGTCAACTGGTTCTTGACGCCTGGATCACTGATAGACTACGTGAAAAGGTCGATCCAGAGTCTCCGGCATCCTGACCCGGGAATTGGTTGGTGAACCGATAGCCCTTCGGCAGAGAATTTTCTCCCGAAGCGCTCACCACAGGCAGACGGAAACGTGCGACAGGTGAGAAGTGTTAAAACAGAACCGTCCTCACTGGATCAGCGATGGCCTACAGCCATTTGCGGCTGTTCACCCCGATCCCTCCCCGCGGCATGTCGCCCAGACGAGACGTACGGTTTGCAATGCCACACGTCACTTGTCGAGTCGCAACTTTCCTCCTATACTATAGGCTTCCCTTTTGTTTGAAGTTCGGCCCCCTCTGGGAATGGGAATCAAGCCATGAAGAAAAAAATCCATCCGGAATATCATGAAACCCACGTGCGATGCGGCTGTGGCAATACATTTACCACTCGCAGCACACGGAAAGAACTGAAGGTAGACATCTGTAACGCCTGCCATCCGTTTTATACCGGCAAGCTGAAATATGTCGACAGTGCAGGTCGGATCGAAAAATTCAAGAACAAATTCGCCGCATCTGGCTACGGCAGCCTTCAGCAGGGGAAGAAAAAGCAGAAGCCAAAGAACCCAGCCAAATCTTAGCCTTTTCAGAATCTTCGATTTCACGGTATGATCCGTGTTCTACAACTGACGCCAAGCACGAAATGGGTACCTGGTTTCAGAGTGCACAGCAGTCAAAAGGTCTCTCTGGAACTCGTAACACCGCAGGTCTCCAGCGAATTAAGAGCAGTTTCTTTCCATCGATTTTCGCATGCCGGCTTGCAAAGCGTTTCGGGCTCCAACGCTCCGGTCGTTGCCATTGAACGACTAAAACAAGTGATCCCGTCTCCCAGGTACGGCAGAGGCTCTTCAGTATGCGGGAAATGCTTGAACAGAAGTTGACGCGATTTAGTAAACTGGAAACCCAGTTGACCGATCTTGCTATCTTGGCCGATTCAACAAAAATCGCCGCCGTTGCTCGAGAGCACGGGTCTCTCAAACCCCTGGCTATAACCTATCGCAAATTTAAGGATTTAAGTCAGCAGATCAGTGACGCCAAAGAAATGGTCGCAGGTGATGATGCTGAAATGCGCGAGTTGGCTCAATTGGAACTGGTCCAACTGAAGGAGGACCGAGAAAAATCGTGGTCCGACCTGCTGGACATGACGGCAGGAGGCGAGGACGCTCACCGCAGGCGCTGCGTGATGGAAATTCGCGCCGGCACGGGAGGAGACGAAGCGGCCTTGTTTGCCAGAAATCTGTACGAAATGTACAAGAAGCATGCTGAACACAAAGGCTGGAAAACAGAATTACTGGCCGCCAGCCCCACTGAACTGGGCGGTTTCAAAGAAATCTCGCTGGCCTTCGAAGGCGAAGGGGTGTACCGCGAATTGCAGTACGAAAGTGGTGGCCACCGCGTACAGCGTGTGCCCGAAACGGAAACCAAAGGACGAATTCACACTTCTGCAGCAACGGTCGCCGTCCTGCCAGAACCAGAAGACGTCGAAGTCAACCTGAAACCGGATGACTACCGAAAGGACATCTATCTCGCCAGTGGCCCTGGCGGTCAACACGTCAACAAGACCGCATCCGCTGTCAGATTAACTCACTATGAAACCGGTATCGCGGTCGCGATCCAAGATGAGAAGAGTCAACATAAGAACCTGGCAAAAGCGCTGCGAGTCCTCAAGTCGCGAATCTATGACATGAAGCAGCAAGAAGAACAAAAGAAACGTGCCAATGAACGCAAAACCATGGTCGGATCCGGGGATCGCAGTCAACGTATCCGGACTTACAATTTTCCCGAGAATCGTGTCACCCACCACAGTATCAACCTGACACTCTACAAACTGGACCAACTCCTGGCAGGCAACCTGGAACCCATCACCAGTGCCTTGGTTGATTTCGACCGAGATGACTTACGCCGCTCGATGGGAAATCTTGACGATAATTGACACCCGTTCTTCCATGAAGTGATGATGGACAATTCAGACTGGACCATTGGCAACTTGCTAGCGTGGACAACCGGATATCTCGAGCGAAATGGGTCGGAATCACCACGACTGGATGCGGAGGTACTCCTGGCGGAAGCAAGTGGCTGTCGTCGGATTGAGTTATACACGACATTTCAAAATACTGCAGCGGAACCGACACGTGTTGCCTATCGGGAGTTAGTTCGGCAGCGAGCCGCAGGTACTCCTGTAGCCTACCTGGTAGGTTACCGAGAATTTTATTCACACAACTTCCGTGTTACCCCTGACGTGCTCATTCCCAGGCCGGAAACGGAATTTGTGCTCGTCGCTTTACTCGACTTGGTAAAACAACACCAGCAGGACAACGGGCCGATTGAGATACTGGACGTAGGAACAGGCAGTGGAATCTTAGCCGTTTGCGCCGCACTACATGTTCCAGATTCTAAAATCACGGCCGTCGACGTGAGTCCTACAGCCCTGAAAATCGCTCGAGTCAACGTGGCGGATCATGGAGTCGAGGAAAGGATCAATCTGATCGAGGGAGACTTGTTTTCAGGCCTGAGGCCAGATTGCACGTTTGATTACATTATCAGTAATCCTCCTTACATTAGAGAGTCGGAGTGGGACATGTTAGCCCCAGACATCCGGGAACATGAACCCCGACAAGCATTGCTGGCGGGAAAACGAGGTACGGAATTGATACGCCGGTTGATCGACGAAGGCACCAGGCATCTCAAGCCACAGGGTTGGCTAATCACCGAAATCAGCCCCATGATTGCAGATGAAGTCTTGGCGATATTCGAAGAACACCCTGCGTTCGGTGCGCCTCGAACTGTCAAAGATCTAAGCCATCATCCCCGAGTTATTCTGTCTGCCAGGCAGGGATCGTAGCTCGTTAGGTGGCGGAACAAGGGCAGTACGACTTCAGTGGGCAGGTGGATTTTTTTTGCCGCCATACGGATCCTGTGGCCGGTTATTTCATTGTGTTTGCTTGTCTCCCGTGGCAGTTCTGCTCGTCACCTCTCTTCGTAGATCGCTGATTCACAAGCCAAGCCATCCAACATTTTTTGCAAGTCGTCTCGAATACGGTCCATCAGAGGGTCCGTTTCAGCATCGCGATCACGTTGGGGACTGACTTCGATGGATTCGCCCACGTCGATAACCACTTTATAGGGCGGATGGGGAGTCACGATGTCCGTCAAGTCTTCCTCCAAATGTTCAACGGTTTCAAGAACCCTGTCGACGCTGGTGGGAGCTCGCAAATATTCCTCGGGGTAAAAAGATAGCTGCTGAACCAGATAAATGCTGGCCAACTGTTTCCAGCGCCGGCGATGTTCTTCTCGACTAAGTTCGTTACGCGTCATTTCAGGTACAATTACCATCCGTAGTGATTTGATTCGAGAAACCACTCCTTCTTTTTCTTTGGTTCCACCAAACCACTCTTGTTCGATCGGATTCAAGAGACGATCGATCAGGGCGGACCGACGGTCCCTGAGACTACCCTTTTGTTCGGAACCAAAGTATTCAATTTCTTTGAGTGACAGCAAGGCACCTCCAATCCGCACAATCCGTTGAATCAGGGGCAATTCGGTCGCCAACTGCCAGGTCAGACGTTCTTCGATGGAAGACAGGGTAGGCTCGACTGCCTCCAGCAAATCACCCTGATAAAAATATTTGATGGCAACTGGATGGACAACTACTTTACCTGCAGCATGTGACTTCAGTCGTCTCTTGGCAGCAGTGCGGGCGATGAACGAAACGCCATCCAAAAAATGTTGTAGCTGGTCATTGATCCGGGTGGTCGCGCCTTCTGGGAAAATAATCAGCGGGCGTTCAGCTGTCTGTAAAATGCTGATCGCTGTATTGACCGCTTGTCTATCTACTCCTTCTCGATTGACACTGAATCCCCCCATTTTCTGAATAGCAAAAGCACTGAAACGATCCTGATTATACAGATGCCAACTGGCCATGGCGTAAACATGAGTTCGCAATTCACGCGCGGGGAACCCCATCACGATAGGATCTGAAGGACGGCTATGATTGGGGGTTAACAAGATGCCGTGGCCCGCAGCCAGCGACGCTTCGAGCCGCTTCAGATTTCGACATTCATGTTGTACCACTCCGTGTGAGCGGCGGAGCCAACGGTCGATGAGTCGAAAAGTCTGGACGAAACTTGGCCACCAGTTGCCTCGATGAGGCGGAATAAATTTGTAAGGCTTCTCAATGACAATGTTCTGCATTTTAGGGGTCCTGATCCTGTCAACCGCTACGAATGCTTCATTTTAATTACAAGTTTTCAAGTTCCTTATCCTTCGGCTGACTCAAGTTGAATCCTCAACGACATTCCACCCGAATTCTTCCGTAGACACCATTCACCTCGCGGAGACAGAGAACTTGACAACTAGACCGCGCAGGAAAGTCATTCGGGTGGTTCCACGCCAGCACGGCAATGAAGCTCAACGCTGGACAGAAGCTTTCGGCAATTATCTACTGAGTGAATGCCATCTGGCCCGGAACACCGTCGCTGCCTACGCTCGTGACCTACGCCGTTTTAGCAAGTGGCTGGGAAAACGACAACTTGCCAACCTGACCATTCAGCAATTGTCGGAATACGCAGCTTGGCTACACGACCAGGAACTGGCAACCGCGAGTATTGCACGACACATCGTTTCGTTAAAGGTCTTTTTCCGCTATCTTCAACTTGAGGGAATTCTACAGCAGAATCTTGCTGAATTACTGGGTAGCCAAAAACTTTGGCAGCGGATACCCAGCGTGATGTCTCCTCAAGATGTTCCCAAATTTCTGGCGGCCCCCAATGCGCAGGACCCGTTGCGACTCCGAGACCGGGCTACGCTGGAATTGCTCTATGCTACCGGTTGTCGTGCCTCGGAAATCTCGTCTCTCAAAGTCCGTGACGTACACCTGGACGAGCGTTACTGCCTTTGTCATGGCAAGGGCAACAAACAGCGACTCGTGCCGTTCGGAAAGCCAGCACGGGAAGCGGTACGGCGATATCTGAGAATCGAACGTCCAGCGTTGGTCGCCTCTGCCGGGACGCAACCTGCCTGGCTACTGTTGTCACGACGAGGCAAAAAATTGAGACGGGAAGCTATCTGGGAACTGGTCAAAAAATACGCGGCTCGCGTGGGTCCTTCTGATCCCATCAGCCCCCACACCTTGCGACACAGTTTCGCCACGCACCTGTTGTCAGGAGGAGCCGATCTGCGGCAAGTCCAAGAAATGCTCGGGCACGCAAGCATCGCCACTACTCAAATCTATACTCATGTCGATCAGTCACGTCTGAAACACGTCCACCAGCAATTCCATCCGCGAGCTTAGTCATTCCCGGAGAGATCGGGAAGGAACTCGCCGTAAATTTCTTCAGACATCCATCGGTTCCATTTCACCCGCTATCAGTCTGCTGAGCAGGTCGAGAGAAACTGATTTTCTCGATCAGCTTCACGATGTTGCCATCTTCCGAAATTTTTCCCGTTACGGCAGTGATCGCCTGAATGACATGTCGGTAGTGCAAGTCGAAGTCGCAAGTAAATTTAGCCTCCATGTCTTCTACACTGTTTTGAGCCCCCTGCGAACCAGCAAGCTGCAGCACCTCGGCATGAAGTTCGTCAAAAGGATCATCACTCTCCAACTTATGATCGTTGAAATAAACTCCAGACAATTCCCCGGTTTGATAAGCGGTCAGTCGAACATCCAGTCTCAATATGGTGTCATCCACGGGTCCTTGATTTACATTCGAAAGCGGCATTTTGATGTTAAAATCACCTTCTAGTGTGACTATTTTGAACGACATCATGAAGAAGACAAGCAGTTGAAATACGATGTCGACCATCGGTGTCATCTGTAGTCCGGTATCTTCAGCGTCTGTCGCGCGATTGCGGATTTTCATAGCTGTTCCTGTTCGGCGCGCAGAGCAAATTTTTCAAAGCCCACTTCCTGGCATACCTCCACGAGTTTCTGTACAAGACCCGTTTTAGCGACTTTGTCGGCACGAATGATGACTGTCGCGTCCGCCGCAGACTTCTCTTGGTACTCCAGAAATTGCTTCTCACTGGTCAATTTAGACTTCACATCATCGATCGTCCACTCTTCACCGCCGATGATGACCTGGCCGTCTTTGGTCAACTGAAGGGTAATCGGAATGTTTAGCGCGGTATCGGGTGGCTTGGCAAGAACGCTGGAGGGTAACTGAATGCGCTGGTCGGGGTCTGTATCTGTGAAGTTGATCAACACCATGAAAAACGCGATCAACTGAAAAGTCATGTCGATCATCGGTGTCAAATCGCCTTCATGGACTGTCGTCTTTTGATTCTTGATACGCATGGGACCTAGCCCCTCGGCTCATCGGATGTTTCAAAACGACTCATCAATCCTTCACTCACGATGCCGACTTCAAGTACCAAGCGAGAGACGCGGTTGCGGAGAATGTTGTACGCTGCAATGGCCGGAATGGCGATCGCCAGACCAACTAATGTGGTGACCAGAGCCGTGGAAATACCGGCAGCCAGTTCGTAAGGCTTGGGCGTCACATCGGGGTGGTCCGCAATCACCTTGAACGACAAGATCATACCCCACACCGTGCCAAACAGCCCCACCATCGGACTGATTGTACCGATCAAAGCGATATAACTCAGACGATGCTCTAACTTCATACTTTCCTCTTCCCCAACTTCCTGCATGGCTTCAATTGCCTGTTGATACCCGACGGAAACTTTGGCCAAGCCAGCAGCCAGCACCTGCCCCAGAAAGGATTCATCGGCCTTCGCCAGATCAAAGGCCTCCTGGTACTGCTTCTCGTTGAGGTGATTTTCAAATCCCTCGACTAATTGCAGTGGAACAACATTATCGCGCCGAGCCGTCAGAATGTTCATGATGAGCAGGGCTACCAGTGTGAACGAGAGTGCCAGAAACACCGGGAAAAACAGCCAACCCAAGGCGCTAAAGAACATTTCAAGCAAACTTTGATCACCTGCCGGGGGCGTTGACGAGTCCGCCGCTTCCGCCGCTTCCGCCGCTTCCGCCGCTTCCGCCGCTTCCGCCGCTTCCGCCGCTTCCGCCGCTTCCGCTGAAGCGTCTTCCTGTGCGACGGCCACAAGAGGCGTCCCAAGCGTGTTCCAGGTGACAGTACCACTAAACGCCATCACGGGTACCATCGTACCCAGGCACAACAGCCAGAATCTATGGAGAAACCTAGAATGCATAATCGCCCCCACTGGGTCAGGAAATCTGTTGAATTCAACCCTTTGACGCCACCATCCCGACAGAGTGCCTCCCTCGGATGATTGCCGTCTCAAGAACATTTTCTACTGTCACTCTCTTTGCGCCGCCCGTAATAAGACATCTCGTGGAAACGGCCACCGCATTCTAATGCGGGTGGATCCTTGTGGTAAACCACAGCGAGGTACCCACCAACTCTTTTCAATCGAAAATCAGGATCGCTTACATTCGTTTAGCCCACAAGCTGTTGGAATACCGCTCTTTGAGCACATTTCTGGCTTGTCGGGCCCGATCGTGTTTATCTAACTGTTGCCAGAGCTTGGTCAATTGGTAAAGCGCTTCAGCGTGAGCATCGCCCTGACCCTGGTAAAGAAGGTCTGTCTGAAGGAAGGCAAGCAGGGCATATTTGATTTTTTTCTGCTTCAGAAAGCAGTTCCCCAACGCATTGTATACCCGAGCGTTCAGTTCAATCTCATCAGGCTCCGCCTGTTTAATCACTTCTTTCGCCAATTCAATACCTCGCTCGGTTTCTCCCGTCTGGCTCCAGCAAGCCACCATACCAACTTGGGCCAGTGACTTCTGGCGCTCTCCAGCCACACCACCGATGTCAGAGTTGGCAACCTGCTCAAAATTTCGCAGAGCCTCCGAATGTTTTCCTTGTTGCAATTGAGCGGTCGCCCGCAGGGAAATCGCCTTCCATTGAAGGTTTTTCCATGGTGCCCTCGCGAGTTTTCCAAAAAAACCTTCGGCAATTGAATACTTTCCCATAGCCAATGCCAATCGACCTAGCACGTCAAGTGCCTCGTAGTAGTGATAGTTATCCGGAGAAGTTTTCACAAAACTAAACATCTTCGCCGCAACTTCCTTCGGATTCAAAGCACCGGCCAGGGCAAGTTGTGACCCCGCGAAGGCCTCGTAGAATTCCATATCCTGCTTGACATAAGCTGACTGGAGTTCTGTTTTCTCAAGTTTTCTCAGCTTCGTCAGGGCGGCATTGTAATTGCCGTTGGCAATGTCAAGACGTGCGCGTTTCAATTCGCTTGGCTCATTTCGAAAGGAGACATTTTTCAGCTCATTCACCGGTACCTTCAAATCACGTCCATTGGAACTGATGATGATTTCATTGGCACTCATGCTACGAATCGTTCCGAGTGAAGGAGCATTTCCGATCGTCTGCACAAAGTCGCCACCGCCCTGGCCCCAGACCAAAGTCGGCATCAGCAGCAGCAACAACCAACTAATATTCCGGGGCAAATGAGTCACGTTCATCTCCTTCATAAATTCAACGATTCGGATCGCTTTTGAATGTATCATCCGTTGGAACGCGCGAGTTCCTGCTCGATCTGTGTCAATAACTGGTCGTACTTCGCTTTCCACAAATCACCTCCCAGATCCCGGCGGAGAACCTGTGTCCAGGCAATGTCCCTCTTGGCCTTGGAAAGTCCTTTTGCGCGTTGCGGTTCCGGCAAACTGAGAGCATGACGGTAGCGACAAAAAGCCAGATTATACCGAGACTTGTGAAACGTTTCTAAATACTTTTCTTGATTTTGCGTCTTGGAAGCCAAGGTACCCCAACCCCACACGACCTTTTTCCGAGATCCCTTTTCCGCCTGCTTGCCGTGGATGGCTTGTTCAAACTGCCGCGGATCTCCCGCCTCCGCCCAGGCCTGATAGGTCCGGGCAGCTTCGACCTGCGCGTCCAGCATTGTATTTCGCTGGCGAAGGATCGTCTCCAAGGCCTCAATGGCAGCCTGAAACTCTCCCATACTGCGTTGAATCATCGCCAACCGAAGCTGGATTTGAACAAACATCTGAGGTTCCAAGGGAGCCGCGGATTCCTTGCTGAGATTCAAAAGATTCTGGTAAGTCTGCAGGGCATCCTCATAATATTCCTGCGCAACACCCGTCACCTTCCCCCGACTTGGAGCGTTCGCCGTTCCCAACTCATAAAACATTCCCGCAGCCCAATGGAGAATCTTGGTATCTTCTGTCCCGGCACTGATGCGCTGCAAGAAGTTCGCGAGGCCTTTCGATAAGGCAGCCCGTGACTGGGCAGGAGCCACCTTGATTTGATTCTGCATCTCCTGAGCGAGGCTAACGTAGATTCCTACTAAACGTCGACGGCTTTCTGCAGAGTCACCCATGACGCCTTCAAATGCGGTCGTCGTTTGTTCGACTTTCCGCATCAAGTGGCCAGTCGCGCCGGCAGTCTTCGCCTCCCCGAGAGCTAAAGTGTAGGCACGCAATACCGTACGGTAAGTCTCTTCCGCAAAACCTTCCCTGTCAGCAAATGGATGTTTTTTCTGGACGAGCGTGAGGCTGCCGTCTTGTTCATTTTCCAGCAAACGAATCGCTTGTGACGGTGCCCGTGCATCGAGATGCAGGCTGGCAAGGGACAACACAGCTTCGGCCCGATTCAGGGAAATCTGACCCACCGGAACCCGTTTCGTCCCATCTTCAAGAATCCTTCGTGTACGCTCCCTCAGTTCCACCAGTTGCACTGATTCACCTTTCCCTACCATCTGTCGGTAGCGGTGAAATAGAGCTCGCCCTGTCTTCAATTCTGCCTCGCTGCGAAGCGGCGAGGCCGCAGCGATCTGATTCAAGCTTTGTTCTGCTTCGTCGTATTTCCCCCTCTGGATCGCAAGATCTACCAAAGTCACCAACGCGTTTTGCCCCTCCTGCCGCCGAGGCCATTTCTGCAGAGTGTAGGTTGCTATTTGACGCAATTTCTCGACTTCAAATTCAGTGTCTTTTTCATCGTTGAGATTTGCCCGTCTTAAAAGTTTCGCATAACACGAAAGGGCAATACCAGCACAATGGCTCGACAATGA
This sequence comes from Planctomycetota bacterium, assembly GCA_963578105.1. GTDB lineage: Bacteria > Planctomycetota > Planctomycetia > Pirellulales > Pirellulaceae. Next base: position 62,693 of record CAUZBP010000007.1, read on the forward strand.
ATCGTCCGGATAACTACGACAAACAAATTCCGCAAGTACAACCGCTTCAAAATACTCTTCCTGCTGGAATAACAAGAATGCCACATAATACCGCACGGTGTTGACCTCATCAGCAGGTCGGTCTCGCGGAACCAAAACCAAGGCCCGGCGAAAGTGCCGCAAAGCACTAGCGTGGCCCTCATCGACTTTACGCTGCGACTGTTCTTGTCGTGCGAGTAATTCCTTGCGCTTTTCATCGTTCTCGACGCGACTCAGTTTTTCATCCAGCAATTTAATGAGAGTGGAGGCTGTCTGTGCCTGTTCCAAAATCTCCAGGCCAGCTGCCCTCGCTTCGTCAAATGTAGCGAAGTTCGCCGCAACTGTAGTAAGTGAGTCCTTCTGTTCCCCGAGTTCCGCCAACATTTCCCGGGCCTGTTTCCGCAGAGGCCCGGGAGACCGGGAGACATACTTCGCGTGGCTACGTGCCTGATTTCGGTGCTGCCGTTGCGCCGGGTCAGCTGGATTCTTCTCTGTCAGAGCATCTGCCCGACTTCGATGAGCCTGAGCCAACTCCATCCTCAACTCGAGCCACTCTGGTTGCCGAGCTTCTTTCGAGCGTACTCGTTTCACGAAGTCCTCGCCCGTCGTGATCGCCTGCGCATAGTCCTTCAGCGAATCGTTCGTCCAAATTCGAATCGATTCCGTCAAAGCTTGCGTCTTGAGTTTCCGAAGGGCCGGAAACTCTCCTGGCCAGTTCAACAATTCGCTATACATGGAAACCGCGTCTTGGAACTTGCCGAGTTCGTGCAGACATTGTGCTTGATAAAACAAAGCCTTATATCCGGCAAAGTATTTTCGATACTTTTGATAAATATCATCGAAAACTACAATTGCTTCCTCCAGCCACATCTGCCGTTGTTTACTACCGGCTTCAGCCGTCAACGCTTTTTCCTGCAAGACCTTCGCTCCCTGGATGCGAGTGTCCATGTAGTCGTTGCGGTATCTCGTCAAAGCGGCATGGAGTTCAGGCTCTGTTCGCGGATCGACGTATTTCGGCATGCTCGTCAACAGTTTGCGCAGATCCGTTTCCAATTCGTTGTAGAATTCTTGCGCTTCCTCGAAATACTGGCGGGCATCCAGTACGAGTTTCTTCTGCGCTGCAGCCGTCGACGCCTTTGACGAAGCTGCCAGTTTCATACGAGCACGTAATGCAACAACGTTTCCCAACTGGCGGCGGGTCGCAGGAGCAAGCACATGCTGGCCATGGTCCGACAAGAACAATTGCAAGGCATTTTGAGCCTGGTCGAGCAAAACGCCACGCAACTCGGGGCGGCGTTCCTGAATCGCCATTTGGATGTACACTAATCCCCGTTGGTAGGACAGGGTGACACGCACATCGTCAGCAATCAGGTCACTCTCTCGAAGATATTCCAAGTAATCCAATGCCAGTTCGTGGTATCCCCGATCCCGCAACCCCCGCAGAAACACGTCAGCCTGTTCAGCCGAGCGACCCCACTCCATGGTCAACAAGGTAAGGGACAGGAAACAAATCCAGATTATCGACGATCGGATGGATAGGAAACGACCCATATCTCTTTCCTCAGCGTAAACTGGCAACACGATCACGCCGCAACAGCAAGGCGACGCCATGTCGAAAATGCTACCCGGTTGCCAGATTCCTGGAGGCCCTGATCACGCAACGTGATGACGTCCGTTAACGGGCAGACAGGTTCCGGCGCTATCTGCCCAAGAGGTGGTTCTCACCTTCTTGATTGTAATGCATTTTCAACTTTTACCACAACCATGGGGCACCAGTTGGAATGGCTTCCCACCACCCGGTCGCATGGATTATCGTAGAGTTTAGCTTGAGGGACATCCACCAAGCTTTGATGGAGACTCGGGCGATTTTTTTTCGCCATGTCTCGTAGGGTGTGACCACTGCAAAAGTGGTCCCAGCCAGACTCTAACGGGGCCAAGCCAAACGAGAAGTTGCTACACCGGAGAAAATTTTTCGTGAACCTCCAAGTGAGCGAATCCTGTCAAAATAGCCGATTCGTGTCCTCGGATGCCAAAGCAATCACCTCAACGGTGGGGCTGACCCGCGCCCGCCGGACGTATAAGATTCCTGATATGTTCCAGTTCCGCCACACCAACTCCAGCGGTCGCTCCGGCCCGCCGAACTATATGTCTCGGCGAGTCCAACTGCGTCTGTTGATTCTGGTTTCTTCATTGTTGGGAGTGGCTCTGTTGATGGCTGAGGTTCGTAAGCCAAAGTATTGGGATTGGATGTGGCGCGGACAGCAATTCCCAACTCAATCTCATCAGGACGGGTCGAATCAAAACAATCGCCCGGCAGTTGACACCCGGCTTTCGATCCGCATTTCTGAAAATGATACCAACGTTCCCGACGCAGTGATCATTCGTCCTCATCAACCACTTGGCAGATCCGTGAAGAGCGGCAACTCGTATTTCCCGGGAGTCCAAGCTGATTTGCTGGAGGCAATAGAAGACGACTGTTTACTACAGCATCCCGAAAACGCAGCCTGGTGCAATCTTCTCGAAATCCTCCAAGAGTCCGAACTTAAAGAGTTAGAGCGAGCATCGGAGGGCCGGGTCGGATTCGTGTCCCTTTTTCAACAACCCGCTTTCTATCGAGGCCGTTTGGTGACTTTTCTCGGCAGCGCACGGCGAGTCGAGCAGGTTCCCGCCTGGAAAAACCATTTGGGAATTGAAGACTACTTTGCGTGTTGGTTGAGACCCGCAGGAGGCCCCAACGCCCCTGTCAATGTATATGCCCTGGAACTACCGGAAGGGTTCCCCATTGGAAATGAGATCCGCGAATCCGTTGAATTGACGGGATTTTTCTTCAAACGTGTTCCCTACTCAGCACAAGACGGCACCCGAACCGCGCCCTTGATTATTGCCAAAACCGTACGCTGGAGTCCAAAGGGCGCGGCTCCGAAACAAACCACCTCGGGTCCGATGGGAACCAAGATGCCAGTAGCCGCCACCACCGGCTTGTTGGTGGGCACAGTGATTTTGTCCGCCACCCTGGCAGGACTCACTTATTGGCTGAGCGTACGCCGACGACCCACACATGGATACCGTGCTGGTTCAAGGATTCACGCTGAGCAAATCGAACAGTTACTCAACCGGGATGTGGTCTCTACCAGAAACACCCTGCGAAAAATGGAAGACCTTTAGATTGTTTGCCTCCCAGCAGTTCACTGCCCGAGAATATGCGAGGTCGTTGCGTTGTGTGAATTTCAACGCCTCTTTGTACATGCGGTCCGCCCGGTTCTCGTCAGTGATTTTTCACCCAGTATCTCTCCTGCTGTTCGTCATGCCATTGAATCTTGCATGCCCCGTTTCCGCCGATCAGGTGGCAAAGTACGGTCGAATACGAGTGCTACTGGAACATGCCGGCCTCGATCAACAGGCTTGGGATACAATCCATGACGCCCGAGAAATTCAAGGTATTGAATTTGAAATCCTGGCAAAGGTTTTGCATCGACTGCCTCGTATCGGCACGGATCGTCTTGTCGAATGGTCTCACCCGGGCGAAAACTTGTGGAATGCTGTCGACTCCCCTGCCGAACATCGCGCGGATGCGTTCTTTCTTCAGGGACGCGCGTCGTACGTTGACCTGGTAGAACTTCCACGAGAAGTGGCTCAACGCTGGCATTTAGGGCAAGTCTATCGCGTTCACCTGGACCTGGAGAACTCAACCGGAAAAGTTGTTGTTTACACCCTCAACATTCCCGAATCTTGGCAACCTCATGTTGGAAGAACGATGGATGAGCGAGTCAGTAGTCACGGGCTATTTTTCAAGCTGGAGGTGGCCGAGGCAACGACAACACCTCTCCCCGTTCTCCTGGCTCCGAGAATCGCATGGACACCGGATCGAATCGACGAAGCGTTGGCAACAACACCCTCCCTCTTGATCTTGGGAAATTTAGGGATGGACGTGGGACTCTTCGATCAAATCCAAGATCGCCAGGGCTTGACCGAAGACGATCGCGAATGCTTCTATCAATTGCTGGCGGCAACAGGTGGTACTGCTCCCGCCACGGTAGATTCCCGTCTCCTCCACAACACCCGCCTGGCCAAGTTGCTGGGCAGTCAGGTACAGCGTGCCAGTCGAGGAGAACTCGTTGCCATCACTGGCAATGTCCGTCGTGCCGTGCGAATCGCAATTGAAGCGGCGGATATCCGCAATCGCTTGGGTATTGATCATTATTACGAGTTAAATGTTTTCATTAACGAAAGCGTTCGTGTCAAACGAAGCCCCGACGATCCGGAACCTACTTATTACTCCAGCTATCCGGTGGTTTGTTGCGTGGGGCAACTTCCTGCCGGCATGCCAGTGGGGGATGATGTGAATGAAGCAATACGAGTCAGCGGATTCTATTACAAACTCTATAGCTACAAGACCGATTTCACGACAGCAAAAGGTCCCAACCGCCGGCAGTTCAGTCCCCTGATCGTGGGATTTGAACCGAAATGGATTCAGCAACAAAACAGTTTTCAGCCGGCCTATGGAATCGCTTGTAGCTTTGTCGCGGTTTGTTTTCTGCTGAGCTTGTGGATCGTTGTTCGCCGGTTAAATCGCGGAGACGCCGTGTTTCGCCGCACCATCTTGGCCAAACACTTCCAACCACCCGCGGAAGCGTCACTCGAAAACCTCGGAATTGATTCTGGCCCACCACTACCAGAAAGCCCTTCTCAGGAATCTCTTCCGCAGTGACGGCACTTGACTTGCCGCTGTAGTCGATCATATTGACGGACTCGGTGTTTCCCCCCGTCGAAAGGAATAGTCTTTTATGCGTCGGTCCAAAATCTCGATCATTGGTGCAGGAAATGTGGGTGCAACAACAGCACATTGGTGCGGAGCTTCCGAACTGGGCGACATCGTATTACTCGATATTCCCCAGACGGAAGACATGCCCAAAGGCAAAGCACTGGACTTGATGCAATCCTCACCGATCATGGGATTCGACGCAAACATTCTGGGCACCAACGACTATGCGGACACCGCTGGTAGTGATGTCGTGGTCATTACTGCCGGCCTGCCCCGTAAACCTGGCATGAGTCGAGACGACTTATTGGCCACCAATGCCAAAATCGTCGCCTCCGTCACCGAGCAGGTCAAAACCACCAGCCCCGAATCCATTCTCATTGTTGTCAGCAACCCGCTGGACGCGATGGTCCAACAAGCCTTCCAAATCAGTGGTTTTCCCCACCATCGCGTTCTAGGACAAGCTGGCGTGCTGGACACCGCCCGCTATAGAACTTTTTTGGCCATGGAACTGGGTGTGAGCGTAGAAGACGTTTCAGCTCTTCTCATGGGAGGACATGGCGACACGATGGTCCCCATGCCAAGTTGTACTTCGGTGGGGGGTATCCCGGTGTCACAACTGTTGGATCCGGACCGGTTGGAATCCATCGTGGAACGCACACGAAAAGGAGGAGCCGAAATTGTAGGGCTCTTAAAAACGGGTAGTGCATACTATGCTCCCGCAGCCGCTACCGCACAAATGGTGGAAGCCATTGTACGTGATAAAAAAAGACTACTTCCCTGCGCCGCGTATTGCGAAAGCGAATATGGGGTGGGAGGATACTACGTTGGCGTACCGGCCATCCTGGGGTCAGGCGGAGTTGAACGGGTGATCGAACTTCAGTTGTCTGAACAAGAACGCAGCGACTTTCAAAAGAGCGTGGAAGCAGTGAAAAATCTTGTCCAGACAATGAACGATCTGATGTAGTAAATTCTTTTCTTGTCGTTTTCTTTTGCACAAGCCTGACATTGACACGCATTGAATAGTGTTTTAAAGTCTCGTGCGCTTGGTAGTCGTGTTAGAGGAGTGCTTGCTGTTGGACTCCGAAGTTAGACCTGATTTCCAGTTTCTCTGCCGGGAAACTGGACAACAAGGAATGACAGGCTAGCAATGACACCCCCAAGACAATGGACTCATGTAAGCCGAACTTGCAACGATTACTTGCCGTGAGCTACACATCCCCCAACCCTTTGTGTTGCAAGGCTGCCCGCTGTTACCCGCCTTCGCTTTTCCAATAACACAACACCTTCTGATCGGCTCATTAAGAATGAATCGCCTTCAAAACTGCGCTCCTGTTCACGAATTAATTCCCGAACCGCAATTAGAAGTCGAACAAGGGCGAGTTCATTCAAGCCAGTGCCCGGGGGTTTCACACTCGCTGTTTGCTCCGCTTCACTATGAACCCAATTACGCCTATCCCCTGATCGTCTGGTTGCATGGCCCGGGTGACAACGAGGGTCAATTGTCGCGCGTCATGCCGTTGATCAGCATGAGAAACTATGTCGCCGTGGCCCCGCGCGGCACCTTTCAGAAAAAAGTCCCGGAAAGTCACCAATCGACGTATCACTGGAGTGAGGATCCGCACCATATTCAGCAGGCGGAAGAACGAATCTTTGACTGCATCGAAATCGCACAGCAAAAATATCACATCGAAAAAGTTCGTGTCTTTTTAGCTGGATTCCGGGAAGGCGGAACCATGTCGTTTCGCTTGGGACTAAAGCATCCTGACCAATTTGCCGGGGTAATATCCATCGGTGGTCCGTTTCCGACAGGCCAAAACCCTCTGTTTAATCTCGATCAAGCGCGTCAATTACCATTACTGATTTCGCATGGAAGTGAAAGTGAATGTTACCCTGTCGATCGAGTCTGTTCCGACCTGAGACTCTTTCATTCCGGAGGCATGAAAGTAACGGTTCGGCAATATCCATGTGGTGACGAAATCACGACAAAGATGTTGTCTGATATTGACGCCTGGGTCATGGAATTGGTGACAGGCGTCCATCCGACTCCACACCAACAATCCTGTTTTCGCTTGAACGAGTTGAATTGACGCCCATCCAGCTTTTCTTGCCGGGCCTGTCCATTTCTTCTTTTCGCACGAACCAGTTCGGCCACTCCTACAGCCAGACAAAGTGCTAGCCGCCATGATCTCCTGGCAGCTATGCACCCAGTGATGCGCAACGGGAAAAGTCCTTGATTTCTCACGCCGACGACAACCGCACGCACGACCCCGAAAACTAGAATCCAGTACGAAACCAAGCATCCTTGGCAGCTATCCCAGGCAGCAACGTCGTGGCAGCACACCTTGGAATCGGGGACAATGTATCGTTCTCTGCTGCAAAACTACATTGACACTGTGGGGTGGTTGATGTAGTTATTCTCCGCTTTTCTTTCTAGGCGCTGCGGTCGCCCCTTGAACAGGGACAGTCGTACGATCGAACGAAAGTGCTGGAGACTGTCTTGCCGTTGTCCCGAGTCAAATTCAAGCTCATCCTGAACGTGCTGTACTGGTCAACCCCAACCTGTACCGATCCACCAGGAGCAGGCCAATGTTATCTCGGTCTCGAAACCCTTGGTTAACAGTTCGACAGGAATCTGTGGATGGACATCTTAAATAAAAGCTATGCACAACTCGTCGAGCTATTCAGTTCGATGTCCGGTGGGGCCCGTTTGATCACCGGACTCCTGATGGTCTTTGTCATCATTACTCTGACGTATTCCGTAACTCACGAAGTCTCCGGTCCCGATGCGTACCTGTTTGGCGCAAATCCTCTCACTGACAGAGAGGTTACAGCGGCGTCCGTGGCTTTCTCCAAGATGGGATTGAATGACTGGGACACTACGGGAAACCGAATTCGAGTCCCCCGGAGTCAAAGATACACCTATCTCGCCGCTCTCGCCGACAATGACTCCCTGCCAAACTTTCCATTCAGTGCGCTCAGCAAGCTCTCAAAAAACAGTAGTATCTGGTCATCGGAAAATCAGCGACAAGACAACCTTAAGATCGCTAATGAAATCGAGCTCTCCTTAATGATCCGAAAAATGAGTGGCATTGATAATGCCGTAGTGAAATACAAGGAGACGAGAGAAGGAACATTCTCAAAACGCGATCGAAAAGTGACGGGAGTGGTGTCCGTCTGGCCCACCCCCGGTATAGAACTTACCGATAAACGGGTCGCAAGCATCCAAAATACTGTGGCTGCTGCCGTGGCCAGCAAGCCCGAGTTGGTAAAAGTCGTCGATATGGTATCCGGGGAAACATGCTCGGACAATCTGAGTGATTCTGGCGCTGGCTCAAATAAGTATCAACGCTCCCGAAGGTTGTGGGAAAACTTTTTTTCCGACAAGGTGCGTGCCGCGTTGAGTTATATTCCAGACGCCAGTGTTGTCGTCAACGTGAATTTTGACGAAAAGCTGAGAGAGAGAAGAACAGCGAAGGTTGTCAATTCTGAAAGCAGCTTCGCGGCAGCCATACCAACGAGCGGCCAGTCAACATTCAGTCCGAATCCACCTGACGATCCTAATGTTCGATCTCGGTTGCCGACCAGGGGGAACTCCTCTGCGGAGCTTAGCCACAAAACACACATTCAGAATATCAGCGAAAGCGAAACCACTACCAAAACTCCGTCTCGGGACATTGTTGAAACCACCAAAGCGGATTTGATTCCCACGACCGTAACCGTGGCAATCGGGATCCCCAAGAGCTATTACCGGAATCTCTGGCAAAAAGAGAATCCACTCCAAGAAGGCCACAAGTCAACGCTTCGGACAACTGAACAAATGGCAACTTTCGAGGAGAGCATCAACCATGACATCCGCCGCTTAGTCACCAATTCCGTCCCGACGATCCAATCAACAACCAATCCGAGTGATGCAATCACCGTGGTTTCCTTCGAAAACACATGGGTGCCACCCGTGACCGAACCCCCTGCGACAGCACGTGTTGTCAACTGGCTTAATCAAAACTGGAGCACATTAGGGATGATGGGCATTGGTGTTTTCAGCTTGCTGATACTGCGTAGCATGATTCGCTCCATCCCGCCTGTTGCGACCAGTCCGGTTGTTGCTTTAGAAGAAACCATCTCGTCCTCGAACTCATTGTCTACCAGTCCTCCTGAGACCGAGGGAGCGGACAATGACTCCGGAAATCCCGACTCCGGAAATCCCGAACTATTTTTGCACCGTAGGGCCACGACTTCGACCATACGCAACGAACTGGCTGAGGTCGTTCGGGACGATCCCGAAGCTGCCGCCAAAGTACTTAGCACCTGGATTGGAAATGCCGAGTAACCCATGAACAGGCAGATGGAAAACCAACTTCGGAAAGCGGCCGTACTCATTACGAGTCTTGACCAGTCATCGTCCACATTTCTGCTGAGGGAAATGTCGGCTGAACAAAGGCAACAAATATGCAAAATGGCCGAGCAACTGGGTGACGTGACTTCCGTTGAGCGCAATCACGTTGTCCGGGAATTCCTCGACAAAGGGACAGAATCTGCACGCACGCCAACGGGTGTCGAACTGGACCGTTCGCTGCTTGCGAAAATTTGCGAAACGTCCCCCGAGCCGAAAATCGAATCCAACGAAGAACCAGGTGTTGTTCCAACGAAACAGTCCAAAGTATTTCAATCTCTTCAACAATTTGGCGGACAAGAACTGGCAGTTCTTCTGGCTCGAGAACATCCACAGACCGTGGCGATCGTGATTTCAAATTTGGCTCCGGAGACGGCCGCCGCCGCCATGGCAGGGTTCCCACCGAGACTACAAGTCGAAGTGGCACAACGACTCATAGATATCGATCTTGAATCGGCGAACCTCGACGTCCTTCGTGATCTGGAAAACGAATTGCAAACCGTGTTGGAAGGAAAGCTGAAATCGAATGAGCGTCTGACGGCAGGGATCGAATCACTCCACGCGATTCTCGACGCCGCCAGCGAGGAGAGTCGTGCGCAACTTCTTTCCAATCTCTCAGCCCACGACCAGCAGCTCGCCCAATCCCTTGGCTACGAGTTCTGCGCGGCCCCGAAAGAAAAATCGTCTCTTTCTCATTCATCAACTGGCTTCAAACAACAAGTGTCACGAGTCGACGACCCCACGCCACCTCCTCTTACCTCAAATCGGTTGATTGTCGAAAAGAACATCTGCCGCCCGGCAGAACCCGTTTGCACTTCGCAAGTATTGTTCGCAACTCTGAACCAGCTCGATGACCGATCTTTACAAACTCTGCTGGAAGCGATCGACCCGGCGGTGGTGCGACTGGCCCTGCTGGATGCAGATCGGGCCTTCACACAACGGGTGCTCCAACACCTCCCAGTGCGTGAGGCCCAGTTATTTTCTCAGGAGCTGACACAACTCGGCCCCACCCGACTAAGCGATGTGGATGCCGCACAACGGTTCATTTCCACAACAGCAAGTCAAATGGCCTCGGATGACAGGATACACCTGCCCCTGCGCGCCAATCAAAAATACGTATTGACGGCAAGTTCTGCGACTGGATGACCGGTTCAACAGGTGCTTGCCATGGAAAACCTTTGTCAACAGTGAGCGATCGGAAATCCACAGATGCCTAAACCGGTGCCATTCCTCAACCACACCATGAGGAACTCCGACTGCCGAACACAGGGTTTTGGTGGCTGATTACAAACTGTTAGCACCGCACGGACCTGATACGACCTGTACTCTTCACCACCTTTGCTTACACACCTGCCACTCCAGATAACCATTACCATCATGATTGTTGCCGAATTCAACTCCAACGTCTGGCTCAAATTCTTCCGCTGCAAGTGACGGTTTTGAAACTCGGCCGGTCTACCTTTCCACGACACGAAGACGAGCACCATCATGACGACCATTATCAAAGCGGGAGAATCCAGCACCACTGTTTCAGTAGCACAAGCGGCTGCTTTCGAGCTGGATGACATGTCACAGGTGGCCGACGATTACCTACAGGAAGCCCGTCGGAAGGCCCATCAGATTTTGGCCGAAGCAAACCAACAAGCTAATCAAATTCGCCAACAAGCCGAACAGCAAGGACGACATGCAGCCGTGGAAGCCATTGCAGACCTGGTTCAGAACAAAGTCTCACGACAAATACAGACCACCCTGCCAGCCCTTCAAAAAGTAGTGAACGAAATCCGGTACACCAAGGACAAGTGGCTCAGTCAATGGGAACGAGAAGCGGTGCGACTCGCCACGGCCATTGCAGCCCGCGTGATTCGACGTGAACTCTCACAGGCTCCCGACATCACACTCGATTTAGTTTCCGAGTCTCTTCGCCTAGTCAGCACCAGCGGCACACTCAAGATCTTACTGAATCCGGAAGACCACGCCACACTGCTCGGAGAAGTAGAAACAATCGCCAAAGAACTTCGAGAGTTGGCACCGACTCAAATACTGGCACACAGCAGTATCAGTCCAGGGGGCTGCCGTGTGGAAACCGACAATGGAGCGATCGATCAACAAATAGAAATTCAACTTCAACGGATTGAGGAAGAGTTAAACAATTCCCGATGAGAGTATAGGTCCTAGAATGCAAAAATTCACTCAACAGTTGGAACGAATCATTCCCACAGCAATGACGGGAACGGTAATAGGAACCGAAGGCACGACGGTCGCGATCGCCGATTTTCCAGTCCCTGTTGGAGCAGTCGTCCAATTGGAAACACACTCTGGCTGCACCATTCCGGGTGAAGTCATCGGGTTTCAGGATCATTTAACGCTGGTGTATCCTTTTCAAACCGTCTCTGGAATCCGACGCGGCGCCGAAGCACGTTTGTCGAGCACGTCCTCGGTCCTTCGGGTGGGTCCCGCACTGCTGGGAAGGGTTGTCAATTCCCGCGGAGCTTGCATCGACGGGCTGCCCACTCCCTCGTTGCCGGACAGGGTGCCTCGTGAACAGAAGGCCCCGCCAGCTCTTGAACGGCCCCTGATTCGGAAACCTTTGGGAACCGGAATTCGAGCAATTGACGGACTCCTTACGTGCGGCCGGGGCCAGCGATTGGGGATTTTCTCCGGGGCCGGTGTAGGAAAGAGCGTACTCTTAGGCACGATGGCCCAACAAACCACTGCCGACATCAATGTCATCGCTCTGATTGGAGAACGCGGCCGTGAAGTTTCTGAATTCATTCAACAGGACCTGGGGCCCACCGGCATGAAAAAAAGTGTCCTCGTTGTAGCCACGAGTGACGAGCCTGCTATCCTTCGTATCCATGCAGCTCACACAGCCACAGCGATTGCTGAGTATTTCCGAGATCACGGAAAAAACGTTCTACTGCTGATGGACTCGCTCAGCCGCTACGCTCTGGCACAACGCGAAATTGGACTTGCTGCAGGAGAACCGCCCACCACAAAGGGGTTTCCTCCGAGTGTATTTTCCAGCCTACCCCGACTCGTTGAGCGAGCAGGAACCAACGACCGTGGAAGCATTACTGCATTTTATACCGTGCTGGTCGAGGGTGATGATCTGGAGGAACCAATCAGTGATACAACACGAGGCATACTGGACGGCCATATCGTACTATCTCGCTCTTTGGCAGCACGCGGCCATTACCCCTCAATCGACGTGCTTCAAAGCCTCAGCCGGTTGATGGATCAAATTGTTCCTCAATCGCAGTTGGTCGCTGCGCAATCGATCCGCGCGTTGCTGGCTGCCTATCAGGACCACGAAGACATGATCTCCATTGGAGCTTATCGCAGCGGTAGCAACCGCCAGGTAGACATGGCAATCATACTTCGGGACGAAATCAATCGCTATCTCAGGCAGGACGTTGCAGACGCGTGTACCATGACGGACGCTCGTGAAGCCCTTGTCCGACTTGCGGAACAATGCGCAGCGACGTCAGTAACAGCGGTGGCGAACTCGGACGCCTCCACTGCCACGCTTTCTTGAACAATAATACATCGGAGCAACACTAGAAATTTCTTACACCAAATCGCTGTTTGAAAAGAGCGAACGCCGTTTCCCGCAAGGGAACGTTTCCACACTTCCGGTGATGGACGTTGTCAATTCCAAATACAGTAACTTCAGGACTGTGACCTTGGGTTGTAATATCTGTTCGGCCGTCAATTCCTGTTGATCGTTACACTATGGCCACATTTCGTTTTCGCCTCGAGTCTGCCCTCAAGATCCGTCAAGAAAAACGTGATGTGCGACAAGAAGAGTTATCACAGGCTTACGAAGCTGAAAATATTCTGGAGCACGAGAGGCAAAAACTCCAGCAACAACGGCTCAAATTAAAATTGCATGTTCAGCAACGACTTCAACCAGGTGCGGTTAACGTACAGGTCTTGTTAACCGCCCAGCAGTACAACCTGTTACTTCAGTCGGAACAGCAGTCATTAGATTCGAGAGCACAACAACTACAGGAAGAGATTGAGAGGCGCCGGACCGCACTTCGGGAAGCGGACTCCGAAGTTCAAATGCTTGAGAAGCTTGAGCAGCGTCAAAGACTACAGCACCGGCGGCGGCAGGCAAAACGCGAGGTGCAAACGCTTGATGACACGGCTATATCTCGTCAAAACAATTTGACCATGGATTCGCGATAAACAAGCGGCAACTCAACTTGCGCTGGATTCCATCACGGTGGGTGTTGTAACCGTGATGGTGATTCCCGTCATCGTCATCACGTCCGTTTCACGTGACTACTCTCGCACCAAGAAACTGGTCAGGACCTTGACCATGATGCGCGTGACCAAGACCGGGCCCGTCCTCCTTTAAAAAAGTCGAAAAACCAGGAAGTGATACGTGTTCCCTTTCCCAAGCTTCACCATTTCTGGCAGGCAAATCCCCACCGGAGATGCCCCTTTCGCCGATTTCCTTCACAGCAAGCAGTTGGCACTTCCACGGCGCCAAGCGCTGGCAAGCAATAGGGTCACTCCCGGAAGCTTCCGCAGATTGGACTTGGAACAAGTCTGCAAATCCGCTAATGATCTTCTGGTGAGTATTGTGGAGCTAGCATACAACGGTTCACCTGGCGTCGGTGCCCGGCTCAGATCTTAGTCATGCAGCAACAAGCCTGCATTGAGCGCAAGGATGGTAGATGAATCTCACAGCCTCGTGCTTCGTCTGGGCATTCATGGCATCAGGCGGCATTTTATCGCAGGAGAACAACCCAGCAGCCAATCACGGGGCTGGAATTCAACACTCAGCTGCCGAACAGATGCGCGTTCCAGACCCACACCACCTACCTTCGTCTAGGCCTGCCAAGGGCCGTTCAAATACTGCGTTTCACGACAAAACCCCGGACGACGGAACGCGGCGCGGCGCCCCGTTCAAGCAGCCCCAAATTCAAACATCCAACCCAATCGGGGGACAGGCTGCTCAACGAGCCAATCACGAAAAACCAATTGTATTGTCGCCTCCCAAGGGTGACTCTCGGCAAAGACAACGGCGCGCGACGCCTCCTTCCTCCGTCCAGACCCTTCTTACCGTTTTGAGTAGTCTGGCGATTGTCCTGAGCTTATTTTTTCTCGTGATCTGGCTTTCGCGGCGTGGGGCTCCAAAGGGCCTGAGGAAACTCCCCCGGGATGTGATTGAAATTTTAGGACAGACCACGCTTACCCCACGCCAACCAATGCATTTAATTCGCTTTGGAAACAAACTTCTGCTTGTTTTGACCACTCCAGATGGCGCCAAAACACTCACCGAGATCACCGATGCCGGGGAAGTCGAGCGAATTCGAGCAATGTGTGAGAAAGACAAGCCGGAGAGCATTTCATCGTCTTTTCGAGATGTCTTTTCCAAGCTGAGTAGCGACAAGATAACGTCAAGCTTCCTGGGACCTCGATCCGCAAGTGAATTGGATTTTCCAGACCGTGCCAATTCCACGGGTATCTAACTCACTGAGGCGTTAGAGATGGAAAACTGTGCTCCTACATTTCAACGAAACACCAGCGTCAGCCGACTTTTTCTGACGGTGGTTATGGTCGTCACATGGGTCCTGGCCGGTCAACTCCGGGCGCAAGAGATACGTCTTTCTGACCCGACCACAACGAAATTTGAATCTACCTCCGATGAACTATCCGGACTCCAGCTAAGCGATCTGGTCCAGGGTGGCCCGGAACTTTGGACAAGCCCTAAAGGAATGACGTCTACGTTGCAGGTGATGCTGCTGCTCACTGTGCTCAGTCTGGCGCCTGCGATCTTAATGATGACAACCAGCTTTGTGAGAATTGTTGTCGTACTCTCCCTGCTCCGGCAAGCATTGGGAACACAACAACTGCCACCCAGTCAAGTAATCGTCTCCTTGTCCTTGTTTCTCACTTTTCTATTGATGACCCCGGTTTGGAATGAGGTTTACCAGGAAGCCATACTACCCTACACCGACTCCAGTGCACCAATTTCCCTGGATACAGCTTGGGACGCTGGCGTTCGGCCGGTAAGACGTTTTATGGCTCAGCAGATTGAGTCCGGTGGAAACAGCGAAGACGTACGTCTGTTTTATGGCTACTTACCGGCAACCAGCACCGACCCCCAAACCTATGACGATGTGCCCTTGCAAGCGTTGCTCCCGGCTTTCATCCTCAGCGAACTCAAGACAGCTTTCCTGATAGGATTTCAAATCTATTTACCGTTCCTGATCCTGGACATCGTTGTTGCCAGTGTGACCATCTCCATGGGCATGCTGATGCTACCACCTGTCATGATCTCTCTCCCCTTCAAGCTGATGTTGTTTGTGCTCGTTGATGGTTGGCATTTAGTGGTAGGAATGTTACTCGAGAGCTTTGCCCCTTTCACCTAGGACAAAGTCACAAACCGTTGTTGGCCACCGGGACAAACCACTACTCCCTGATCAGAAATCAAAATTCATGACTCCTCATGACGCAATTGACTTGGGCCGCACCGCCATTTTGACCGCACTGGTTATCGGATCTCCAGTACTTTTGGTGGGCGCCGCGGTCGGTCTGGTCATTGGGCTGGTCCAGGCCTTGACCCAGGTCCAAGACCAAACGGTCTCTTTCGTACCGAAGATCATCGCCATGGTGACCGCTCTCTTTCTCTGTCTTCCCTGGCTGATCCACCGCATGATGGAGTACTCCGAAGATTTGATTTTAAAAATCCCCTCCCTACTGACGGGCAGTTGATAACGGGTCGACAAATGACTGCCTTATTGCAACTTCACCTTGATCACTTCCTTGCCTTCATGCTGGTGCTCAGCCGCATGGGTGGCTTGGTCATGACCGCGCCGATCCTCGGTTCACGAAGCATCCCCCTGCAGATTCGCGGGCTGCTCGCATTGAGTCTTGCCCTGTTGATCGCTCCCCTTTTCTGGTCACCACCCATTGCCGAGCCATTGCATCTGATCACGTGGGTAATCTTGATCGCCCAGGAAGTTTTACTGGGCGCATCCCTGGGACTGGGGATCATGATCTTGATGATGGGACTTCAGGTCACCGGTCAGCTTGTTTCCCAAATGAGTGCCTTGAACTTAGCCAATGTGTTTGATCCGTCTTTCAACACGAAGTCGTCGGTATTCAGTCATCTTCTTGAAGTGATCGCATTAATGTGCTTCTTGTTGACTGGAGGACACCGTCAGGTCATGTCAGCCCTACTGGAAACATTCCGCTGGATGCCACCCGGAGAAGTTCGATTCTCGCCCGGATGGGTAACTACTTTCACGGAAATCACTACGCACAGCTTTGTATTGGGTATCCGGGCTGCGGCGCCAGCCATTGTCGCACTGTTGATGGCTATTTTTGTACTCGGCTTGATTGCCAGGACCCTGCCTCAACTAAACATTCTGGCAGTCGGTTTCAGTTTTAACGCGGTTGTACTTACTGGTACTTTGGCACTCAGTCTGAGTTCCATCGTGTGGTTATTCCAGGGACACGTCACATCAACGCTTGAATTAGTCCTTGAAACCATACGGGCTCCCAACGTATTGATCCCTTAGAAGTCTAGTCTGGTCTTGAACCCTGCGATGAACGTGGACTGGCATGGCAGAACAATTCGGTGAAAAAACATATGAAGCGACGCCTCACCGAAGGCAAAGGGCACGTGAAGAAGGTCATGTAGCCAAGAGTCAGGACCTGACATCAGCAATCATCCTGATCGGCGCTCTGTTGATCCTTCTTTGGCAAGGACAATCGTTGGTGGATTTCCTGGGCGGCCTAACCCACAGACAACTGGGGGGGAAAGTAACATTAGACAACAGTTCTTCGGCAGTCATTCATCAGTTCCAAGACCTCGTGCTGCAATTGACTTCCGTGTTGCTGCCCATCCTGGGACTGTTATTCGTTCTGGCTGTCATCGTCCAGGTCGGACAAGTCGGGTTCTTGTTTGTTCCCGAACGGCTGTCCCCGGACCTCAATCACATCAATCCCCTGCGGGGTCTGCAACGATTGTTTTCTTTACCAACTTTTGCGCGTTTTACGTTCGGTTTATTCAAGATTCTTGCAGTTTCTTCCGTGGGAGCAGTTTCCCTCTGGCTCGATCGCGCTGCAATTCTATCACTTGGTGGACTCGGTGTGCGAGAACTTTCACTGGCAATTTTCAGTCTGATATTTTGGACCGTGTTGAAGATTGGCTTCGCTCTGCTCATTCTCGCTATCGTGGACTACGCGTTTCAACACTGGAAACATGAACAAGACCTGCGCATGACGAATCATGAAATGAGAGAGGAATTGAGGAGCCTGCAGGGTGATCCGCAAGTTACGGCTAGGCGACTTGCCGTCCAACGGCAATTGGCCCTGAACCATGTCGTTTCATTGGTCCCTCAAGCCAACGTTGTGGTTACCAACCCCACAGAATTATCCGTGGCGATTCAATATGATCCGGCAACCATGGCAACTCCCGTTGTCCTCGCCAAAGGTGCCGGCATGCTCGCCCAACGAATTCGCACGTTGGCTCTCGAAGCAAATGTTACGATTATCGAACACAAAGAGCTAGCA
Organism: Planctomycetota bacterium; assembly: GCA_963578105.1. Lineage (GTDB taxonomy): Bacteria > Planctomycetota > Planctomycetia > Pirellulales > Pirellulaceae. Next base: position 80,398 of record CAUZBP010000007.1, read on the forward strand.
CGAACACTCTACAAGCACGTCGACCCGGGTAGCCCCATTCCCAATGACCAGTATCGTGCGGTGGCTGAGATCCTACGTTGCGTCTACCAGTTGAAGAAAGAAGCTTTGTCCGGGCAGCCGCAAGCGGCATGATCCGAAAGTCTTTTAACACAAGCAATCGCCGGGAAGCAGAAGGCTTGAAATTCGTATTTGATACTGAACCCGGAACTGCTATCTGCCAGCATTCTTGCCGACATGTCAGAGGATAAAAGGACTGGACACTCTAAAAGCGATTCGCTACGCTCCTGCCCTCTTCTCACAACCAATTCGTCAGCCCTGCGCTCGCAGTACTACAATAGCGTTCTATGTCGTTGACAACGAATTCACGCAGTCTGATTTTACCCGTGGCCACCATCACCAGTATCCTGGTGCTCTTGGTTCCCTTGCCTTCGATCCTGCTGGATTTCTTGATCGCCGCCAATATTACCCTGGCTGTAATTGTACTGCTCACGACTATTTACGTCCGGACGCCTTTGGAATTCAGCGTTTTCCCATCCATTTTGCTCGCTTCCACACTGGGGCGTCTGGTACTCAACGTCGCGTCCACACGTTTGATTCTCACACGGGCCGAAACAGAAAAATCATATGCAGCCGGAGGCGTGATCAAAAGTTTTGGAGAGTTTGTTGCCGGTGACATGATCATCGTCGGATTGATTATCTTCGTGATCATCATCGTGATCCAGTTTGTTGTTGTCACCAAAGGCGCCACCCGGATCAGCGAGGTCGCAGCACGCTTTGCATTGGACGGGATGCCGGGCCGGCAAATGGCCATTGATGCCGATTTAAATGCCGGCATGATCGACGAAAAAGAAGCCCACAGACGACGCGAGGAAATCACTCAACAGGCCGACTTCTACGGGGCGATGGACGGTGCCAGTAAATTTGTCAGGGGTGATGCCATTGCAGGTATACTCATTACCCTCATCAACATCGGGGGTGGACTTTTAGTGGGGATCTTCTTCGCTGGCATGAGCGTCGTCGAAGCGAGTTCACTCTTCACCAAGCTGACCATCGGTGATGGTCTGGCAACTCAAATCCCCGCGTTCCTGATTGCTTTGGCAGCCGCACTTCTTGTAACACGGAGTACGAAACGGATCGATTTGCCAACCGAGTTCCTGACGCAACTCTTTTCTCGTCCACAAGCCCTGGCCATCTCGGCCGTTTTCTTGGTGCTCCTGGTTTTCACCAAAATGCCTGCCGTACCTTTGATCTCCATCGCGATTGCGTGTGCCGGACTGGCCTGGATGATCAACCGTGAAAAACGCCGCCACCACGACAAAATGATGGCAGCGTCGGAAACATCCCGTCCAGGCAACGCAACAAAAACCGACGAACGAATTGAAGATTACCTGGCAATTGACCCCATGGAGTTAGAAATTGGTATCGGGCTTATCCGCCTGGCTGACCCTCATCGAGGCGGTGATCTACTGGCGCGGGTCACCGGCGTACGTCAGAGTGTCGCCACCGAATTGGGAATCATCCTTCCCAAAGTGCGCATTCGTGACAACATGCGATTGGAGGAAACCCAGTACCGGGTCAGGATCGCTAACAACGCAGTGGCTGACGGCCATGCCTTTCCCGACCGACTTCTTGCCATCGATTCTGGAAGGACAAGCGGTCTCATCGAGGGTGAACCGACACGTGATCCAGCATCCGGACGACCCGCAGTGTGGATCGAGACCACTACGTGCAAACAAGCAGAAACACTGGGTTACACTCCCAAAGAACCGGTCGCTGTGATCGCCACACATGTTCAGGAAGTCGTGCGTCGCCACGCTGACGAATTACTTACCCGCGATGCAACTCAACACCTTATCAATGAACTCAAGAAAACGTCGCCCGCAGTGGTCGACGAATTGATTCCCGCGATGATGAAGTTGAGCGAAGTGCAACAAGTGTTGCAAATGCTCCTACGTGAGGAAGTTTCCATACGGCAACTCGGGCTGATACTCGAAACCCTGGGAGACTATGCCGGCAAGACAAAAGATCCCATCTGTCTTACCGAGTACGTACGGCAGCGTCTGGCACGCACGATCTGCACGCACTTTCAAGACGAAGAAAGAAGGCTGCATGTGGTGACATTGGATCCAGCCTTGGAAGATCATCTTGTGGCCAACATCGAACAGAATGACCAAGGTCTCGTCATTCGCATGTCGCCTGAATCTGTAGAATCCACTTGCAAAAGAATTTCGGACGAACTGGAAAAGTTAATTGAGATCAATCGACCGCCCGTTATTCTCGTGAGTCCACAGTCCCGTCCCGGTCTGAAACAACTCACTACAAACATGATTCCTCACCTAGTCGTCCTGAGCTACAACGAAATCACCCGCGACACACAAATTAAGTCCGTTGGCCTTGTCACCGAAATCACAGCAGATCTTGTAGGAACCCTCTGAAACAACAGATACACCAGCATTATCCATGAAAACCAGAACTTACCGAGCCAAATCGATCCAAGCAGCCCTGGACCTCGTACGTCGTGACCTCGGACCCGAGGCAGCTATTTTACACACACGACAGTTCCGTTCCCGATTGTCTTGGTGGCTCCCGGGAACACAACATTTTGAAGTCGTTGCATCCGACGATGTAAACGTACCCTCACGCCTCCCCTCGAATTTTGAAGCAAACGTGGGTGCCGTCAGACCCACAGCAGATACGCAGGATTTTCGCAGACAGTACGAGGCCGACGTCAAGAAACAACTCGCCAACCTCCACTCACTGGTCGAACAACTTTGCGAGCGTGACGAAGGATCGGCACAACCTGAACTTCCCGATGGACTATTTCAACTGTTCACTGATTTGATCGAAGCCGGAGTCACCCAGGATTTGGCCCGTGACCTGATCGAACAACTCCAACAAGAAACCGATCCTGCAGACACTCAAGAGCTCACGCTCCTCAAGGCCCGAGCGGTCCGTCTGCTGGAAAAAGACATCCCAATTACGGGTCCCATTCATATCGAAACAGGCAAAACACGCCTGGTCGCCCTGGTCGGTCCGACGGGAGTGGGAAAGACAACAACCATTGCCAAACTGGCTGCGAATTATCGTTTGCGCGAGAAAAAAAGGGTTGGCCTGATTACGGTGGACACCTATCGCATTGCAGCCGTCGACCAGCTTCGAACCTATGCGGATATCATCGATTTGCCAATGCAAGTCGTCTCCAGTCCACGTGAAATGCAACAGGCAATCACACAGCTGAACGGACTGGATTTGATCTTAATGGATACTGCAGGTCGCAGTCCCCGTGATGAAATTAAAATCCAAGAACTCAAATCGTTGCTCACCGAAGCCAAAGCAGACGAAGTACATCTGGTATTGAGTACTACAGCCAGCGCTAAAAGTTTAACGAAGACCGCCGAGCGATTTTCTGAAGTCGGTACAACAACCCTCACCCTCACTAAGCTAGATGAAACAACGGAACTTGGTAATATCCTTGCGTTGTTGCGCCAATGTCAATTGCCATTGAGCTATCTCACCAATGGTCAAAATGTTCCCGACGATATTGAACCGGCCGATGCAAACCGACTGGCTCGGAAAATCCTGGGACTGGAGGTATCCTGCCATGAGGCGTGACCAAGCGTCCGAACTGCGCAGCATGGTTCTCCACAGTTCCCACCCCTCTCCAGCGGGAAAGAGAACCAATGCGCGCATGATTTCGGTCCTTGGAGGCAAAGGAGGTGTAGGGACGACGACCATCACGCTCAACCTGTCTGTCGCTCTGGCACAACTGGGACATCGCGTCGTTGTCATCGATGCACACCTGGGTCGTTCAGACATTGCGTCACTCTGCTGCCTCCGTGAAAAGTACGGGATTGGTGACGTTGTTTCGGCCCAACGTGATCTGCATGAGGCACTTCAACCAGGTCCAGTGGGAATCCAAGTACTTCCCGGAACATGGGCTCCGGAAAACCGAATTGACTGCTCGGAATTCAGTCGGCAACGATTCATTCGACGCGTGCAAGCCTTGGAACTATACGCCGACTGGATCGTGTTAGACACCGGCAGCAGTCCCTCTAGCAAGTTCTCACAAAATTTGTGTTACGCATCCGATCACGTTTTATTGGTTACTTGCAAAGATACGGTGTCAGTGATGGATACTTATGCAACCATCAAAACACTGGTTCAACAGGGGTCGGTTAAATCGCTTCAAACAATCGTCAACCAGTGCTTTGATAAAAAAGTCACCGGTGAGATACAGCAACGATTGAAGACTTCGTGCCAACAGTTCCTGAACATCAATCTGTCTACTTGCGGGCAAATTCCATTGGATCCTCTCGTCGGAGATGCTGCTGAACTAGGTGTACCGTTCATGACAAAATCACCAACCTGTCAGGCTACCAGAGCCATGGAAAAGTTGGCATCGCACTTTGTCGCCCTGGCACAGAAATCTGCCAACGGCAGTGCAACACGTCAATCCTTGGAGAGCGTACCAGGATGATTCAAATCCAACCAGAAATCCATTTTTCGAATTTTTGCTTAACTACAGCCCCATGGTTGGCCGATAGCCGTGAAACAGCGTTGTCTCGCACTTCCCGGTTAAAGTATACGGATCAGTCAAAGTTTGACCTCGTTATAAGAGTCAAGCATGTGTGGCACTTTCGGGGCCGTCATGGGGCTAGTGGCCTTCGCCACTACACTCGCGCAGGGGCTAATCCATCGTGGACACGTAAATTCGACACTGGCGACGGCCAGCATCTCTCTTTTTGCCTTCGGTGCCGTGGGCCTGCTCGTCGGTCAGGTCGCCGAATGGGCGATCGAAGATTCTTTGAAATCCCAGATACGCACGTTGCCGGGGCCAGAGAAAACAGCGAAGGGCGAGTAACAAGCGCACGTTCAACAACAAGTAAGGATGCGTCCACCTACTGAAACATGAAAATGACGGCGCATAACAAATTGCGTAAAATATAGAGTCCATGCCTGGACCAGCTTAGTAATCATGGAGGATTGCATGGCAACGATGGTAACAACCAAACTTGACAAAGCCGAAATCGATCAGGTCTGGAAAACATATAAACAAAATCAAGACAACGAACTTTTACGCAACCGGTTGGTTGAACAATATTTTCCGCTGGTCAAGTACAATGGCGATCGCATTTGGGCCCGTCTCCCAGACGGCGTCGAATTAGATGATTTGATCTCGGCGGGAATTTTCGGACTGATGGACGCCATCGATGCCTTCGATTTATCTCGCGGAGTTAAGTTTGAAACGTACTGCGTTCCTCGCATCCGCGGGGCCATGTTGGATGAACTCCGAACAATGGACTGGGTACCACGACTCGTCCGCTCCAAAGCCACTAAATTGGCGGAAGCCAACAAAACGTTGGAAACCCGTCTCGGCCGCCATCCCGGAGAAAAGGAGTTGGCGGAACATCTCGAGCTGAGCGTCAAGGAACTGGAAAAAATGGTACTCGACGCCAATGCCGTCAATCTGATCAGCTTGCATAAAAAATGGTACGAAACGGATAGTTACAAGGACGTTCGCGAAATTGACGTTCTGGAAGATAAGAAAGGTGAAGACCCCACCCGGAGGGTTCAGAAAAACGATTTTATGCGACTGGTCACGAAGGGCCTCAGTCGCAACGAACGGCTAATTATCATCCTTTATTACTACGAAGAGTTGACGATGAAAGAAATCGGCACCACACTTGACCTGAGTGAAAGCCGTGTCAGCCAGATGCACAGCAACATTGTACAAAGACTGCAAATCCAACTCGGTCGTCGCCGACCCGAATTTGGAACGTAGGTCCAGCTTAGCTCGCCGACGGGTCTTTGCAGTTGGACAATGGACAGTCCGCCAGGCTCGCAACTCCAAATGGGTTCCTACCTGTGAAAAGGGATCTTTTGCCTGCGTAAACAACAATGCTGCCATTTTCCAGAACGATTCAGGCGTCTCACCCGTCCGTGAACCGCTTCAAAGACCAGGTAGTCAGCAACAATGCGGAGCTGAATTTCGCTGGACTCGCAAATTCCACCCGGTCAGGTACACATGTTGGGCATTCCAGCCACAACCTGAAAGACTGCCCCTTCTGACTTCATCCAGCAGATGAACGAGTGACACACATCTTTGGCGCTACACGTCGTGGTGCTAGAAGAAGTTAACGATGTGGGTTGTAGTAGTCCAAATCGCCCGAACGGGTGGCACGTGTCGTCGTCGTCTCTGACCACTGTGTAACAATTTGCTCGAGGTTGTGGGTCATCCACAGATCAAACCCTAGAAAGTCCTCGAGGGGCACAACAACACGCCCCACTCCCTCGTCCCGTGTTAGTGTGAGTTGCAAAGTACCTAACGAATCGTTTTGCATGGTGTCTCCTCCACAATTACAGTGCCCTGTCACCCCTGCGCTAGATTTGACGATGTCTGCGCCAAATAATGTGCTGCTATCACGATTTCCGTTACACTCCGTCCTTTTTATTGTAGACGTATTTTCCGATAAGTTGGTTCGTCAACAAAAATAATCGTGCCGGCTGAACCGGGGCTCCAGCGAAACAGTCGTACCTGTTTGGTGAAGCACCTCTTCCGGCCAAAATACCCTGCTACGAAAGTAGATAACCCCGGTCTTCACTGTCTCCCGGTCCGTTGTAAACCGTGCGAAATACAGCTTGCACAGGAAAAACATGTCTTCACTTGGATATGCGGATTCCCGCAGCAAGATCAAGTTTTCCAGTGTTTCAAGAACCCGCTAGACTGGAAAACAGAGAACACACACCTCACCTGTTCGGCGCACAGCAGTCGCCACGCAGTCATAACACTCACAGAAGGTCCACCAAACTCAATCCTTGACGCCAGATTTTTTTCGGCGAACAATGATTTCACGGCGCACAACGTTTTGTGTCACCGCACGCCGGAAAACAACGTCAGGAAGCCCCTGGAAACCTTGCCTGCACGCATCCCACAAACGAACCGGTCGCCATTTCCTCCAAACGCTTAACAAGCTGTATAACGAGGCCACGGTCGTCGCAAGAGAAGCAGTGACACATTTGCAATAATGGCCAGAACAGCCCCGGCAGGTTCGGGCACCAGGGCACCGCTAAGCAGAAAACTGAACTCTTGCGGATTGACCAGTGCCGTGTCGTGCTCCACGATCACCGTAAACACGGTTCCTGCGGAAAGATTATCGATCACAACCTGCTCAATATTGTCAACCTCGTTCTTGCCCGTGCGAACCGCCGAATTTGCAGGGCTGTTCATGTCCAAGGTCCACGGAAAAAACGTCGAGGTAGACTCAATGCGCAAATCGAGGTCGTTCACCAACACGCTGGTCATATTGTCCGCTCCGGTTCGCGCTGTACCCGCCGGATCGGTCCAGACCAATGTGGCCTTCACAGGCCCACCAATCGCCTGGAAAGTCTCGGAGTGCGTAGCCCCATCAAAAAGTGTTTCCTGGTGGAAATGTGCTTCCCGCATGTCAACCGGCTTGGTCAGTGCGTCGGTAATGAAATCAGCTGCGGCCCGACCATTCACCATCCCGTACCCGGTGGCGTAATCCGGTCCGGGATTGGCAGGGCCATTGGTGACGTCGGTTGCCGTGTGGATCAGCAGTCCCTTCTGCGCGGCCGCTGTGGGATTTGTGAGACCCTCATTGCCCCAGTGCTCGAGTAAAAGAGCTGCCGTACCGGTCACGTTCGGCGCGGACATCGAAGTTCCACTGTAGGGGGTGTAGTCCGAATCAGTCGCTGCCGTCGACGAGGTCAAAAGAAACCCGTTCCCCACAACGTGGGGCGCCAACCGACCGTCGTCCGTACCACCAAAGCTTGAGAATGCTGCCAATGCCATCGTTGTCCCGTCATGAGGGTCCGTGCTGTGATCCAGCATTGCACCGACGACCAGGACGTTTTTTGCAGTTTGGCCTCCATTCGGAATTGAATCGTAACCTGTTCCGCCATCACCATCGGCAAGCGGAACCACGGTTGTTCCCTCATTTGGAACAACATAGAAGCCTGCCGCATTCAAGGTCCCTGTTTCCTGGCAGACAGCCCCTACCGGGACCGAGTTAAAATAACCCACCCACTGATTGGTTTCTCCCACATCACGGTAAACATCACCGCGGTCGTTGCCGGCGGACCAAATACTTAAAAGAAGATCGTTGCTGTCATGAATCACTTCATCTACCGCAACACTGATGTTCGAATACGAACCGAAAGAGGCGTCCTCCGTGGAACTAACGTCATAGTTGCCATACCACCATTCGCGATTTCCGGCCACGCATTCGGTAAAACGCTGCAAACCGGCCCCCTCCCATCCGCGGGTCAAACCATACGAATGATTGGAGAGGTCCAAAATAGCAGCGTCGGTGGCCATTTCGGCCGTGTCATCGTGGAAATCCCGACTACGGATGGCAGGCCCTGACCCACCCAATCCATCAGAAGCCATGCCGCGCGCCGCGGCGACTGGTGTACCATCACCGATCATTGTTCCAGCCACATGTGTCGCGTGATCATCGAACCCCACAGAGTCCACAATCGTGACCGCTCCGACCCTGAAGTTCTCGTGCGAAGCTCGCACATCACCGGCATCCCAGACTCCGATACGCACACCGCTGCCTGTCAAATTCAATCCGGCTGCCTCACCCGATCGAAGCTCATTTGCGTTTGTAGAATCTGCAGCCTTAGCATTGTAAACACTGTAAAAGTCATGTCCGGTTGAAGTCGCAGGCGAGAGACTCGTTATCGCGGGTAACACCTTGCTGCCGGCATCCTCTTGAGCATGTACCAATCGGCTCGCAGCGGCCACACAGAAAAATACCAACATGGACGCAGAAAATAAACTGTGAAACCGGCCGGTATCTTCACACCGTCTCATTGGTTCTACCCTCTCTCTGGTGGACAACTCGCCGTTTATTACAAGTTGCACCCCAACAGAGCTGCCGACAGAACAACATCCGGAACGTCTTTTCCACACCCTTTTTCCAACCTCAGAATGCAAACCTTCATTGATTTTCTACATGTACACCTGGAAGTTTGCAAAGGTCGATGCAACTTCATCTCATTCCTCGAACCCGATCGCGCCCAAGTGAAATCTCCTGTCACTCCACCGTCAACGGGAGCGACAATTTTTTGCCTAGTCATAGCTGGAATAGCAGGAAGCCAAACGGACTACTATGGAATGAAAAGAAACGCGTCCGTTCCTACAACCGGCCAAACAGGCTCGGCCTTCGACAAGAGACACTTGCCATCAAATTTACGAGCACCGACAAAACAAAGCGGCTTGGAAACAAATCAAGCACCTGTCTTTCGAGCATAATCAACCGTTAACTAATGTCAACGTTTGGCCGGGAAAAGTCTGGCGATCTACAAGTTCTGCCAGTCTTTATGAGCGTCCGGCAGGCGGACCGCAACAGGGTGTTGAACCACGGGTCGTTACGTGCGTTGAACCCTGTTTTTTCGTCACCAGATAATGGCCGACAAAATTTTCTAAGTGAAAAACATGGGCCACATTCGTTAGTTAATTGAATTTCTTCCTCAAAATCCAATCCGCCCACCGCGGTGCGACTTGAGAAAGCGCGAACAACCAGCGGGCTTTTCCAGGAATCACCAGTTCGGCAGTTCGACGCTCCGTGGCCAGCAGAATCTGTCGTGCGAGTTCATCAGACGAGATAGTTCTCAGTCGTACACCACCCCCCGGCCGGCGAGTCGCCTCTGGAAGTCCTTGAGTTTGCGAATTATAACGCTGCGAGTTATCTTCTCGGGACAAGGGCCCCGGACAGACCAGCAGCACGTGAACACCTTGAGATTCCAACTCCAGACGTAACTGAGCCGAATAAGCTGCCATGGCAAATTTACTAGCAGGATAGGCTCCCAAAAAGAGCCCCACTGATTTCGATGCAAGGGAACCGATGTTGACAATATGCCCACCCGTGGCTGTCAAGTGGGGCAGGGCAGCCAACGTGCAACGAACCGTAGCGATCAGGTTCACTTCCAGCAACTCCTGAAACTCCTCGGCGGTCGTCTCCTCGATTTTACCGCGCATGGAACGTCCTACACTGTTGACCAACACGTCCAACTGTCCATGTGTCTCAATCGTCTTCTCGACAAGCCTATCAACATGTTGTTGTTGTGTGACATCCGCCGTAAGTGACGTGGCCTTTCCCCCGCTATCACGGATCTCCGCAACCGACTCATCCAGTGACTGTTGGCCACGTGCGACCAGCACAACCCGAGCGCCTTCACGAGCAAACGTTTTTGCCATGCAACGCCCTAGCCCCGCCGATGCACCCGTGATAAGAACTACTTTGTTGGTCCAGTAGGACATGGGACCTCCTTCGTTTCAGTAAAGCCCTGCACCAATTCCCCAGACACCACTCGATCATTCGTCTGCAGAATCACCTGGCAGCGGTGAGCAGCATTCTTCCTTCACTTATCCTGCTACCAAGAAAACAACATTCACATCCTGTCTGTAACGCGTATCCTCAGCCAGCTACTTATGCACAACGCGAAACTCCGTCACTTTCCAATCGACTTGCATTTGTGTTCCCAATTCCAATCGGTGGTACTGCCCGGGATACCCGTGAACCTGGTCAAACTGAACGTGAAGCAACAGAGGCGGAGGTCCCGCACGTTGATTTTTTTTGAATTCGGCGAGACGTTCCAAGTCGTGTTCAATCGTCTGAAACATTCCCGGAACACTCCAAGTGCCCCAGGTGCGTTTCGATTTCAACCGGTCTCCGTTGCAAACTGCCAGAATCACTTCGCGCTCGCGAACAGAAATCTCGTAGATTGCCGGTTGGCGCCCGGTAACCTGGATGTAAATATCGTAATTTTCGGGACTGTTTTTCTGCCAGTGTTCCCAAGCCCTGTCGAAGTCGCCAACGGTCAGTTCCGGCCAATCGTGCCTGGACCGTAAACCCCAGAGTACAAAGAACAGAGTTAGCGCCAATCCTGCCCCCAAAAAACCTATTAGAAGAAGTGAAGTACGGCGAGTTCGCATAGTCGTCTGCCCCACCTGGTACGATTTGGGTAAATTGAGTCCTTCCACATGGATCATTGTGTTGAGCGACGTACCGCTTGGTCAATGGAGGCATTAATGAAAGACCCGGCTCACAACCTGCAAACTGCACGCACTAAAATTGTAGCTACCGTGGGACCAGCATCGAATAGCCGCCAATTGCTATCCGATCTTACCACCTTGGGGGTCGATGTGTTTCGCATCAACATGGCCCACGGAACTCTGGAACAACATGCCCAGACGGTGGCCACGATTCATGAGGTGAGTGCAGCCCTGCATCGCCCTGTTGGCATCCTGGCCGATCTTTCCGGTCCCAAAATCCGACTGGGCCAACTTGCAGAGGATCCGGTGCACTGCGAACTTGGCGCCGAGTTCTTTTTCATTCGGGGCAAAGTGGCCACACGGCCCGTGGACTTCGTCAGTAACTACCCACGTCTGATCGACGAACTCGACGTTGGCAAACGAGTGATATTGGCTGACGGTACCGTGGGGTTAGTGGTGGAAGAAAAGCAGTCTGATCGCCTTCGTTGTCGGGTCATTCTACCTGGTATTTTGCGGAGCCGTCAGGGAATCAACTTGCCAGGGGTAAAATTGAGTGTTCCTTCCATGACCCAAACCGACTTGGAACATGCACGCTGGGCAGCACAGCAGGACGTTGATTTTGTTGGTCTCAGTTTTGTGCGATCTGCCTCGGACATCAAACAGTTAAAAGACACTTTGCGTCAGCACGGTTCAGACGCTTGGGTCGTCGCCAAGATCGAGAAGCCTGAAGCACTTAAAAATCTGACGTCGATCGTCCTTGCAGCCGATGTGGTGATGGTCGCCCGAGGTGATCTGGGAGTCGAAACGGACGTGGCCGAGATGCCGATGGCCCAAAAACGAATTATTAAGACCTGCAATCTCCACGCCAAGCCGGTCATCGTAGCAACACAGATGCTGGACAGCATGCAGCACTCCAACCGTCCCACACGAGCCGAAGCCACGGACGTGGCAAATGCCATTTTAGACGGGGCCGATGCCTGTATGTTGTCCGGAGAAACGGCAATTGGTGAGTTCCCTCGTGAATCCGTGACAATGATGGGACAGATCATGCAATTCACTGAACAGACACTGGAAGAAAGCTCTCATAGCGAGCCAGTGGCACCTCCTGTGATCGGTGTGCATCCCATTACTTCAGCGACCGTGCTGGGCGCTGGAGTCATTGCCAAACGTTTGCATGCCAAACTGGTTGTCTTAGCCACGCTTTCCGGCCGTTCGGCCCTCGTGAAATCAAACCAACGAGACTTTGTACCCACGATCGCCGTAAGCGACTCACCCAGCACCCTGAGACGCATCACTTTGTTCTGGGGAGTTACGCCCGTGCTCGGTTTGTCCAGTCTGACAAACGAGGACTTGTCTGCATTCATCCATGAGTGGGGCACCCGAACAGGCTATTTGGCGCGGGGTGACCGAGTTGTCGTTGTGACAGGGAGCGGGATCATACCCAGTGCCAACAATCAGGTGGTGGTTCACGAAGTGAAATGAACTGGCCAGTTGACAGGCTACTGTTTCAAAAGAGTTGAATATTTCCGAAGAAAACACCCTTCTGAAACATTCCAAGAACCGGAAATCCGGACAGCAACAGGTTCGTCTTGCTGGCCCTTCGCTATGCTAGATTGCGAGGCAGGAAAGTGCTCGTAGAAAAACAAGTGCTTTCATCGCTTCAGGAGTTGTTAACTTGCAGTACTGCTGGCAACTTAGAGACGATGTCGGACGCTCGGCTCCTTTGGGACCTGCAATACCACCTGAGCCAAAACGCTGAGAAAGCTGCCGGCCAGGAAACCTGACAAACCCCCGATGACACCACTGGAAAAAATACCCAGGGTCAGGCTGAAGAAAGTCAGTTGATTGGAATGGGTCCACGCCAACAAAGCACCGCCGAGGATCGCGCCTGACACAACACCAAGGATTGTGACCAGAATCATACCCCGTCCCAAACTGGCGCGTTTCCCCAAAGGCGTACCAATCCCCACGTGCTTACTTGTGTCAATGGAAATTCTGTCCGGACTTTGCTGGGCAGCACGGTTACCCTCTTGACGCAGCCGGGTACCCATCGCGTTACCGGCCACATGCGCGAATAAGGTAAGCATTAAAAGAAGAACGGCAAGCGCAAATAACGGTCCAAGCGATTTCAGGGATCCCAGCAGCAAGCACAGAACCGCGACGATCTTCAAGAGCGTCGCCAGACGGAATTGAAGCGGGCGGGATTCGTTTTCAGATTGTTGGACTTCAGTGTGCCGATCGATCACATTCACATCCCGGGTTCAACAGTAAATGGTCATAGGGCGAGAAGTTCCGGTCATAGGAAATTCTACCACAGGAAAGCTATCCGGATTTTCACGCTCCTTACCCCTCGTTTTTCACCCCCTGAATCGCTTTACAACTCTTCCCAGACTTTCATTTTAACGTTGCAACGAGAATCAGACAAAGGAAGTTTCCGGTTCACTTACTTGATTTGCACCGGGCTTGGCGCACAACTCGCTCAGTTGAAGTAACCGCGTCAATTAACCCTGTGCTGTTCCCGCACGGTGGAGATTCGGCCTTGGAACCTCTCTTTTGGCTCCTTAACTCCACTCTGACAACAACCTCTCCCGCACTTCAAATTGCTCCTCTGGGGCGTTAGGATATGCCGTCACTCCGAAACAACAGACCGATTTCAGCACCATCCTGTCTGGAACCGCCACGTGGTGACTGCCGCTGAGAAAAAGACTGGTGAACCCGCTGCCGCAAAACCTTCTGTGCCGCGCAGCCTGCCTTTGGTCATGGTGTTTCTGGCGGTCGTCACGGGAATTTTCTGCGATCGGTATCTGGGCTTTTCAATTCATTCCTGGTGGGTCGGTTCGGTGTGCTCTTGGTGCCTGTGGTGGGGCTTGATTCGCGGCCATCGAAATCAACTTGCAGCAATCTCTCTGTTGACTTCCGTCGCAGCCCTTGCCGGTGCCTGGCATCACTGGCAGTGGCACCTTTTTGCGGACAACCATTTAGGGTTCGCAATGCAGGAAGCCCCGAAACCGGTCTGCTTTGAAGGCGTTGCCTTGAATGGACCCCGCACGATTCCTCCCGGTACTGCGAATCCATTACGTACCATCGTGCGTGGCGCAGAAACCCGCCTGGAAGTGCAAATCGTTAAAGTGCGAAATGGGGCTGGCTGGCAACCATCTTCGGGCAAGACACAGTTGTTTGTAGAAGGACAATTACTGGGAGTACACCCGGGCGACCGGATTCAAGTCTTTGCCCGTATGCTCAAGCCACGCCCGGCGAAAAATCCAGGAGAATTCGATTTGTGGTTGCACCAGCGCGCCGATCGCATCTTATGCCGTACCTATGCCAACTACCCAGACTGCGTGACGGTTTTGGTTCCAAGAGTGCAGTGGAGTTTTCGGGGATGGATTGAATCGGTTCGCTCGCACTGCAATGAAGTTCTATGGCGTCGGCTGAGTCACCGACGTTCCGGACTGGCAACTGCAGTTTTACTGGGTGCCCGTGAACAACTTGATCGGGAAAAGATTGAAGATTTTGTGGTCACAGGAACCATTCACCTGTTTGCAATCTCGGGACTCCATGTAGGAATTCTGGCAACCGCCCTGTTCTTTCTCGCACGGCTCAACTTTGTACCACAGCGTTGGGCACCCCTGCTCGTTTTCTTCCTGGTCTTACTTTATGCCCTGCTTACAGATGCGCGCCCCCCGGTCGTCAGGGCGACGATACTCGTGGCCGCACTCTGCGGGGCCATGCTGATGGGCCGCAAAACTTCTCCCTTCAACTCCCTGGCAGCGGCTGCCATTTTTATACTGGCCATCAATCCATCCGACCTTTTTCGCACCGGGACTCAACTCTCGTTTTTGGCTGTGGCAACGTTATATTGGTTTTCCCCCTGCCTGATTCGCGTACCAAGCGCCGATCCGCTCGAACAACTTGTTGAACAAACCCGGCCCTGGTATGTCCGTTGGTTGCGACGAATCGGAAATATCTACTTTCAACTTACGCTGGCCAGCGGTGTAATCTGGTTGGTTGCTTTACCCCTGGTCATGCATCGTTTTCACATCCTGTCCCTGTCGGCTGTCCTGCTGAACACAATCCTTTGGATTCCCATGCTGATCGCTTTGCTGTCGGGGTTCAGCCTGCTCCTTTTGACCTGGTTCGCACCACCCGCGGCACAGGTTGCCGCCTGGATCTGCGACAATTCTCTGTGGGTACTTGAATTGACTGTGGCGACAGCTCGCAGCATTCCCGGCAGCCATTTCTGGGTCACCGGCCCGACATGGTGGTGGCTGGCCGTCTTCTATACGGCTCTCTTTCTGCTGGCGTCGGTACCCCAACTTCGCCCAACAAACCGTTCGTGCCTGACGATCCTGGCAATCTGGGTGGGAATTGGCTTCTCAACTTCCACCTGGGAACGTTGGCACCGTACGACCAACCAAACCCTGGCTTGTACTTTTTTGTCTGTCGGGCATGGAACCTCGGTGGTGCTCGAAATCCCCGGCGGTAAAACGGTGCTATACGACGCAGGCACGTCGGGATCACCCAGTGCTGCCACCCGCAGTGTCTCTTCGTTCCTGTGGTCACGCGGTATCACCCACATCGACGCGATCATTTTGTCACATGCCGACGTAGATCACTACAATGGCCTGCCCGAACTCGTGAACCGCCTCTCGGTGGGGTCGTTCTTTATTTCCCCAGTGATGTTTTCGCAGATGAATCCTGCACTAGAACAACTGGCACGAGCCCTGAAAATAAACGGAATCCACCCTCAAAAAATCCATGCTGGTGACCTGGTGAACATCAGCCCAGAAACACGGATCGAAGTCCTGCACCCACCGGCAATGGGGGTTTCTGGCTCTGATAATTCAAACAGCATCGTCTTGGAGATCACATACCAGGGGCGACGAATCCTACTGCCGGGAGACCTGGAAGCACCCGGCTTGCAAGCAGTCATCGCCAAAACACCTTGCAAGTACGACCTCGTGATGGCACCGCACCACGGTAGCTTACACAGCGAACCTCACGCATTTGCCGCCTGGAGTCAGCCCGATTGGGTGGTGGTCAGTAGCGGACACGGTCGTGACGTCCAAGTGGTTACTGAGGTGTACCAAGAAATCGGTGCGCAGGTTCTGGAAACGGCCAAGTCGGGCGCAATTCGGTTCCTACTGGATTCTCATTCCGTTCAGGCCTTGCGCTGGCGCGAGGAGGCCTGGTAGTCCAAGGGCAACTTCTACCACCACAACAGGACACGAGTCAGCATTGTCTCAAGGGAAAATTGGCACGATTTAACCGGCGCAACGGCATTCTGGGTCAACAGTCAAACAAAAGACAGAAAAATTACTCAACGCACCGACCGGATGGATCGTTGCTCAGGAAAACGCTTTTTGCCTCCCGTGTAGGAAATAGCGGAACATTTCCAGTGGCATTCAGATATCTAAACCAAATTCAAATATCAACTGGTGGCACTCATTCCTGCCGAACAGGTGAACCACTCCAGTCAACCCACTTTACCTATGCCGCAGGTTCGGTCGAAGCCGCCCGAGACTGAAACCGTGGGTTGCCAAGCCGACTGCCAAGTGCAGGGCTCTTTGTCGGTTGAAAGCGTCGTTGGAACGACTTTGAGGAGAGTCCAGCCCCGTAGAAAGAGCGCGTGAGAGGTACGAGCCGGGGTGCAAACCGATTAGGGTGTCTGTAGGGTCAATGATTCTGGAACAACGCCGTGGTCTATTTGCGGTTGCAATGCCAGCCCAGACTGGTACATTTAGATGTCTTAAGTTGTTGACATTATTGTATGTAGGAGAGTCCTGAGAAAAGCTAGAACCAAAGGAGACCTTTGCTTCCAGGCTCAGTAGAGGAAACTGGCTGGCGGGGAGCAGTTACGGTAGTAAATGGCACTGACGAAAGAGCGAAAGCTGGATTTGGTTGCTGACCACAAGCGTGGCGAAAATGACACGGGTTCACCCGAGGTGCAAGTCGCAATTTTGACGACTCGGATTAACGAGTTGACGGAACACATGCGAATTCACAAAAAGGATTACGCCAGTCGTCGTGGCTTGTTGAACATGGTGAGTCGACGTCGTCGGCTGTTGGACTATCTCAAAGAAGTAGAGCCGCAGCGATATCTCGATATCATTCGCCGACTGAGCATCCGCAAGTAGCATCCCCTTGCTATCGTTACACCCACACCGGCGTCGCTACCGCCACAACAGTTTTTGCCTGCACTTGAAGAACCGTGCAGATCTATTGCAAAGATGTGTCCGCGGTGCGGTTGAGTCGTAGCAAGAATGGTTCCTGGTGTCTGTCTGTTCAGTACTCTCCCTGTAGGAAAGTAGGAAACTAAAGTGAAAGTACGTGTAGAGCGTCAAGTTGGAAACGCTGTATTGTCGATCGAAACAGGGCAGTTGGCTAAACAAGCCGCTGGTTGTTGTCTGATACAGTATGGAGAAACAAGTGTCTTAAGTGCCACAGCGACAGGCCCCGGCCGCGAAGGTATCGATTTTTTTCCGCTCACGTGTGACTATCGGGAGCGAACCGCCGCTGCGGGAAAATTCCCGGGAGGCTTTTTGAAACGTGAAGGCAGGCCATCCATGAAGGAGACGTTGACGGCCCGTTTGGTGGATCGACCGATCCGGCCCATGTTTCCCAAATGGTTTCGTGACGAGGTCCAGGTTCAAAACTTCGTCATGTCCAGTGACCGTCAAACGGATGGCGATGTATTGGCCATGAATGGTTCGTCAGCAGCACTTTGCATCTCGGAAATGCCTTTCGAAGGCCCTGTTGGATCAGTTCGATTGGGTTATGTGCGCGGGGAATGGATTCCCTTCCCAACGTTCGATCAACTTGAGGAAAGCGATCTGGACTTGATCGTGTCGGGCACCCAGGAATCGGTGATGATGATCGAAGGTTTTGCTCGTGAAATGTCGGAAGAGCAGATGGCCGAGGCGATCATGGAGTGCCACAAATACATCAAAGAAATTTGCGCACTACAGCTCGAATTGGTCGAAAAGGCAGACGTTCAGAAGAAAGAGTACACCGTTCCGGAGCCGGATGGGATCTATGAAAATCTCAAAGACCGGTTCTACGAAGACCTCAAGTCGGCCCAACAAACCGAAGGCAAACAAGCCCGGCAGGACGCTTGTGCAGATTTGAAAGAACGGGTCAAAACCGAACTCATTCCTGATCCCGACGCAAAGGGTGCTATGGATGCCGGAGCTTTCAAAGAGGCTTGGCACGACTTGGAACAACGCGTAGTGCGAGACTTGATTCTGGCAGGAACCCGGTCGGATGGACGAGACAATAAGACCGTACGACCCATCGAATGTCTGATCGATGTTCTGCCACGCGTCCATGGCTCGGCGGTCTTCCAACGCGGTGAAACTCAGGCCTTGATTACGATCACTTTAGGAACCGGACGGGACGAGCAACGTGTCGACGGTTTGGCCGAGGAGTACTCGAAGAAGTTCATGCTGGATTACAACTTTCCATCGTTTTCAGTCGGCGAGTGCCGCCCCATACGAGGCCCCGGTCGCCGAGAGATCGGCCATGGTGCATTGGCGGAACGCAGCGTGAAACCAGTGCTCCCCGATGCCGACGAATTCCCCTATACCATCCGCGTTATTTCCGACATTCTGGAATCCAATGGCTCGTCATCCATGGCATCGGTGTGCGGTGCCACTCTGGGACTGATGGCATCCGGTGTACCAATCACTAATCCCGTGGCGGGAATTTCAATTGGCATGGTCAAAGAAGGAGACGACTGGGTACTCCTGACCGACATTCTCGGTTCTGAAGACCACCATGGTGACATGGATTTCAAGATTGCCGGAACGCAAAACGGAATTACTGGTATCCAATTGGATCTGAAGCTTAAGGGCGTCAGCGAAGAAATTATCCGGGCAACCTTAACGCAAGCAAGGGAAGCGCGAATTGAAATTCTACGCAAGATGCTGGCGACGATCCCCCGCCCTCGAGAAGAAACTTCTCCTTCGGCGCCGCGTTTGCTTCGGACGAACATCGATCCAGAAAAGATTGGCCTGCTCGTTGGCCCTGGCGGAAAAACAATACGTGGCATCCAAGAACAAACCGGTACGGTTATCGAAGTTAACGATGAAGGTATTGTGACGGTAGCCAGCACCAACCAACAATGGGCAGAAGCTGCAATGACTCAAGTCGAAGCGATTACCGCTTCGGTGAAAGTCGGCAAGATCTACGACGGGAAGGTCAGTAGTGTAAAAGATTTTGGAGCTTTTGTCGAAATCCTACCGGGCCGTGACGGATTGTGTCACATCAGCGAGTTGTCCGACGACTATGTCAATAGCGTTTCGGACATATGCAAGGTAGGCGATCAGCTCAAAGTCAAAGTAATTTCCGTCGATGACCACGACCGAGTGAAATTAAGTCATCGCGAGGCGATGAGTGAACTGGCTGAAACCAGTGCGGTCGCTGACGACTGACAACATCGTCGCTCCCAAGATCGACGATCGATTTATATTTAACGCACGAACTGGCCGGGTCTGGTTTGTGCAATAACCATGTGGTTGTTCCGGTTCTGTGGAATCGTAATAATCGCGCTCGATATCCTTGATAGTCAGTTGCCCGGCGAGCCACTCTCTTGGTTCGCCGGGCTTTCTTCACCGCATGCAGTCCGTCTGACGTGCCCTTCGGACCAATTCGCATGGCAGAATCCGAGAGTCAAAACGTTCACGAGCAGCACCAGAAAATCTGGAACCGATACCTCGAAGTCTCGGAACTGGCAGGTGAGTTGGCCCATGAGATCAAGAACCCGCTGTCAGTGATTCGCATGAATATGGATCTTCTGGCAGAGGATCTAGAAGAAGCTACCAGCCAGCGTGAACGTCGCGGTCTGAACAAAGTAGGGATTGTTCAGGCTCAATGTAAGCGTCTGCAGAACCTGCTTGATGACTTTCTGAAGTACGTCCGGGTCACTGACCTGGATCTCAAGGCTGGCAATCTCAATGAACAGATCCAACGAGTGCTCGACTTTGTCAGCCTCAAGGCTCAAGAACAAAAGATTGAGGTACTTCGTTACCTGGATGCAGATCTGCCCAGCATCCTGATGGATGCGGGCCGCCTGTACGCCGCTCTCTTGAACTTGGTATTGAACGCCATTCAAGCCATGCCGCACGGAGGAACCTTGGTCGTGCGTACACGACTGACACCCTCGCGCGTCGCGCTGGATTTAATCGACGATGGCTGCGGGATGGAACAGGAAACCGCCATTCGGATGTTTGAACCCTTCTTCACCACAAAGGAAAATGGATCTGGGTTGGGCCTGCCAACGGCTCGACGGATCATCGAAGCCACAGGTGGTCGCATTGCCGTACAGAGTGTCGTCGGGCATGGAACCCAGTTCACCCTTGAGTTCCCGATCCCGCCTCGCCTGACAGCGGACGAGTGCGATGACTCGAACCACTAGCACGTCGCCTCCCACTTTCCAGAACAATTCGTTATCATCACTGCCATGGCCACTGCTAAAAAAACAGAATCGAAAAACCATCAGGCCCCGCCCATCACCGTCCTGATTGTCGATAACGACAAGCATCACGCGCAAGCCATGTCGGAAATCCTCGAACGCGTGGGCTACGATTGCATACAAGCTACTTCCGGACCGGAAGGAGCAAAAAAAATCGACCAGCACAACTATGACGTCGTGATTACTGATTTGATGATGAACGACGTCGATGGTATGCAGGTCCTTTCCCGGGCCAAGGAGTCGCTCCCCAACTGCGAGGTCATCATGGTCACGGGACATGGCACCATTCCCAAGGCGGTCGAAGCGATGCAAAACGGTGCTTTCACTTTCATTGAAAAACCCATCCATGCCGACGGCCTTCGGGCGGCAACAGAGAAAGCCGCAGACGCCGTCCGCTTACGACAGACAAACCTCGACCTTCACAAAAGACTGGACGAAAAGTTCGGCTTTGACCGCATCATCTATGCCAGTGCTGAAATGCAAGCGGTGATCGACCGCCTTCAACGTATCGCGCCCACAGAAGCACGAGTTCTGATCACCGGCAAAAATGGAACGGGAAAAGAATTAGTAGCCCAAGCCATCCATCAGAACAGCCCCCGCAAGAAAAAACGATTTGTCGCGGTGAACTTTGCCGCGCTGAGTGAACACTTGCTGGAAAGTGAACTGTTTGGACACATCAGGGGTGCCTACACGGACGCTTCCACCGATCGGGTAGGACGTTTTGAATATGTTGATGGTGGCACCCTGTTTCTGGATGAAGTCGGTGACATGCCAATGGCAACTCAGATCAAGCTCTTACGGGTGCTGGAAAGTGGGGAGATCACTCGAGTCGGTGAAAACAAGCATTTCAAGGTCAACGTACGTGTACTATCTGCTACCAATCGCGATTTGGAAGAAGCCGTCGCCGCGGGCACTTTCCGTGAGGACCTTTATCATCGCTTGAAAGTGGTCACGATTGATTTGCCACGCCTCGCCGATCGCCGAGACGACATCGCGCCCCTGCTGGACCAGTTTCGCAAAGAGCTTTCCAAACAGTACGGGAAGTCAATCAAGTCCGTTTCACCCGAAGTGATTAAACGCTTGTTTGCCTACGCTTGGCCGGGAAACGTACGCCAGTTACGAAACTTCGTCGAAACCATGGTGGTTCTGGACACTGATGGCCTCTTGGATGTCGATGACCTACCGCCCGAGCTAACAGAAGTAGAAATGGTTGTGGAAAATTCGAGTCAATCCGGACCCTGGGACTTGATTGGCCAATCGATGGAGCAAATTGAACGCTGGGCGATCCAGGAAACCTTAAGACTTGCAAACGGCAATCGTGAAGAAGCTGCCCGCCTGTTGAAAATAGGTGCCCGCACTTTGTATCGTAAAATTA
Source organism: Planctomycetota bacterium (assembly GCA_963578105.1). Taxonomy (GTDB): domain Bacteria; phylum Planctomycetota; class Planctomycetia; order Pirellulales; family Pirellulaceae. The sequence goes on from CAUZBP010000007.1 coordinate 102,268, forward strand.
AAGAGTACGAGTTGAATTAGCTGCAGTCCTTGAAACTGGCGGCTGTAGACTGTGGAAAAGCAGGTGGCACACTGGCTGTCGTTGTTTTTTCATGACGGATCAGGCCCTACAGGAATCAATCTCGAAGGACACTTGCCTTGTCATCCCGAAGTCATTCACCCCGCTCCCGCACCCAACCATCTAAAGTGTGAAATTCCTTCCATCGGGCCCATTTCATCAAGCAAATCATCTATGACCATTCAGCAACTCCCACCCAGTGTCGTCAACAAGATTGCTGCTGGAGAAGTCATTGAACGTCCTGCGAGTGTCGTCAAGGAACTGTTGGAAAATTCTGTCGATGCAACTGCTACACGCATCGACGTGACACTTGGAGAAGGAGGGGCTGATTTCATCCGTGTTACCGATGACGGTTGCGGAATTGCCGCCCAGCAACTGCCTTTGGCAGTTGCAAGTCACGCCACCAGTAAAATTCGAAACGCGGAGGATCTGTTCAACGTGGGAACACTGGGTTTTCGCGGTGAAGCCCTGGCGTCGATTGCCGAAGTCAGCCGTTTCACGTTACGCAGTCGTACAACCGAATCTGACTCGGGTTACGAAATGAGTGTGGTCGGGGGAAAGACGCAAGAGCCCGTTCCTTGTGGATGTGCGATAGGAACCTCGGTGGAAGTGCGGCAACTGTTCTACAACACACCGGTGCGACGCAAATTTTTGCGCACCAAGCAAACCGAAATGGGGCACTGCAATGAGGCGTTGACCCGCATCGCCCTCGCCAATCCTGAGGTGCACTTTACACTCACTCAAAACAACCAGCTCATCACCGACCTGCCGCGCGTCAATGATTGGCGGCAAAGGATTGTCGCATTGTTTGGTGATCAGATTGGCGATTCTTTAATCGCAATCTCTGGAGAGGACGACGGAGGCGTTCAGTTGAGGGGATTTGTAGCCGATCCCAGTCAAAGTCGTTCGAATAATCGGATGCAGTACTTGCTTCTCAATGGGCGCTACATTCGAGACCGGTCTCTTCAGCACGCCCTGGTTGAAGCCTACCGGGGCCTGCTGATGGTAGGCCGTTTCCCCATCACATTCTTAAGAATCACGTTGCCCCCTGAGATGGTTGACGTCAATGTCCACCCCACCAAACTGGAAGTCCGTTTTCAGGATGCAGGACGTTTGTATAGCAAGCTGCTGGGTACACTTCGCACGAAGTTTCTTTCAAGTGATCTTGTACATCCTCTACAAGTCACTTCACCACGGTCCGGAATTACCGCGGCCGATCGCCAGAGTCTAACGGGCAACCCGACAAGGAATCAACTGTATCTGGAAGTGCCGGCCGGCCGACCGCAGGTGTCCCCGCCAGGTTCAGCAGGCCTCCAGGCCTCCTCCAACCATTTAAGTTTCTCCGATCCAAAAATTGGCCGGACAGCATTGGCTGGAGACCCTTCGAATGAGATTTTGACGGGCGAACCAGTCGTGTCCACCAGGTCGTCGCAAGACATTCACCCCGGGACATTGCCAGAATCTTATCCGGCAACCACCAATCTAAACTCGAACGATACTCATCAAGCTTCAATGCAGATTCATGACAGCTACATTGTCACGGAAACTGTGGAGGGTGTGGCTGTGTTGGATCAGCATGCATTGCATGAAAGAATCCTATACGAACAGCTACGCAAGAGAGTCTTGGCAGGTCAAGTGGAAACTCAGCGTCTTCTCGTCCCCGAACCGGTGGATTTAACACCTGCCGAATCTGCAATGGTTTTGGACAATCGGACCTCGCTCGCGGAACTGGGTATCGAGGTCGAACCTTTCGGCGGGGACACGGTGATCGTGGCAGGCTATCCTGCCATGTTGGCTAAACTTAATCCGGGTGAAATTTTGCGGCAAGTAATCGAGTTACTGCTGACCGATGGTAAGAAACCGGAACGCCGTGATCTGCTGGACGACCTGATGCACATGATCTCCTGCAAGGCAGCGGTCAAAGCGGGAGATCATCTGACAACGGAAGAGGTTTCAGCCCTAGTCGAACAACGTGAATTGGTACAAGATTCTCACCATTGTCCACATGGCCGTCCCACCGTTCTCGTGTTAACCAAGCAGGAATTGGATCGAAAATTCGGCCGCACCTAGGCCCTTCATCCTCCTCCGAATTGCTGTTGCAGCACCGTTGATTCACTAAAAAACCATACAGAGATCCTTAAGAACAAATCAAATCATCTCAGGTTTCTCATGATCTGCGTCAGTATCGGTAGAGGTCGTCACCGGCATATGATTGCCGAGCATCGTCATCTGGTCGAGCAAGGTGCTCAACTCGTCGAACTGCGACTCGACTACATACA